>NZ_CP151587.1:0-300000 GCF_038396845.1 Gymnodinialimonas sp. 57CJ19
TCACGATGACGTATCATCGGCGGGGGACGCAAGGTCTGCATCGGACAGGGCTTGGCGGGCGTGGGACAGGGAGGGCTTGCGTTTTTCGCTCAGCGACAGGGCATCGACACGGGCCACAAAGGCATCGGCGGCAGCAAAGGAGCGTTCCAACCTTGGGGCTGCATAGTTCAGGATTTGCGGCGACAGGGGCAGTTTACGGTCAAACGCGCGCTTCATCATGACTGCCATCAACAACGCGTCGTCGGGGGCCTCCAGCGTCGCAAGCCCTGCCTGCGCCAGACGGCTGGCCAAATCGGGCAGCTTCGTTCCCCACCGGGACGGGGGTTTGCGGGCTGTGAACAGAAGCGGCGCATTGCGGTGGAACATGGCGTTGTGAAGGTGAAACACCCCCTCCTCCGCTGAAGCGTCGTCGCAGATTGTGTCTGCGTCCTCGACCACAAGGGCGGGGGCCTCTGCCAAGCTCTCGATATTCGCGGCGACGTCTCGGGCGGCAACGATCCGGGCACCGGCTGCCTGAGCGAACACATGGGCCAGGTGGGTCTTGCCCGACGCGGCGGGGCCGCAGAGCACCAGTTTCGACAGGGGCCAGCCCTGCCACCCGTCGATCTGCGATACCGCCCCGGCATTGGCCGAAGAGACAAAGAAATCATCCCGCCCCATCGCCGGGCGAAGGGGGAGGTCAAAGGTCAGTTGCTGCGGCATCAGGCGTCTTCTTCGGTCGTGTCTCGGGCCGCGGTCCCTTGGTAAAGCATCCCCTCTTGGTAGCGTTCCACGAAGTGGCGCACGAGCACGCCGATCACGGCGGCCACAGGGACACCGACGAGCATCCCCACAAAGCCGAAGACCGTGCCAAATGCCGACAGGGCAAAGATCAGCCAAACCGGATGGAGCCCGACCGAGGAGCCGACGAGCTTGGGCGTCAGCACGTTGCCTTCGAGCGCCTGGCCGATCATGAAGATGGCGATGACGCTGAAGATCCACGGCCATTCGCCCCAGAACTGGAACAGCGCCAAACCGATGGCCAGAACCCCCCCCACCAGCGCGCCCACATAGGGGATGAAGGTCAAAAGGCCCGCGATGAGGCCAACCACGAGACCGAATTGCAGACCGACGATCATCAGCGCCACGGCGTAGAACGTCCCCAGCACCAGGCAAACGGTCCCCTGCCCGCGCACGAAGCTGGCCAGCGTGCGGTCGATGCGGGCCGCCAGAAGGCGGATGGTGGGGGCATGGTCGCGCGGCAAAAGCTGGTCGATCCGGGCCACCATCCGGTCCCAGTCCAGCAGCATGTAGAAAGCCACCACGGGCACAACGACGATAAAGACGATGACGTTCACGACGCTCGCGGCTGAGGAGAGGACGGTCTGAAGAAGCTCGGCCCCGCGCGATTGGATCGTCTCCCCCAGATTGATGAGAGAGGTCTGGATCGGGGAGCCTTCATCGAAGGCGTTGGGGAAGCGTTCGGTCAGAAAGGTGCGAAGGTTGTCAAACAGGCCCGGAGCGGCCTCGATCAAGCCGGAGGTTTGCTGCACCAGAAGCGGCACAATCGCCAGGGTGATGGTGACGACGCCGAGGATCAGGAAGACAAAAATGATCGTCGTGGCAATGGCGCGAGAACAACCCATCCGCTCCAGCCGATCGGCTACGGGATCAAGGAAATAGGCGATCGCCCCACCCACAAGGAAGGGCATGATGACGTTTCCCAATACCCAAAGGAGCAGAAGGAAGACCACCGCAGAGGCGGACCAATAGAGAGCTTGTTGCCGGACGGGCAGAGCCATGGAGATGCCTTTCGTTACCCTGTCTTAGATGCGTCAGGCGACGGTGCAGTGCAAGGGGCGGGTCATTCTGGGCGGGGGAGAATGGGCGGTTTGCGCGGAAGCGCGGGGAATTGGGGGGCAGCGCTTAGAAGACATCATCACCGGGGGCCAGCTGACAGACGCGTCCCTCATTGGGGGCCAGCCCCCAAACGCTCCCTTCATTGGGGGCCAGCCCCCAAACCCCCGGAGGTGTATGGGCCAAGATGAAGGCGCACTTATAGCCCGCGAGAGATTGCAGCGGCGGTGAGTTGGGGATGGGTAAGCGGGGCCATGTGGGCCGCGTTGGGAATGAATTGGTAACGGGCGTGGGGGATATCCTTCGCGAGGCGGGTCAATATTTCGGCTATGACGGGGGGAGAGCGGTCGCCTTGTAGCAATAGGGTTGGGGTTTGCAGGCGCGACAAGCGGGGGAGCAGATGGGCGGTGTCCGAGGCCAAGGCGGGCTCGCAGGCAACGGGAACCCAGATGCGGTCCGTGACGTAGGATTGCAGGGCCGGTGCCATGGCGTCAAAGGGCTCTGTCCCCCACAGCGAGAGGAAGATGCGGGCGGCAGCGGATTTGTCACCACGGGCCAAAAGGGCGGGGATATCGGCGGTGAGGGCATCATGGGCGGCGCGGCCGGGACCCGTGGCGGCGCAGAACAGGACCGGTTCGATCAGGGTGAGGGATTTGACGCGCGCCGGGTGATCGAGGGCGAGGCGCAGGGCGATGGCGGCGCCGAAGGAATGACCGATCAGATGTGTGGGTGTTTGGGGCAGATGGGTGGCCGCCTCGGCTGTGGCTTGGTCATGGAAGTCACACGACGCGTCATGGGTGGGGCCGTTCCCGTGGGACAGCAAATCCGGCGCGATCATGGTGAAGCGGTCGCGCAGGTGGCGGGCCATGGGCCCCCAAGCGCCGCCTTGAGCCAAGGTGCAATGGAGCAGCAGCGCCGTTTCCGGCCCGCTGCCCCAGTGTCTGACGCTCATGTCAGGGAAGAGAGGTAGGTATCGAGATCGTCAATACGGTCCTGGCCCCAGAAACGCTCGGACCCGTCGACGATGTAGAAGGGGGCGCCGAAGGCTCCTGCTGTGATCGCTTCTTCCAGGTTGCGGGCATAGACCTCGGCGCCGGACAGCAAGCCACTGTTGACCAGATCACCGTCAAAGCCAGCGCCTTCCAGGGCGGCGCGGATCACGTCATCTTCGGCAATGTTGCGTTCTTCCGCCCAACAGGCCCGGGCCAGAGCGAAAGTGAGCGCACCCAGATTGCCGCCGCCTGCCTTTTGCGCGGCAATCAAGGCATAGGATGAGGGCGCCGGGTTTGTGGGAAAGAACATCGGTTGCAGGTTGATCGGCAGGTCAACCTTTGCCGCTTGGCGGCGCATTTCTTGCAGGCGGTATTCCTGGCGGCTTTCGTGGCGTTGACCGGGTGGCACACCGCCCGTGGCAGCGAAGAGCCCCATCAGATCCAGCGGCTTGTAGGTGACGCTGGCCCCATGTTTGGCGGCGACCGCCTCCATCCGCGTGCCAGCGAGATAGACGTTGGGTGAGAACGTGGCAAAGTAGTAATCGATATGTGCCATCTTGGCCCCCTTCCGGTGGTTGTATGCCCATTTAGGCTTTCGCGGAAGGTGGGCTGAGTGCTAGGGGGTGTCAACAGCTCAGGGGGTGGCCACGTGGGGACGGGGCGACACCCCGCATCTCGGGGACTATTGACTATGGCTGCACAAGATCCAAAACTCATTTCTGGCAATGCGAACAAGACTTTGGCGGAATCCATTGCACGACGCATGTCGATGCACCGGGGCCTGCAAGTGGGCCTTGTGGATGCCCGAGTCGAACGATTCAACGACGGCGAAATCTTCGTAGAGGTCTACGAGAATGTTCGCGGCGAGGACATGTTCATCATCCAACCCACCTCGCGTCCTGCCAATGACAACCTGATGGAACTGCTGGTCATGGCCGACGCGTTGCGCCGGTCCTCGGCCTCGCGCATTACGGCGGTGATCCCCTATTTCGGCTACGCCCGCCAGGATCGCCGCACCAAGGCACGCACGCCAATCACTGCCAAGCTGGTCGCCAACATGATCGCTTCTGGCGGGATTGAAAGGGTTCTGACCATGGACCTGCACGCAGCGCAGATCCAGGGCTTTTTCGATGTTCCGGTGGACAACCTCTACGCTTCTCCGATCTTCGCGTTGGACATTCTGCACCAGTTTGGCGGCGATATGAGCGATGTCATGATCGTGTCTCCCGATGTGGGGGGCGTGGCCCGGGCGCGGGAATTGGCAACCCGGATCGGCGTGCCCCTGTCCATCGTTGACAAGCGCCGAGAGAAGGCTGGCGAAGTGGCCGACATGACCGTGATCGGAGACGTGAGCGGCAAAAAATGTATCATCGTCGATGACATCTGCGATACCGCGGGCACCCTGTGCAAAGCCGCCGAAGTGCTGATGGAAGCCGGTGCGCTGGAAGTGCATTCCTACATCACCCACGGCGTCATGTCTGGCCCCGCGGTGGAGCGGGTCACGAACTCGGTCATGAAATCGCTGGTCATCACCGACACGATTGAGGCAACAGAGGCCGTCACCAATTGCGCCAACATTCGCGTCGTCCCGACCGCGCCGATGTTTGCGCAGTCGATCCTGAATGTCTGGCATGGCACGTCGGTTTCTTCGCTGTTCGATACGGCGTCACTGGTTCCGATTTACGAGAGCCTTTACCCCAACGGCATGTGGGGCCGCTAAGACCCCAAGGCGGAACCCTGAGACGTGGGTTCCGCCCTTGCCGCCTTTGGCGAGAGCACGAAGACCGCAAGCAACAGCGCCTGCCAACCAATATAGAGCGCGGAAAGGCCCGCAAATTCCAGCGCGACATCGTGGTCAAAGAAGGCGGCCACGCCAATGGCCCACCCCGTCGGCAACAGCGTTGCCAAGCCGATACACGTCCATGGGGCTCTGTATCGTGCCACGAAGGCCAAAGGGACCGCCACTGACAGCGTGCCCACGGGGCTTGCGAGACCGTAGGGTAGGATGAAACTCGGGTCGGCATGGTCAAAGAATATGATCGCCACATAGACCGCCCCTGCGATGCCCGCCATTGAGGTGACCAGGAACAACAAGCTGACAACGGCGCGTTGCTTTGCGAATACATGCAGCAACGCTCCGCCGACTAAGCCAAAGGCGATCCCGGCGGTGGATGCGAAGCTAACAAGCAACCCGAGCAAGTCGTCCAGGCCAAGCCCTTGTAGTTTGTCCATTACCGGGGTCAGCGCGGCAGCAGAGAGCCCCCCTGACAGGGTTGCCGCAACAATCGTCCAAAGGATACGCCCTTGCTTCGAGGTGTCGATCACCGGGGTCATAGGAGCGCCTTTCAAGGTCTGCACTGCACCATTGCAAATTAATGAACGGCGTTCAACACATCGAGCGATGCTCTTCGCCTCATCGCCTATCGCCTGCCGAATTGGGTCGGGTCGGGTGAATCACCATGCTCCATCCTTTGATGGGCAAAATCGCGACCCCAAAGGCCGGAGCAATGACGTCCTTGCAGGGGCGTGATCCCGGTTCCCGTCGGCACACGCCTCTTGGCAAGGATCATGTCAGGCGCGTGGTCGCGTCTTGGCATCCAAAGACCAAACCGGCCCATGCTTTTATGGAGCTAAACGACGTCCCAAGCATCCTCGTCGGGGACTTCGCCAATCGCCATCCAGTCAGCCCGGATTCGGGCGATGCGGCTATCGCCCCATGTGCGAAACACCAAAGCGCAGCCGGTTTGGGTGATCCTCTCTACCCGCAAATCCGCGCGTTGGTTTGTATCGCCGCCTGTGTCCCACATGGAGATCGAGACATGCACCATGGGAGGTTCCAGATACGCTTCCGCAAACTCAACCTCTGTCACAGACTCACGGGGGCCATCACCGGTCCACATGGGGCCGTTGTTGGCAAAATCCGAGAACATGACGCTGGACCCTTGGTCGACAGCGATGAGGTTGTTTTTGAAGCGTTTCATATCATCATCGTGGCGTTACGCCCTGTTGATACGCGGATTTCCATGGGGATGCCGTAAAAAATAAATCCAACGGATTATTTTCTTGAAAGCTGATACAAAAACGCCCCCGGCGATGAAACCGAGGGCGCTAAAGTCAAATACTCGACCGAGATCAGCGGCCGATGATCGTGTCCAGCGTGGATGTCAGGTCTGCGTGGTACTTCGCAGCCACATCCGCAGCACCGCCCGTTGCCACAGAAACACGGGCCTCGGACGCAGAGATCAGTTCTTCCACCAAGGGGGCTTCAACTTCCTCGATCGGCAAGGCCATTTCGGCCAGAATCGTCGCCGACGGACCCGCGATATCCGCGAAACCACCGGTGACGAAGTAGGACTTTTCGCCGTCCGTACCCGTGGCTTTCAAGATGCCGGGGCGCAATGTGGTAATCATGGGCGAGTGATCTGGCATCGCTGTCAGGTCCCCGTCTGCGCTGGGGATCTGCACTTCGTTGACCTCGAAAGAGGCCAAACGCCGCTCGGGCGAAACAAGATCGAATTGCATGGTTGCCATGTCGGCCTCCAGTCATAGTGCGAATGGCGGGCTGAACCCCGCCCCACGGTGCCCTTGCAGGCGACCCGTAGGGCGGGATTTTTCCCGCCGTTGGATTAGGCGGCTTCCGCTGCCATTTTCTCGGCTTTGGCGATCACTTCGTCGATGCCACCAACCATGTAGAACGCGCCTTCGGGCAGGTGATCGTATTCACCCGCAACAACTGCCTTGAACGAGGCAATCGTGTCTTCCAGCTGCACCTGAATGCCGTCGGAACCGGTGAAGACCTTCGCCACGTCGAACGGCTGCGAGAGGAAGCGCTGGATCTTACGGGCACGGGCCACGGTCAGCTTATCTTCTTCAGACAGTTCGTCCATGCCGAGAATGGCGATGATGTCCTGCAACGACTTGTAGCGCTGAAGGATACCCTGGACGTCACGGGCAACCTGATAGTGCTCGTCGCCAACAATCGTTGGGTCCATCAGACGCGAGGAGCTATCGAGCGGGTCAACCGCTGGATAGATGCCAAGCTCGGAGATGGCACGCGACAGAACGGTCGTCGCGTCCAGGTGAGCAAAGGTGGTTGCTGGCGCGGGGTCGGTAAGGTCATCCGCAGGCACGTAAACGGCCTGAATGGAGGTAATCGAACCGCGTGTGGTCGATGTAATACGCTCCTGCATGGTACCCATGTCGGTGGCCAGTGTTGGCTGGTAGCCCACAGCGGAAGGGATACGACCCAGAAGGGCGGAAACCTCGGAACCGGCTTGGGTAAAGCGGAAGATGTTGTCGATGAAGAACAACACGTCTGCGCCCGTTGCGTCACGGAACTGTTCCGCGATCGTCAGACCGGACAGAGCAATCCGCATACGCGCACCGGGAGGCTCGTTCATCTGGCCGTAAACCAGCGCAATTTTCGACTCTTCGAGGTTATCGGGAACGATAACGCCGGATTCGATCATCTCGTGGTAAAGGTCGTTCCCTTCACGGGTCCGCTCACCAACGCCCGCGAACACGGACACACCCGAGTGCACCTTCGCGATGTTGTTGATCAGTTCCATGATCAGAACCGTTTTGCCCACGCCGGCACCGCCGAACAGGCCAATCTTACCACCTTTGGAGTAAGGCGCGAGAAGGTCCACAACCTTAATGCCCGTCACGAGGATTTCGGCCTCGGTGGACTGGTCGGCGAAGTCTGGTGCGTCCTGGTGGATGCCGCGACGCTCGTCGGAGGTGACAGGGCCACCTTCGTCAACGGGCTCGCCCACAACGTTCAGAATACGACCCAATGTGCCGGGGCCCACTGGAACCGTGATTGGACCGCCCGTGTCGGTCACTTCCTGACCACGGACAAGACCTTCGGAGGAATCCATCGCGATGGTACGAACCGTACCTTCGCCAAGGTGCTGAGCAACCTCGAGAACCAGACGCTTACCGTCGTTTGTGGTTTCCAAGGCGTTCAGGATCTCCGGCAGGGTGTCGTTGAACTGAACGTCAACGACAGCGCCGATGACCTGCGTAATTTTACCGACTGCATTAGCCATGTGGTGTCTCCGTCGTTAAAGCGCTTCAGCGCCCGAGATAATTTCGATCAGCTCGCTGGTGATGACGGCCTGACGCGAGCGGTTATACTCGATGGTCAGCCGGTCAATCATGTCGCCTGCGTTCCGGGTTGCGTTGTCCATAGCAGACATCCGCGCCCCTTGTTCAGACGCACCATTTTCGAGCAGTGCGGTGAAGATCTGTGTGGCGATCCCGCGGGGAAGAAGGTCTTCCAACACGGCCTCTTCCGAGGGTTCGTATTCATACAGCGTTGCAGGCTCTGCCTCTTCGTTTGCTTCGAACACGGCGGGGATGATCTGAGTTGCCGTAGGCACCTGAGAGATCACCGACTGAAAGCGGTTGAAGAAGATTGTCGCAACGTCGAATTCATCGGCGTCGAAACGGGCCAGAACGTCTGAGGCGATCTCAGCGGCATTGGAATACCCAATGCGTTTGACGTCGGACAGATCGACATGACCGACCAGATGATCGGCATAGTCGCGCTTGATCTGTTCGCGGCCTTTTTTGCCTACGGTCAGGATCTTGATCGTTTTACCTGCCGCCAAAAGCGTTTCGGCGTGGGCACGGGCTTTACGCACGATGGTAGAGTTGAAGCCCCCGCAGAGGCCCCGCTCTGCCGTCATGACGATCAGCAGGTGAACTTGATCCCGGCCATTGCCAGCCAGAAGACGCGGCGCGCCCTCGGAATTGCCAACGGCAGATGCGAGGCCGCTCATCACGGCCTCCATCTTATCCGCATAGGGACGCGCCATCTCCGCTGACTCCTGCGCACGGCGCAGTTTTGCAGCGGCGACCATTTGCATCGCCTTGGTGATCTTGCGGGTCGATTTGACCGACGCGATCCGGTTTTTTAGGTCCTTGAGATTGGGCATGCCAAATCTCCCTTACGCGAAATCGGAGGCGAATTCTTCGATAGCTGCCTTCAGTTTGTCGGCTGCATCACCCTTGATCTTCGGATCTTCGTTCGTGATCCAGTCCAGCACGTCCTTCTTGTTGGAGCGCATGTGGTTCAGAAGACCTTCCTCGAAGCGGCCTACGTCAGCGACGGGCAGCTTGTCGAGGAAACCGTTGGTGCCCGCGAAGATCATTGTCACGATCTCGGCGTTGGTCAGCGGCGAATACTGGGGCTGCTTCATCATCTCGGTCAGACGCGCACCACGGGCCAGAAGGGCTTGGGTGGAAGCATCAAGGTCGGAACCGAACTGAGCAAACGCGGCCATCTCACGATACTGGGCGAGCGACAGCTTCACCGGACCCGCAACGGAGGACATCGCCTTGGTCTGAGCCGAGGAGCCAACCCGCGAAACCGACAGACCGGTGTTCACAGCAGGGCGGATACCCTGGAAGAACAATTCCGTCTCAAGGAAGATCTGGCCGTCGGTGATCGAAATCACGTTGGTCGGAATAAACGCCGAAACGTCGCCACCTTGGGTTTCAATGATCGGCAGAGCCGTCAAGGAACCGGAACCGTTGTCCTCGTTCAGTTTCGAGGACCGCTCCAGCAGACGAGAGTGCAGGTAAAAAACGTCGCCAGGATAGGCTTCGCGGCCTGGTGGGCGACGCAGAAGCAGGGACATCTGACGGTAGGACACGGCCTGCTTGGACAGGTCATCATACACGATCAGCGCGTGACGGCCGTTGTCGCGGAAGTGCTCGGCCATGGCGGTCGCCGCATAAGGCGCGAGGAACTGCATGGGCGCAGGGTCGGAAGCGGTCGCGGCCACAACGATCGTGTATTCGATCGCGCCGGTTTCTTCCAGCTTCTTCACCAACTGCGCCACAGTGGAGCGCTTCTGGCCCACGGCAACGTAGATGCAGTAAAGTTTCTTGCTTTCATCATCACCAGCGGCGTCGTTGTAGGACTTCTGGTTCAGGATGGTGTCGAGCGCCACAGCGGTCTTACCGGTCTGACGGTCGCCAATGATCAGCTCGCGCTGGCCACGACCAACGGGGATCATCGCGTCGATGGCTTTGATACCTGTCGCCATCGGCTCATGCACCGACTTACGAGGGATAATGCCGGGCGCTTTGCTGTCGGCGATGCGACGGTCAGAAGCGTTGATCGGACCTTTGCCGTCCAGCGGGTTACCCAGACCGTCAACAACGCGGCCCAGAAGCTCGTCGCCCGCAGGAACGTCCACGATGGAGTTCGTCCGCTTGACCGTGTCGCCCTCTTTAATGTCCCGGTCGGAACCAAAGATAACAACACCTACGTTGTCTGCTTCAAGGTTCAGGGCCATACCCTGAATGCCACCGGGGAATTCGACCATCTCACCGGCTTGGCAATTGTCGAGGCCATAGACACGGGCAATACCGTCGCCCACAGACAGAACCCGACCAACTTCGGCCACCTGGGCGTCTTGCCCAAACGTCTTGATCTGGTCTTTGAGGATCTGAGAAATCTCAGCTGCTTGGATAGCCATTATCCGACCTCTTTCATCGTATTCTGGAGTGCGTTCAGCTTGGAGCGGACCGACGTGTCGATCATCTTCGAGCCAATTTTTACAACAAGACCGCCGATGATGTCCTCATCCACGGTCGCTTTAACAGTCACGGTCTTGCCAACCTGCGCCTTGAGCGACTTGGTAAGCTTGTCCAGTTGTGTTTTCGTCAGGGCTTTGGCCGAGGTCACTTCGGCGGTCACTTCGCCTTTGTGATCGGCAATGCGCGTCCGCAATTCCGCCAGCAGCGCAGGCAGAACGAACAGGCGGCGCTTTTCGGCCATCAGGCGCAATGTGTTGCCGGTCATCGCCTGCAAATTCATTGCATCCGCCACGCCACCAATCGCCGCAGCGGTTTGCTCGCGGCTGTAGATCGGTGAGTGGATTAGATCGCGCAGATCAGCACTTTCGGAAAGAGCCGCGTCGAGTGCATCGACGTCCCCCTCCAGCGCTGGAAGCGCTTTGGCCTCAGAGGCCAACTCAAACATCGCGGTCGCGTAGCGCGCGGCAATGCCGGTCGAGATCGAAGCAGGTTCGCTCACATCAACCCTTTCATATGCACGTCCAGTGGTCGGGAAGCGTGGTGATGCCTCTCGATATGACGTGTCAGGGCGGCCCAATCCGCCCGTTCCCCGGTAAATCGAGCGTGATGTAGCAGAGGGTTTGAATTGCTGCAACCGTCCTGAAAAGAGGCGGATTTGCCGACAAACTTAATAAAAACAGGGCGTTGAGTGGAAATTTCTGCGGTGCGGCGGTTTGCCCGTTAAAAATGCGCGGCCCAATTTGGCGATTCTTAACGGTTTAATGAAGACGCCCTACCAAATTCGCACAGAAGGTGGGGGTATCCGATGGTTTCGCGCGCACCGTGGCACTACGCCCCCGCCCCGGCCTGCCAACGTCGCGTGGCACCGGCCAGACGCACGCCGTACAGGCGGGCCGTTTCCAGATCCAAGGCGTCCAGAAGCCTGTCCGGGGCCTGCGCATCGGTCGCCATCAGCCCCAGCCACGATCCGTCTTGATTGATGCCGGGGCGATCCTCGATCACCGGGGTGCCGATCTCGGCCTGCCCGACCCAGATCATGCCCATCTGGGCCGCGAAGGTCACCAGCCGCTGCAAGGCAAATCCCTTGTCCCCCGAGGGGTGGCACGCCACGGTGAAACCGCCCGCCAGCTTGTCGCGCCATTGGCCCGTGTGCCATCGCGGGCCCGAGACCTCTTCAAGGAATTGATCAAATCGCGCCGCGGTGGACCCCATGTAGGTCGGCGCCCCGAAGGCAATGGCCGTGGCCGCGTCCAGTGCAGCCCAATCGTCGGGCCGGATCGCTTCCACGTCTATCACCCGCGCGTCCCCCGCGCCGTCGGCAATAGCCCGCGCCAAAAGCGCCGTGTGACCGGCACCGCTAAAGTAGGGAATGCAGATCATCCAACGTGTCTCCCCGACACGCCCACGGGCTGCGGGCTGCCTTCCAGCACGCGCAAGGGGCGGCTTACCCGCTCTGCAAGGCCCGGTTTGCGACGGGCCGGAATGCGTTTGGAGACCTCGATCAAAATGACCCCCCCGGCGCGATTACGGATGAGCTTGGTACCGAGGCTCTCCAGCATGTCGGCGGATTGCAACCAGAACCGTTTCGGCGACGGAAGTGCAAACAACGCGGCGGCATGGCGTTGGGGGATGAAGTCGAACGCCTCTAACTGCGCCTCTAGCTGGCCCAGGGAATAGGGCCGCCCAAAACCGAATGGCGTCCCATCGCGCCGGGCCCAAAGACCCATCCGGTTGGGCACCACAAACATCGCCCGCCCGCCCGGTGCCAGAACTCGCTGACATTCGTCCAGAACTGACGCGGGATGCTCAGACGTCTCTAACCCGTGCAGACAAATCAGTTTATCCGCCTGTCCCGTTTGAACGGGCCACAACCCCTCACGACACAGAAGTGAGACATTATCCATCCCCGCAGGCCAAGGCATCACCCCCTGCTGCGCGGGCATCACGCCGATGACCCGTTGCGCGTCGGCCAGATAGGGGCGCATCAGGGGGACCGCAAAGCCAAAGCCCACCACGGTTTCGCCCTTGGCCGAGGGCCACATCCCCAACATGCGTTCACGCACCGCTTTCTGAGCAATCCGCCCCAGCCGCGTGCGGTAGTAGAACTGCCGCAGATCAATGACATCCAAATGCACGGCGATGTGCTCCCCTTAAAAGCCGATTGCATACCTATCGCCCACATCGCAGGCTACTGGGCAAATCTTTAACTGAAGAGAGCGTAAAGACCATGGCCGATCCGCAGATCATCACCATCCCCTGCCTTGAAGACAACTACGCCTTCCTTCTGCATGATCCGGCAACCGGCGCGACCGCTTGCATCGACGCCCCTGAGCCTGCGCCGATTTTGGCCGAGCTCCAGACCCGCGGCTGGACCCTGTCCGACATCCTCATCACTCACCACCATTGGGACCATATTGATGGGGTCGAGGCGCTTGTCTCCGCCACCGGCGCGAAGGTTTGGGGCGGTGCTGCCGATGCCCACCGCCTGCCGCCGTTGGATCATGCGGTGTCCGAAGGGGACACGGTCGCCATCGGCACGCTGTCGGGCGCGGTGCTGGATGTATCCGGCCATTCGCTTGGGCATATTGCGTTCCACTTTCCGGCCGCCAAGGCCGCTTTCACTGCCGATAGCTTGATGGCCCTGGGCTGTGGGCGCTTGTTTGAAGGCACACCAGCACAGATGTATGACAGCCTTCAAAAGCTGGCCGCCCTGCCCGCTGACACGATTGTGTATTCCGGCCATGAATACACCGCGTCGAATGCGCGGTTTGCGTTAACTATTGAACCGGACAATCCAGACCTTATCTCTCGGGTAGCGCGCATCACCGCTGCCCGTGCGGCCGGTGAGGCGACCGTCCCTTCGACACTGGCCGAGGAATTGGCCACGAACCCCTTCCTGCGGGCTGACCAACCCGCCATCGCTGCCACCCTTAACCTGACCGGCGCGGACCCTGTCCGTGTCTTCACCCAGATCCGCGCTCAAAAAGATGCGTTCTAGGCGAAAGACAGAAAAGTCATAAACACCAAGGCGTTAGATCGAAACAAAGGCCGTTTTCCCCGACGATCTTGGTCGAAACACGCTGTGTTGATGCGAATTTGCTTGAAACCTGCCCGTGGAAAGCAAAATTTAACTATATGAGGCCACGATCGAGCGATGGGTTACGGCCCGCCTCGATGCAGACGAAAGGAGCACAGATAGTGCCGTCTTTTTCGAACACACTGGAACAGGCCATCCACGCCGCTTTGGCCAACGCCAACGCACGTCGCCACGAATTGGCCACGTTGGAGCACCTGCTTCTCGCGCTTATTGATGAACCCGACGCGCAAAAGGTCATGAAGGCCTGCTCGGTTGATATCGACGTGCTGCGCGACACGCTGTCCAAATTCATCGACGATGATCTGTCGACGCTTGAAACCGATGTTGAAGGGTCCGAGGCTGTGCCAACGGCTGCCTTCCAACGGGTGATCCAACGTGCCGCGATCCACGTCCAATCCTCGGGCCGGACCGAAGTGACCGGGGCCAATGTCCTGGTCGCCATCTTCGCCGAGCGTGAGTCGAATGCCGCCTATTTCCTGCAAGAGCAGGATATGACCCGGTATGACGCGGTCAATTTCATCGCCCACGGGGTCGCCAAAGACCCCAGCTACGGCGAAGCGCGTCCGGTGACCGGGGCCGAAGATGAAGGCTCCGCATCCCCCAACCTGCAAGAAGAAGCCGTGCAGGAAGAAAAGGAATCAGCCCTCGCGAAGTACTGCGTCGATCTGAACGCCAAGGCGATCAAGGGCGATGTCGACCCGCTGATTGGCCGCGCGTCCGAGGTGGAGCGTTGCATTCAAGTGCTGTGCCGCCGCCGCAAGAATAACCCGCTTCTGGTGGGGGATCCCGGCGTTGGTAAAACGGCGATTGCAGAAGGCTTGGCCAAGAAGATCGTAGAGGGGGAGACCCCCGAAGTGCTGGAAGGCGCCACGATCTATTCGCTCGATATGGGCGCACTGCTTGCCGGCACCCGCTATCGTGGCGACTTTGAAGAGCGTCTGAAAGCCGTGGTGAAAGAGCTTGAAGACCACCCGGACGCGGTTTTGTTCATCGACGAAATCCACACCGTTATCGGTGCGGGCGCGACGTCGGGTGGGGCGATGGATGCCTCCAACCTGCTGAAGCCCGCGCTGCAAGGCGGCGGCCTGCGTTGCATGGGCTCCACCACCTACAAAGAGTTCCGCCAACACTTCGAGAAAGACCGCGCCCTGTCGCGGCGTTTCCAGAAGATCGACGTGGCAGAGCCTTCGGTAGATGACGCGGTGAAGATCCTCAAAGGGCTAAAACCGTATTTTGAGGAGCATCACGGGGTGAAATACACCGCCGATGCGATCAAGACATCGGTGGAGCTGGCCTCTCGCTATATCAACGACCGCAAGCTGCCCGACAGCGCGATCGACGTGATTGATGAAGCGGGCGCGGCGCAGCATCTGGTGGTGGAAAGCAAGCGTCGCAAGACGATTGGCACCAAGGAAGTGGAAGATGTGGTCGCCAAGATCGCCCGCATTCCGCCCAAGAACGTGTCGAAGGATGACGCCATCGTGCTGAAAGACCTTGAAGTGTCCCTGAAACGGGTTGTCTTCGGGCAGGACAAGGCGATTGAGGCACTGTCTTCCTCCATCAAACTGGCCCGCGCCGGCCTGCGGGAGCCTGAGAAGCCCATCGGCAACTACCTGTTCGCAGGCCCCACAGGGGTGGGTAAAACCGAGGTCGCCAAGCAGTTGGCCGACACCCTGGGCGTGGAACTGATCCGTTTCGACATGTCCGAGTACATGGAGAAACACGCGGTGTCCCGCCTGATCGGTGCCCCTCCGGGCTATGTGGGCTTTGACCAAGGTGGCCTTCTGACCGACGGCATCGACCAGCATCCCCATTGTGTGCTGCTGTTGGATGAGATCGAAAAAGCGCACCCCGATGTGTTCAACATCCTGCTCCAGATCATGGATCACGGCACGTTGACGGATCACAACGGACGCTCGGTCGATTTCCGCAATGTGGTGCTGATCATGACCTCCAACGCGGGTGCGGCGGAACAGGCGAAAGCCGCTATTGGCTTTAACCGTGATCGCCGTGAAGGCGAAGACACCGCCGCGATTGAACGCACGTTCACGCCGGAATTCCGCAACCGTCTGGATGCGGTCATCTCCTTCGGTGCCCTGCCCAAGAGCGTCATCTTGCAGGTGGTCGAAAAGTTCGTGCTGCAATTGGAAGCGCAACTGATGGACCGCAATGTTACGATCGAACTGACGAAACCGGCGGCCGAATGGCTGGCGGACAAAGGCTACGATGATCGCATGGGCGCGCGTCCCCTTGGCCGCGTGATCCAGGAGCACATCAAGAAACCTCTGGCGGAAGAGCTGTTGTTTGGCAAACTTGCCAAAGGCGGCAACGTGAAGGTCGGCGTCAAGGATGGGGCCATTGACCTGCGGGTGGATGAAGCGGGCAGCCCCCGCCTTTCGCCCAAGAAGAAGCCGCCGCTTCTGACCGCCGATTGATGTCAGCGCATCGATGAAAATCCCAATGGGCCGAGGATCATTCCTCGGCCCTTTTGCTTTGGCACATCCCTCTGGTCGCCGGTTTCCCTTAGCCTTCCTGTGTCAGTGTTCTAGGGTTCCTCTGGTACAGTCCGTTTCCGAAAGCACCCCATGCGCGCGTTGATCGTTCTTATACTCTCCTCCCTTCCAGCCGCCGCGCAGGATGCCCCCGCTCTCACGTTTCCGGTCGATTGCGAATTGGGCGAAACTTGCATGATCCAACAAATGATGGACCACGATCCCGGCCCCGGCGCTCGGGACTTCACCTGCGGTCCGATGACCTATGATGGCCATAGCGGCACCGACATCCGCGCCCCGGATATGGAGGCTTTGGCAGCAGGCATCCCGATCCTCGCCGCCGCCCCCGGAACCATCCTTGGCACCCGCAACAGCGTGCCAGACACGGGTATTGGCGGCTTTCCTGAGGGCCAGGACTGCGGAAACGGGGTGGTGATCGAGCATGAGAACGGCTGGCAAACCCAGTATTGCCACATGGCCCAAGGCTCCGTTCTGGTCCGCACCGGGGACGTGGTCGCTGGCGGAGACCCTTTGGGTGAGATGGGTTTTTCGGGAAGCACCGAGTTTCCCCACCTCCATATGACCCTGCGCCATGGGGGGCAGGTAGTTGACCCCTTCGCCCCGACCGGCACCGCCACCTGCGGCGAAGATGCCACGCCTCTTTGGGCCGAGCCGGTGCCATTGGCCCAAGGTGGCATCCTGAGCGTTGGTTTTGCCCAGGCCGTGCCGGAATTTGATGCGATCCGGGAAGGCACGGCGGATGCCGCCACGCTAACAACCGATGCCGATGCCGTCGTTATTTGGGGCTTTTTCCACGGCGGGCGCGCGGGCGATATCGTCACCGCCACCATCACCGCCCCCGATGGCACGGTGTTTCACACCCAAGAGATCGCTCTGGATGCGACCCAAGCGCAGCTTTTCCGGGCCACGGGGCGCCGGATACGCGAACCGATTGCGCCGGGACAATACACAGGCACCATCACGTTAGGCCGAGAGGGCGTGCTCCTCGACAGTGCGACCACTCTGATTTCAGTGAATTAGCGCTCGGTCAGCTTCAGCTCGATCCGCCGGTTTGCCGCCTGCCCCGACGCCGTCGCGTTCGAGGCAATCGGGCGATGTTCTCCGAACCCGGTAGCAGCCAGACGGCGCGGCGGAATGCCGAGTTGTTCGCTCATGTAGAGCACCACGGCCAAGGCGCGGGCTTGGCTGAGTTCCCAATTGTTGGCGTAGGCCGCCCCTTCGCGCAGTTGCTGGTCGTCGGTATGACCGTCCACGCGGATGATCCAGTCAATCGCTTCGGGGATGTCTTCGGCGATCTCCAACAGCAATTCGGCCACGTTTTCGATTTGCGCCAACCCTTCATCGGCAAGGTCGGCCGAGCCCACTTCGAATAGCACTTCAGAGGAGAACACAAAACGATCCCCTTCGATCCGCACCCCTTCACGGCCCTCCAGCAACTCGCGCAGACGCCCGAAGAATTCCGAACGGTAGCGCTCCAATTCCTGCGCTTCGGCGGCCAGACGCGCCACCTCGGCGGCCTCGAGTTCGGCACGGGCGCGTTCTTCGGCGGCCAATTGTGCCAGCGCCGTATTGAGCCTGGAGCCCAAGGCCTGAATCTGCACCTGCGCCTCTTCATCGCGGTCCTCAGACAGGGAAAGCAGCGACTGGAGCGAGCCCAATTGTGCCCGCAACGCCGCGACCTGTTCGTTCAACAGGGCCACCTGCTGCGCACTTTGCGTGGATTGGGCTTGGGTTGCTTCAAGCTCTTGATTGGCCTGCGCCAGAAGGGCATCGCGGCGTTCAGCATCGGACAGCGCTTCGGCCAAGGCCGTTTCCGTCGATTGACGCGCCGCGAGGGCGGCGGCCAGTTGCGCCTCCAGGGCGGTCAAATCTCCGGCTGTATTGGCGGCTTCTGCGGCCTGGGCCTCGGACGCGGCGATGGTGGCCTCCAGTTCGGCAACCCGGGCGGCGGCGCTGGCCTCGGCGCTTTCAAGGCGCGACAGCGTGAGGGCCAATTGCCGTTCCAACTCTGTCATTTCGCCGTTCTGTGTGGAAAGCGCGGCCTCGGCCCGGTCCAGTTCCAATCGGGCAGCGGCAAGGGCATCGGCAAGGGACGCCGCCTCCCCCTGCCCCTCATCCGCACGCGCCAAAGCGCCGGCAAGGCGCGTCGCCAGATCGTCACGGGCGGCATCGGCGGCGGCCAGCAACGTCAAGGTATCCTCGGCCCGCTGGCGCTGTTCCTCCAAGGCCAGCGACATGGCGGTCAACTCGGCGTCGGCATCTTCCAGACGGCGACGCAGTGCTTCGGCGGCGGCGGCCTCTGCCAAACGACCCGCCTCTTCTTCGGACAGGGTGGCGGTTGTGGCATCCAATTGCGTGCGCAGGGCGGCGGCGGCGGCGGCTTCGGCCAGACGCGCGGCTTCTTCCTCGGAAAGGGCTGCTTGCAGATCACCCAAACGCGCCCGCAATGCCTCGGCGGCAGCAAGATCAGCAAGGCGCGCGGCCTCTTCTTCGGAGAGTTCCGCTTCCGCTTCTGCCAGACGCAGGCGCAGGGCCTCGGCGGCGGCGGCTTCCGCCAATCGCGCCGTCTCTGCTTCGGTCAGTTCCCCCTCAACCCCTTGCAGGCGAGAGAGAAGTTCTTCGGTTTGCTCGTCACCACTGGCCAGCGCGGCCAAAGCCGCTGTCAGGGACCGGTCGCTATCGACCAGCGATCCCGCCAGTTGCGCGTTGCGGGTTTCGGCCCCGGCCAGCGCGGTCAGGGCTTGGGTCAACGCGGTCTGACGCGCCTCCAACTCGGATGAGGTAGACGACAAAGCGGCCAAAGCCTCGGCCAGAGAGGTTTCGCGGGCGGCCCCTTCGGCCTCCAGATCCGCGATCAACGCCTCCAGCGCCTCGCGGCGGGCCGCTGCCAACCTTGCGGCTTCGGAGGCTTCGTCAATCTCGGATCGGGCCGTGGCCAGCGCGAGGTTCAAGGCCTCGGCCTGGGTCATCGCCTCGGCCAGTTCGGCCTCTGTCTGCGCCTGCCCTGCCGCCAAATCCGAGTTCCGCGCCAACAGCCCCGCAACCTGTTCTTCAAACGCCACGATCTGCGCCGATTGCGTGGCACTTTGCGCCGTCAACGTTGCAATCAATGCCTCTTGCGCGGCGGCTTCTGCCTCTGCGTCGGAGAGGGAGCCGGAAAGCGTCGCGACCCGCGATTCCAATTGCCCGGCGCGGGCCTCTTCCAGCCCCAAGGCTTGGGCCAGTTGGTTTACCTGCGCAGTCAGGGAATTGAGTTCATCGTCCTGGGTGCTGATCTCTTCCGACAGCACGTATTGCATGACCATGAAGATGGTCAGCACGAAAATCATCACCATCAACAGCGCCGTGATCGCATCCACAAAGCCGGGCCAAATCGCCCCGGACATGCCTTGTTTGCTGCCGCGATGAAAGGCCATGGCCTAGCCGTCCCCGCGCTGCCGCGCTCGGGCTGCGGCGGGGGCACGGGCGGCTTGGGTCAGGGCCTGCAACGCCTCGGTCAACTGCGCCATATCACCGCGAAGGCCCATGATTTCTGCATCGCGGCTGGCCCCGATTTCCTCGGCCATCTTGAACAATTGCACGTCGATGGACCGCAACCTGTTGCGGGATTCGTCATCAAGCCCCTGCTCTGCTGCCATCCCATCCAATGCGGCGGCCAAACGATCCTGCGCCGTGGCCAGACGTTCGGTCGCCGACACCTGCCCCGGCCCCAGGCGTTCAGTCAGCCCGTCAATGCTTTGGGCAAGGGTCAGCACCCGTTGCTCGGTCGCGGCACGGCGGGTTTCAGATTGGGCGAACAGCGATTGCAGCGTGTCCATCTGATCGACCATATGATCCAGCACCGTCGCAATGGCCGCTTTATCAATCGCCCCGTCTCCGTCCCCCGAAAACGAGACACGGGTGATGGAGGCCAGCCATTCTTCCAACTCGCGGTAGAAACGGTTTTGGCCGTGGCCCGCGTAAAGCTCTAGCAGGCCCACAACCAACGATCCCGCAAGGCCCAGAAGCGACGAGGCAAAGGCCGTGCCCATGCCGCCCAATTGGTCATCCAACCCGTCCATGAGGCGGCCAAAGACGGCAAGCCCCTCTTCCCCGTCGGTGGGTTGCAGGGACCGGATGGTTTCCACCACCGCAGGAACGGTCGTGGCGAGGCCGAAGAATGTGCCCAAAAGGCCCAAGAAGATCAGCAGGTTGGCGATGTAGCGCGTGATGTCGCCGCTTTCTTCCATCCGCGCACCGACACTATCAAGGATCGACTTGGCCGAGGCGGGCGTCACCTGCGTCCGTGATCCGCGCAACCGCGCGACGCCGGATATCGCTGCCAAAAGGCGCGGCGGCGTATCGTCATTGTCGGCTTTCGAGCCGCCCGCCAACTGCTCGATCCAAGCGACCGAGGAGAACAATTGGATGACCTGGAAGAATGTGGCACAGACGCCGACCACGAAAACGACACCAATTGTGCCGTTCAAGTAAGGCGAGGTCAGGAACACGTCCTGCACCCTTGGCCACACCAAAATACCCCCCGCCACCACAAGGGCGAGGATGATCAGCATCAGAACAATCTGCTGCGTGGGTCGTGTGAAACGGGCGGCTCCTGCGCCCTCTCTGCTGCTCGCCATGGGGTTTGTCTCAACCGCTCTTTTGACTTGTCTCGGCGACTATACACAGATGCAGGGGTTCACGCCAACAAAAGCCTCAGGCGGGGGCTTTCATTGTGCGAACCATGTCCACCAGCGCCTCCAGGTCGGCGTCACCGATGCCCAGTTCAGTCAGCTGCGCGGCGGTATTGTAGAGGTATTCGTCATTCGGCCCGCGCCCGCCGACCGCGTCCGCAATGATCCGCGCCTGACGCTCCAGCGGGTGTTGGCAGTATTGCACGTGGTCGCGGTTGATCACATAGGTCAGCACGTCTTCCTGCACCGTCCCGTCGCGGAACCGAAGTGGCAACCGCGCTTCGATATAGGCGGAAGAAATCAGCTCTCGCTCGCGTAGGTAGGCCAGTGTGGCTTCTTCTGTGCCCGGCTCCGCGCGCAGGGCCAAACCGTCGCAACAGGCGTCTTTCGCCGCATCCAGGGCCAGGACCAGACCGGGGTCATCCTCGGTCCCGCGATGGTGGATAGAGGTCATGCAGAATGACCGATGCCACCCCTCCAACCGAGCGACGCGCGTTTCAGCGACGGAAAAGCCCGGATTCCACAAAAGTGATCCGTATCCGAATACCCAGAGAGCAGAGGTCATGCGATGGTCCTTGTCGTGCCCCGTCGCTATAGGCGATAGAGTTCCAGAAGGGGAGAGCGATGAAGCGGATTTTGATCGGGATTGTGGTTTTGGCGGGTTTGGCGATTGTCGCTTGGGGCGGCGGCGCGATGCTGACCGAAACCGCCGCGACACGCTGGATGGACGATCGCCGTGCCGATGGATGGGTGGCGAACGCGTCCGACATCTCGGTCGGCGGCTTCCCGCTTCGGTTCACCATATTATTCGAAGATGTAGAGCTGGCAGACCCCGGCACTGGTCTAGCATGGTCGGTCGCCTCTTTGGAGTTGCAGCAAGACGTCTTCCGTCTTGACCGGATCACAGCGCGATGGCCCGCCGCGCAGATCATTGCATCTCCGTTTGAAAGGTTAACCGTGGCGTCGCCCGACACGGAAGACCTGCATGTGTCTGCCATGTTGGATGTGCAGCCCACCAACCGCTTCGCGTTGGACGCAATGACCGCCGAAACCGGGGCGTTACACGTCACCTCTAGCGAAGGGTGGGAAACGCGATGGCAGGAAGGCACGCTGAACGTGGCGCGGGTTGAGGGCACTGACACGACCTATGACCTGTCCGCGCGGGCCGCCGCGATGGTGCCGCCTCAAGTATGGCGCACGCGGTTGGACCCGGCCGGTCTGTTGCCTGAGACGATCCAATTTGCCGAGGTTCGCGCGACAGCAACTTTCGATGCGCCATGGGACATGGACGCAGTGGAACGCGCCCGCCCACAAGTGACTGCATTGGATATTGACGACGTCAGCATGGCTTGGGGCGATATGCTGTTTCGCGCCACAGGAACGTTGGAAGTTACCCCCGGTGGCATCCCGGAAGGCGAGCTTTCGGTAAGGGCCGAAAATTGGGCCGCAATGGTCGATCTGGCCAGCAACGCGGGCATCGTGCCCGACCGTATTCGCGCCACCGCTGAGGCTATGTTGCAGGTCTTGGCCGGGATGACAGGCCGCCCCGAAAACATCGACGCGACGCTGACTTTTTCCAACGGGCGCATGTTTGTCGGCCCGTTGCCCATTGGGCCCGCCCCAAGCCTGCGCCTGCGTTAACGGCAGTAGGCGCCGGATCGGTAAGAGGCCACATCGAAGTGGAAGTGGTCTTGATGGAAGCGGTCCGACTCGGGCCCCAGAACCGTGCCGAAAGTGCCGCAGGCGGCCTCGTGCAGGTTGCGCATGACCGTGGCATTGCCGCCGCGCCAATCGCTCAACACGCTGAGTTCAGTGCCATTTTGCAGGCCGATGCCGCCGATATCAATCGCATTGCCGGTCGCATGTTCCGACAGGCGCGCGCCGGGTCGAGAGTTCCGCGTGCGGCACGCGTAAGACGCCATGACCCGCATATTCGCCATGCCGCCGCCAGTGCCGCCAATGATCTCATCGGCGTCCAGCACCCATTCGCTCAGGGATTGGGCGGCGGTGCAGTTGATGGTGGCGGGCGTCGTCAGCTCAACCCCGTGGACGACGCGCAGACGCACCGCATTGGGAATGCCGCAGCCGCTGATCCGGCCGGTCACAGACTCGATCTCTTCGCCCTGCAACCCGACGACACCGCACAAAGTGCCGGTGTTGCGCCCCGGCTGTGCCACGCGGCCGGGCGTGTTGCGGGTTGCGGCGGCGCGGACGCGTTCCTCAAGCCCCTCAGGGCGGAAAAGCGGGCGCAGGGATTGAGTGATCGCCAAGGTCGAGCCGCCACTGGCCCCGCCCCTTCCGGCAACGGTGGTGGTTTCCCCGCGTGGACGGAACAAGCCGGTAATGCCGCGCGGCCTCTCTGGTGCCGGGGCTTCTCCGGCGGGCACAGTGCCGACATCAGCGCCTTGCACTGCTGCGGCGATTGCGCCCGGCCCCACGCTCGACGGCACCGGGATGCCGCTGCCCGGACGCGCAGCGGGTCTGCTCGATACGCCGGGCGCAAGGTCGGTAGCCGTAATCACCCGCACTTCTGCCGATTGCGCCCAAGGCGCCGTGGGCGCGACGGTCAGAACGGCCAGAACAGATAGAACGCGACGGAGGGTCATGACTTGTCTTCCTTCTTCGTCACCGTACGTCCGAAATTGGGGGCATCCGTATCTTGTCCGGCCTCGATAATGCCGCGCCGAATCGCGCGGGTACGGGTGAAATAGGCGTGCAGATGATCGCCGTCCCCTTTGCGGATCGCCCGTTGCAGGGCGAACAATTCCTCGGTGAAGCGACCTAGAATTTCCAGTGTAGCCTCTTTGTTGGACAAAAACACGTCACGCCACATCGTCGGGTCTGACGCGGCAATCCGGGTGAAGTCACGGAAACCCGTGGCCGAATACTTGATGACCTCCTGATCCGTCACACGGCGCAGATCATCGGCCACGCCCACCATCGTATAGGCAATCAGGTGCGGCGCATGAGAGGTCACGGCCAGCACCAGATCATGTCGCTCGGGTTCCATCTCTTCCACCAGCGCGCCGCAGCCTTCCCAAAGCGCGCGCAACCGCGCTGTGGCCGTGGTGTCGGTGTCCGGCTGCGGGGTGAGCAACACGTAGCGGTTTTCAAAAAGCTCGGCGAAGCCCGAATGAGGCCCTGAATACTCGGTGCCCGCCAACGGGTGGCCGGGCACGAAATGCACATGGGCGGGCAGATGCGGGCCGACGGCATCGACAACCGCCTGCTTGACCGAGCCCACATCCGTGACCGTAGCGCCCTTCGCCAGATGCGGAGCAATCTCTGCCGCGACGGCGGCCATTGCGCCCACGGGCACCGCCAACACGACAAGGTCTGCGCCCGCCACAGCCTCGGCCATTGTGTCGGTGATCCGGTCACACAGGTCTATCTCTGCCGCGATGGCGCGGGTTTCAGCGGACCGCGCCGTGCCGACGATTTCGCCCGCCAGACCCGCGCGGCGCATGGCATGCGCCATGGAGCCTGCGATCAAACCAAGCCCGATCAATGCGACGCGGTTGTAAAGCACGCTCATGCCGCCACCATCGTGGTGAGGGACGCCAAAACGCGGCTGTTATCCTCGGGCCGTCCCACGGTGATCCGCAAACAATCGGGTAGCCCATAGGACTTGGGCGCGCGCACAATAATGCCATCGGTTTTCAAATGCGCGTCGGCTGCGTCGGCGGCAGCTTCATCCTTGAAGCGGGCCAGCACGAAATTGGCGTGGCTGTCATCGCAAGCAATGCCCAACTGCCGCAAGCCGCCCACCAGACGGGCGCGTTCCTCGGCGTTGATGCGCAGGCATTCCGCCACCCAATCCACATCGCGCACGGCGGCCTCGGCCCCGGCAAGCGCCATTGCGCTAAGGTTGAATGGCCCGCGAATACGGTTGAGCGTATCAATGACATGACGCGGCCCGTAACCGTAGCCCACCCTCAGGCCCCCAAGCCCGTAAACCTTTGAAAACGTACGTGTCATCACGACATTGTCGCGGGCTTCCACCAAGGATTTGCCGCCGTCGTAGCCCTCCGCGAACTCCACGTAAGCCCCGTCCAGGATCAGCAGACACTGATCGGGCAAGGCGTCGGCAAGGCGCGTGATCTCGCCGTTGTCGAGCATCGTGGCGCAGGGGTTGGAGGGGTTGGCGATGAAGATCAACCGCGTGGCGGGCGTGATCCCCGCAATAAGCGCGTCCACATCGACGCGGCGGGTGTCCTCGGCCACCACAACGGGCGTGGCCCCTGCGGCCTTGGCGGCGATCGGATACATGCCGAAGCCGTGTTCGGTATAAAGCACCTCGTCCCCCGGCCCGGCGTAGGCTTGGCACAGGAAGTGGATCACTTCGTCGGAGCCCACGCCGCAGATGATGTTGTCGGCTTGCAGGCCGTAAATTTCCGCAATCGCGCCGCGCAAGTCCGCGTGGTCGATGGAGGGGTAGCGGTGCGCCATCGCCGCCGCGTCAGCCATCGCCTTCACGGAGGCGGGTGACGGCCCAAAAGGGTTCTCGTTCGAGGAGAGTTTCAACGGCGCCGCATGGCCCGCGATCTTCGAGGCTCCGCCCTGATACAGCGCAATGTCGAGGATGCCGGGTTGCGGGCGAATCGGGGCGATCTTGGGCGCGGTCATAATGTTCGTATCCGTTTACGGTTTCGAAAGGTTCTAACGCGCACGCCCGCGCGGGGGAACCGTTTTCAAAAGAAGTTCTGCGGGTCGATGTCGATGGACAGACGCAGGTGTCCGGGCAGTTTTAACCCATGCGTCCAACGGCTTAGCGCCGGTTGCAGGGCCACGCCCTTGGGGGCCTTGACCAGAAGCCGCACCCGGTGCCGTCCGCGCACCCGCGCAATGGGTGCGGGCGCAGGCCCGTAGACGATGCCGCCCACGTCGCGGATCGGCGTGTCGTTGCGGGCCAAATGGGTGCCCAGATCAAAGGCGGCGGCGGCCTCGGTGCTGCTAATGACGATCCCGGCAAGCCGTCCGAAAGGGGGCATGCCCGCCGCGTCCCGCTCAGCGGCTTCGGTGCGCCAGAAGCCTTCCTCATCGCCCGAAAGAATCGCCCGGATCACCGGGTGTTCGGGTTGAAATGTCTGGAGCAACGCCTGCCCCGGCTTGTCCGCGCGGCCCGCCCGGCCCGCTACCTGTCGCATCAGTTGAAACGTTCGCTCGGCGGCGCGCAGGTCGCTGCCTTGCAGGCCTAAATCCGCATCCACAACACCCACCAAGGTTAGCCGGGGAAAGTTGTGTCCCTTGGCCACCAATTGTGTGCCGATAATCAAGTCGGTATCGCCGTGAGCCAACTCCTCAATCTGTTGCTTCAACGCGCGGGCAGAGCCGAACAGGTCCGACGACAAGATCGCGGTTTTCGCGTCTGGGAACGCGGCGGCGGCTTCTTCTGCGATACGTTCCACGCCGGGGCCTACGGCGGCCATTTTGCCTTCCACCTCGCACGACGGGCAGGCCTCGGGCATCGGTTTTGTCTCGCCGCATTGGTGGCAGATCAGGCGTTTCTGAAAGCGGTGCTCCACCATTCGCGCGTCGCAATGATCGCAGCCGACCATTTCCCCGCAGGCCCGGCAGAGCGTCACCGGCGCATAGCCGCGACGGTTGAGGAACAACAGCGCCTGCTCGCCCGCCTGCAACCTTGCCCCCACCGCACTTTGCAAACTGGGCGACAGCCACGACGAGCCCGGCAAATCCTCGGACCGCATGTCGATGGCGGCCATTTCCGGCAAGTCCTGCGGCCCGAACCGAGACACGAGGTTCAACCGCGTATATTTGCCCGCCTCGGCGTTCGCCCATGACTCGAGCGAGGGCGTGGCCGAGGCCAGAACCACCTGAGCGTCGTTCAACGACGCGCGTAAAACCGCCATATCACGGGCGTTGTAGCTGGCCCCTTCATCTTGCTTGTAGGAGGTGTCGTGTTCCTCATCCACGACGATCAAGCCAAGGTCTCGGTAGGGCAGGAACAGCGCAGACCTTGCCCCAACCACCAGTTGCGCATCGCCCTGGCCGACCATGCGCCAGCAGCGGCGGCGCTCGGTCATGGTGACGCCAGAGTGCCATTCGGCGGGCTCCGCCCCGAAACGCGCCTTCACACGAGTCAGGAACTCGGACGTGAGCGCGATTTCCGGCAGCAAAACGAGCGCTTGCCGCCCTTGGCGCAGACATTCCGCGACGGCTTCCAGATACACTTCCGTCTTGCCCGATCCGGTCACGCCTTTCAGCAAAACGGTGCCGTAACGGCGCGCGGCCAACCCCTCTTGCAACTGCCCGGCGGCGGCGGCCTGATCGTCGGTCAATTCCTTGCTTGGCAGGCTTGGGTCCAGCGTCAGATAGGGGGCATCGCGGGGGGTATCGACCTCTTCCACCACGCCCTGTTTCGCCAGCCCCTTCACGACCGAGGACGTGACGCCCGCAAGATCGCTGAGTTCTTTCAAGGTAAACCCAAGGCCGCCGTATTCCACCAAGGTCTCGATCACGCGGGTCCGCGCGGGCGTCACGCGGTCCGGCGCGCCTTGGCCCAAACGGTAGACCTTGCGCATCGATGGCGGGTCCGACAGGCCCGGCGCGCGGGTGGCCAGCCGCAACATCTGCGACATCGGCGTCAGCGTGTAGGCACCGGATTTCTCCAGAAACTCTCGCATTTCCAGACGCATGGGGGCTACGTCCAGAACACGGTTTACTTTGCGGACCTTCGCGATATCCCAATCGCCACGCCCCGGCCCCCAGACAACACCCAACACCTTGCGCGGCCCCAGTGGCACCTCGACATAGGCCCCAAGCCAACAGCCGCCCGCAGGCGCTTTGTAATCAAGCACGCGATCCAAGGGCTCTGCCGTCAGAACCCCCACCAAGTCGCCTTCGTCAAAATGCTCGTCCACGGCTTTCGGGCCACACCTGGTTGTTGTAGAAGGCCGCTAAATCATCACGTAATCCTCCTGAAAGGAACCAGCCTTATGAAATTCTTTGTGGATACCGCCGATATTGATGCGATCCGTGAACTGCACGGCCTTGGCATGGTGGATGGCGTTACAACCAACCCTTCGCTGATCATGAAATCTGGCCGCGACATCAAGGAAGTCACCGCCGAGATTTGCGACCTTGTTGATGGCCCGGTTTCCGCCGAGACCGTTGCGCTGGACGCCGATGGCATGATCGCCGAGGGCCGCGAGCTGGCCAAGATCGCCGAAAACATCGCCATCAAGGTGCCGCTCACATGGGCCGGACTTCAGGCCTGCAAGGTGCTGTCCGGCGAAGGCCGCATGGTTAACGTGACGCTTTGCTTCTCGGCCAATCAGGCGCTTTTGGCGGCCAAGGCCGGCGCGACATTTATTTCCCCGTTCGTGGGGCGGCTGGATGACATCAACATCGACGGCATGGATCTGATCGCCGAAATTCGCCAGATCTACGACAACTACGGTTTCGATACCGAGATTCTCGTGGCGTCCATCCGTACCGCGAACCACATGAAAGACGCCGCTTTGATCGGTGCCGACGTGGCAACGGCCCCTCCCGGTGTCATCAAGGCAATGGCCAACCACGTGCTGACCGACAAAGGCCTTGATGCCTTCATGGCCGATTGGGCCAAAACCGGGCAAAGCATCGTGTAACGAAGACGTTACCTCGGACCTGAAACTTTCTCCCGCCCCCATCGTGGCTCTTAGCATCATCGGCATTCAGGCCGACTGCTAAAAAGGGAGAACTTCATGTCCATCACGACCAAAGCAACCACGGCCCTCGGCGCCGCCGCCTTCATTCTGGCTGGCGCCGTGGCAGCCTCCGCGCAATCCAATCCCACCGTCGGTGGCGCGCCGATGTTGGCCGAGCGCAACATCGTAGAGAACGCGGTTAATTCTCCGATCCACACCACGCTTGTGGCTGCCGTGACCGAGGCGGGCCTTGTCGAGACGCTTGCCGGCCCCGGCCCCTTCACCGTCTTTGCTCCGACCGATGACGCGTTCGCAGCGTTGCCCGCGGGTTCCGTCGAAGCTCTGCTCGAGCCCCGCAACAGCGGTCGCCTTGCACAGATCCTGACCTGTCACGTTGTGGCGGCCGAGGCTTTCTCTTCTGCCATCGGTGGCATGATTGCCGATGACGGAGGCGCGCATCCGATCGAAACTGTCGGTGGCTGTGTCTTTACGGCACGTATGTCCAACGGCCGGATCATGATCGAGGACGAGCAGGGCCGCATGGCTACGGTGACGATCGCCGATGTCGACCAATCCAACGGCGTGATCCACGTCATCGACACCGTGCTGTTGCCCTCCGGGTAAACGCTGCCGATCAATCCGCGCCCCGGCCCTGTATACCTGATGGGCAGCGGCTGGGGCGCGGTGTCTCGATCACAGGGCATCCCTGTCTGCGCGCATTCAGTTGCCCCGCTACTGCCTTTCCAGTTCCCTTATTCGGAGGAATTTCCATGTACCGTCGCGCTTTTCTCTTCGCCAGCTCCGCCGCTGTCACATTGGGCGCAATGGTGCGCCCCGGCGCCGCCACGTCCCTTGCCGAAGGCCCGTTTGAAATAACCCGAACCGATGCAGAATGGCGCAATCTTCTGAGCGATGCGGAATATGCCATCCTGCGCGGAGCCGAAACGGAACGCGCCTATACCAGCCCCCTGAACGACGAAAACCGCGCGGGCAATTTCCTGTGTGGTGGCTGTGATCTGCCAGTCTATGCCGCCGAACATAAGTTCGACAGCGGCACCGGTTGGCCCAGTTTCACCCAAGCCTTGCCCAATGCCATTGGCACGATGGAAGACCGCAGCTCGATCTTCCAGGTGCGGACGGAGTGCCACTGCCGCCGCTGCGGCAGCCACCTTGGTCATGTTTTCGACGACGGCCCCGCCCCCACGGGCATGCGCCATTGCATCAACGGACTTGCCCTGAACTTCCGCCCCGCCTGACCCGGCGGCACCGCGATCTGAGGCCGGGCGGACACAGTTTGGCGGGCTTCGGCAAATTTTTCGCGCAATATGTGCGGGCTGCGGTATAAGCTGACCCTAACGATAAAAAAGTTGAGGCAGTATTAATGAGCAGCACCGAGGCGGAAGCCCCGCTCGATTCCCTTGTGAATGGACCTGATTCTGACTGGCGCGACCGGGCGCTGGCGGACCCTGAACTGATCCTCGAAGATCGCGACCTGATGCGCGCGCTGATCGCCGCCAACGACCGTCAGATGGGCGGCAATATCGTTGATATGCGCGGTATTGCGATGGAGCGTTTGCAAAATCGCTTGGATCGGCTGGAAGACACGCACCGCTCTGTCATTGCGGCGGCTTACGAAAATCTTGCGGGCACCAATCAAATCCACCGCTCCATCATCCGCATGTTGGACGCCAAGGAATTCACCGAATTCCTGACGCTTCTGGGCACCGACATCGCCAGCATTCTGCGCGTGGACCGGGTGCGGTTGGTGTTGGAAAGCGCCGAAGCGACCGAGACCGAGGCCCCCAAGGTGCAGAAGTTGGAAGACGTGCTGACCGTTGTGGCTCCCGGCTTCGTCAAAGATTACGTTACCGGCGGGCGCGATGTGCCCCACCGCCAAGTCAGCCTGCGGCAAGTGGGCGGAGATGCGGAACGAATTTTCGGTGAGGCGTCGCGGTGGATTCACTCCGAAGCGTGCCTGACCCTTGATCTGGGCGAAGGCCGCCTGCCCGGCCTGTTGGTCATGGGCGCCGAAGACCCGCATCAGTTCCGCCCCTCCCAAGGGACTGATTTGCTGACCTTCTTTGCAGGTGCCTTTGAGCGCCTCATGCGCGGCTGGCTCGATTGAGCCTGTCCCTGACCCCAGCGGTCCGGGACTTGCTGGACGCGTGGCTGACCCACCTGCGCGGCGTGCGCGGGCGGGCCAAGGCCACGTTGACGGCCTATGCCGCCGATGTCAGAGAATTCCTGGCCTTTCAGGCAGACCATCTGGGCGGTGCCCCCGGCCCCGCGGGGCTGCGCGGGTTGCAGACGCGCGATTTGCGGGCCTGGATGGCGGCGCAACGGGCCCGAGATGTGGGTGCGCGGTCTTTGGCGCGGCGGTTGTCGGCCGTGAAAGCGTTCTACAAGTGGTGGGCAGATCGTGACGGCTTTGATGCCACTGCCGTTTTATCCATGCGCGCACCCAAACACATCCGCCGCCTGCCCCGCCCTCTGACGGAAGGCGGCGCAAAGGACATGATCTTAGGCGTTGCGGATCAGGACGAACGCGATTGGGTTCAGGCCCGAGACATGGCTGTGGTCACGCTGCTATACGGCTGCGGCTTACGGATTTCCGAGGCGCTTGGCCTTGACGCCGCCCACGCTCAACTGCCCGGCGTGTTACGCATCACCGGCAAGGGCGGAAAAGAGCGAGAGGTGCCGGTGCTGCCCGCTGCCCAAGAGGCGACAGCGAAATACGCCCGCCTCTGCCCCCATGATCTTGCCCCCGGAACGCCCTTGTTTCGCGCAATCCGAGGGGGGGCTCTTGGCCCCCGCGCCGTGGCTTTGGTGATGGAGAAGACCCGGATGCAGCTTGGCCTGCCCGCAACCGCCACGCCCCATGCAATGCGCCATTCCTTCGCCACCCATCTGCTGGATGCGGGCGGCGACCTGCGGGCCATTCAGGAACTTCTGGGTCATGCCTCCCTTTCCACGACACAGGCCTACACGGCCGTGGATACTGCTCGCCTGTTGGAGGTCTACAACGCCGCCCATCCCAAGGCGTGATGTTTTTTTCCGTCAGATCACAGAAGCTTGCAAACCCGGCCACAAAAGGGCATCGAAGCTGCCATGCGATTTAGAGCTTACTCCGTACATTTGTTTACCGCCGCCGGGGCGTCGCTTGCGATGCTGGCGCTTCTGGAAGCCGCCCAACAAGATTGGGCGATGATGACGATCTGGCTGACTGTGGCGTTCATTGTGGATGGCATAGACGGCCCCTTGGCCCGGCGCTACGACGTGACGACCAACGCGCCCGTCATTGACGGCGTGCTTCTGGACCTGATCATCGACTTCCTCACCTATGTGATGATCCCGGCCTATGCGATTTATGGCTCTGGCCTGTTGCCGGGCTGGCCGGGCTGGCTTGTTGTATTGCTGATCCCCTTCGCCTCATCGCTCTATTTTGCCGATACGCGCATGAAGACGGCGGACAAGTCGTTCCGAGGGTTTCCAGGCTGTTGGAACATGGTGGCCTTGGCCACATTGGTAATCGTGCCGCCCCCTCCGGTGATCCTTGGCATCGTTCTGGTGCTGTCGGCGGCGCAATTCCTGAACCTGAAGTTTGTCCACCCCGTGCGCACCGCACGCTGGCGCTTCGTGTCGCTTCCCGTCGCGCTGGTTTGGGTGACGTCTATCGCCTATGCGGCTTGGACGGATTTCGCATCGAACCCGGTTCTGACGGCAGTGGTCACGGTCACATCGGTGTACCTGCTGGCCGCAGGCATCGCGCAGCAGGTCATCTACGACCGCGGCTACGCAAGGTAGCACGCAGCCCCAAGGGGCCCGCGGCTTCCTGCGTGTTTTGTGGGATTTGTGGCAATTGGGGGCCCTAAGGCCCGCGCTTTAGTCCCGCGTACGGATGACTTTGGCGAATTGATCAAAGATCGCTTCAGTGCCGCAGATCAGGTGGCCGTCTTCCAGCAACGACTGATCTTCGCGGATCGGCTCCACAAAGGCGCCAGCCTCACGGGCGATCAGGATACCCGCCGCGATGTCCCAAGGCTTCAGGTTGTATTCCCAGTAGCCTTCGAAACGCCCCGCCGCGACCCAGCAGAGGTCCAGAGAGGCGGCCCCGTTGCGGCGCATCCCGGAACACAAAGGCATCAAGCGTGCCAAGTCTCGCAAGACGCCGGGCAGGTAGCGACCGCCATCGGGGGGAAAGCCTGCGGCAAAAACAGCCTCAGACATCCGTTTGCGCGCCGAGACCCGCAGACGTTGCGTGTCATTCAACCAAGCACCCGCACCCTTTTCGGCGAAGAACATCTCATCCTTGGCCGGGTCATAGACCACGCCGGCGACAATCTCGCCTTTGTGTTCCAGAGCAATGGAAATCGCCCAATGGGGCATCGCGTGAAGAAAGTTGGTGGTGCCATCGAGGGGATCAACGATCCAGCGCCGGGTGGGGTCTTTGCCGATGATTTCGGCCTCTTCCTCGCCAAGGAACCCGTAATTGGGACGCGCGGCCATCAGTTCTTCCTTGATAACCTGCTGCGCCGCCCGGTCCGCGCGGCTCACGAAGTCGCCCGGTCCCTTGGACGAGACCTGCAACTGCTCGACTTCACGGAAGTCTTTTTGCAATGAGCGCGCCGCCATACGGGCGGCTTTGATCATCACGTTGAGATTGGCGGAGCCTTGCATCGGATTTCCTTCTAAGTCAGGCGCGATCCTATAGACCTCGTACCTGCCCGTGCCAAGGGGCGCACCAAACTCTTGCAAGAGTTTGTCCAGACCTTTGCAAAGGTCTGGGGCGGTCTAGGCGCGCCGTTGCAGTTTTGGCGGCTCGGTTCTGCAGAGTTTCAGGACGTGGGACATGAAGGGTTTCGCTGTGTCCTCGGACCTTGTCGCGCCGTAGAGGCGGCGGGTCAGGCCGGTTTCAGTCAGGGACTTGGTGACAAGGGACTGGCTGCCCGCGGCGTCGCGAACGACCCAATCGGGCAGAACCGACACGCCGCGGCCCGATGCCACAAGTAGCAAGATCACGGCAGAAAGCTCCACCTGGCGCACGGCTTTGGGCTCGATCCCTGCTGGAAACAGCAGTTGGCTAAACACATCAAGGCGCGGTCGGTCCACGGGGTAGGTGATCAGCGTTTGGTCGGCGAAATCCTCGGCTGCGATGAAGGGTTTGGAGGCCAAAGGATGATCGGCGGCGCAAACGAAGACGGGCTCATAGTCGAACAGAGGGGTAAAATCGGTGCCGGAGATATCCTCCGGGTCCGAGGAGACGACCATATCCACATCTTGGCGGTTGAGGGCGGGAAGCGCCTCGAATTGCAAGCCGGGGCGGATATCGACGTCTACGTCGGGCCATGTCTGGCGGAAGGCCTCCAGCACCGGAAGCAGCCAATCGAAACAGGCGTGGCATTCGATCGCGATGTGGAGTCGCCCGGATTTACCGGCTCGCAATCCGGTGAAGTCTTCCTCCAGGGCCGCTACGCGGGGCAGGACCTCTTCGGCGAGGCGCAGCATCTTCATCCCGGCTGGTGACAAGCGCATGGGTTTGGAACGGCGGATGAAAAGCTCGAGCCCCGCTTGATCTTCCAGCCCCTTGATCTGATGGCTCAGCGCACTTTGGGTAATGTGCAGGCTGTCAGCGGCCTTCGCCAGGCCGCCCTCCTCATGGATGGCTTTGATCGTACGCAGGTGGCGGAACTCGATATGCATATGAAACTCATGTTGATGATGAGAGTTATGAATTTGCTGATTGGCGTCATCTATGCGACATCCCGTTGCGACATATCAAGGACCCTTTCCGTCATGACCCAACCTGCCGTCTCATTCGAGTTTTTCCCGCCCAAGTCGTTGGAGGGGTCGTTCAAGCTTTGGGAAACCCTTGGTGTTCTGGCACCGCTGAAGCCCGATTTCGTGTCCGTCACCTACGGGGCGGGCGGCACGACTCGGAAGTTGACCCACGAGGCCGTCACCGCGATTGACGCCAATTTCGGCGTGCCTGTGGCCGCGCATTTGACTTGCGTTGATGCGACACGAACGGAGACGTTGGAGATCGCAGAGCAATATGCCGAGGCCGGTATTTCGCAGATCGTCGCGTTGCGCGGCGACCCACCGAAGGGGGCGGATGGTTTCAAGGCCCATCCCGAGGGGTTCGGATCATCGGTCGAATTGATCGAAGCTCTGGCCAAGACGGGCAAATTCGAGATCCGCGTCGGCGCCTATCCTGATCCCCACCCCGAGGCCGGATCGATGCAGGAATGCGTGGATTATCTGAAACGTAAGATTGATGCGGGGGCCACTTCGGCGATCACACAATTCTTTTTCGAGGCAGATACGTTCTTCCGGTTCCGCGATGCCTGCACCGCCGCCGGGATCAACGCACCGATCCTGCCCGGCGTCCTGCCGATTGAGAACTGGCCCCGCGCGCGCCGCTTCGCCAGCGCCTGCGGCACGGTTATTCCGCAGTGGTTGGATGACGCCTATGCCAGCGCGATCCGCGATGATCGGGCGGATTTGTTGTCCACGGCGATCTGCACCGAGTTGTGTACCGATCTGATAGAGGGCGACGCGGAGCAGTTGCATTTTTACACGCTGAACCGGCCCGAGCTGACCCGGGATGTTTGCGCGGCCTTGGGCGTCGTTCCAAAGGTAGCGCTGGCCGAGGTGGCGTAGAGGGGGCTAGCCCCCTTGGCGGCCTGAAGGCCACCCACCCCCAGAGGTGTATGGCCAAGGTGAAGGCATGGGTTGCGCTTTGACAAGGAGCGTGGCGCTATGGCGAGAGCCATATTGGAGACGCCCATGGGAGAGCCCTTTTTTGCCCGAGAGCCGGCGGATTTGCCGACGATGGAGGAGACTCTAACGCGTTCAGGGTTGGAGTTCATGCAAGCGATTTTGCGGGGTGACATTTCGAACCCACCGATCGGGCGCACCCTTGGCTATATGTTGGACGCAGTCGAGGAAGGGCGCGTGGCGTTCCGGGGGACCCCGTCGTTTGAAACGCTCAACCCGTTGGGCACGGTGCATGGCGGGTGGTATGGTACGCTATTGGACAGTGCTATGGCCTGCGCGGTGATGACGAAGGTACCGAGGGGAAGCATTTATACGACTCTGGAATACAAGGTTAATATCACCCGTTCGATCCCTGTAGGACGAGAGATCGTGGCCGACGGCGTGGTTTCCCATAGTGGACGCAGCACTGGGGTCGCGGAGGGCACGATCCGAGATGCAGAGACGGGTAAGCTCTACGCCACGGGCTCCACCACTTGTCTGATCATGCCCGCCACCATCAAGCCCGGCACTTGACCCCATAAGCATCGGTGAATTGACTACAACGCTACGTCAGTGCAACACAGGCGCTTGTCTCAACACCCATGGAGTCCGGCCAATGATTTCGCCAGTCCTACCAAGCTATTCCCGCGCAGATCTGTCCTTCGTCAAAGGTGAAGGCTCTTGGCTGGTGGAAGCAGACGGGCGACGTTTTCTCGATTTTGCCAGTGGCATTGCCGTAATGTCCTTGGGCCATGGACACCGGAAAGTCGTTGGCGCGTTGACGGACCAAGCCAACGCTCTATGGCACACGTCGAACCTTTATGAGGTGCCGCAACAAAAGGCGTTGGCCGAGAAATTGGTGGAGCACACCTTCGCCGACACCGTCTTCTTCTGCAACTCGGGCACCGAGGCGGCAGAGCTTGCCATCAAGATGGCCCGGAAGTACCGAACTGAAACCGGCGCCCCTGAACGGATTGGCATCCTGACATTTGAAGGGGCGTTCCACGGGCGCTCCCTCGGGGCGATTTCTGCGGCGGGATCTGAGAAGCTGACCAAGGGGTTCGGCCCCCTTCTCGATGGTTTCCAAACGCTGCCCTTCGATATCGACGACGAGGCCCTGCGCGATGCAGCTTCGCAGCCGAACATCGGCGCCATCATGCTGGAGCCGATCCAGGGTGAAGGCGGCATTCGGCCGTTCTCCGATCAACGGCTAAAGAGCATCCGCGCCTTGTGCGATGAACTCGGGCTCCTGCTGATCCTTGATGAAATCCAATGCGGCGTAGGCCGTACGGGTAAACTCTTTGCGCACGAGTGGGCGGGGATCACCCCCGATATCATGCTGGTTGCCAAAGGCATCGGCAGCGGTTTCCCCCTCGGGGCGCTTTTGGCCACGGAAAAGGCCGCCAAGGGCATGACCGCAGGCACCCATGGGTCCACTTATGGCGGCAACCCCCTGGGCTGCGCTGTCGGCGGCGCCGTGATGGATGTAATCACCGAGGAGGGCTTCCTGGAAGCCGTCAACGCCAAGGCGGGCTTCCTGCGCCAGAAACTCGAAGGACTCGTTGCCGCTCACCCCACCATCTTCGAGAGCGTCCGCGGCCAAGGCCTGATCCTCGGCCTCAGCTGCAAGGTCCCCCCCACCGATGTGGTGGCCGAGGGCTACAAGCACGACGTCCTCACCGTGCCCGCGGCCGACAACGCCCTGCGCATCCTTCCCGCCCTAACCATTACCGAAGCGGAAATCTCCCAAGGCATTGACCGCCTCGACGCAGCCGCCACGGCGCTTGAGGCACGCGCCGCCTAACACCTTCCTCGTTCTTCAAATATTCCCGGGGGGTCCGGGGGGCTGGCCCCCCGGCGCGTCCGCCAGCCACAAGCGACATACCATGCCAAATTTTCTCGACATTCATACCACAGACCCCTCTGCCCTTCGCGATATCCTTTCCGGTGCCGCACGAATGAAAACCGCCCGGGGCAGCCGCCCCAAAGGCACGCTCGATGATGACCTCCCCCTTGAAGGCCACGTCGTAGCGCTGATTTTCGAAAAACCCTCGACCAGGACCCGGGTGTCCTTTGACGTGGGCGTGCGTCAGATGGGTGGCACGTCGCTCGTGTTGTCGGGCGCGGAAATGCAGCTCGGCCATGGCGAAACGATTGCAGACACTGCCCGTGTTCTTTCTCGCTACGTGGACCTGATTATGATCCGCACCTTCGGCGAGGATATCCTTCATGAGATGGCCGAACACGCCACCGTGCCGGTCATCAACGGCCTAACCGATAACTCTCATCCTTGCCAGATCATGGCCGATGTCATGACGTTTGAAGAACACCGTGGCCCGATCAAGGGCAAGCGCGTGGCGTGGATGGGCGATGGCAACAATGTCGCGCAGAGCTTCCTCCATGCCGCGGCATCGTTTGGGTTTGATTTCACCTTCTCTGGCCCTGCCCAACTTGATCCTCCAGACGCGCTGATCGGTGCGGTGCGTAACGCGGGCCAAGACGTCCGGATAGAGCGTGACCCCGCCAAAGCAGTCGCCGATGCCGACCTTGTTGTGACCGATACCTGGGTCTCCATGGGCGATGCCGAAAGCTCTCGTCAGCGGCGCCACAACCTGCTGCGCCCTTATCAGGTGAACGAAGGTTTGATGGCTGCCGCCCCTGACCACGCCATGGTCATGCATTGCCTGCCCGCCCACCGGGGCGAGGAAATCACCGATGCCATTCTCGACGGCCCCCGCTCTGTCGTCTTTGACGAGGCCGAGAACCGTCTGCACGCCCAGAAAGCCATCATGCGCTGGTGCCTGGGCGCCTGATCAGACAATTGCACGAGGCGGGCTTTCGCCCTCCATTGTGGGGGCGTGGTACGCAATCAAGTCCGGCTCCAGCCGCTTGAGGCTGCCGGGACGATAGGGTTTGAAGGCCGCACTTTTGGCCTCCATGGACCAGCGCTGATGCACTGCCGGGTGAATTTCATCCAACCTCATGGGCCCTGCGCGATCCACCTTACGCCTTCGCATCATTTTCTGGATGAATGATGGTTCGGGGTTGCTGAAATTGTGCAGCGGCCCGGTGGGATCTTGCGCGGCGCGAATGGCCTCCATCCGGACCGGGTCCAACCCAAGCCCCGCTGCTTTCGCGCCCTCTGCGATCCACTCCAAGGTGATGTTGGAGAGATCCACGATATCTCCGCCGCCGCCCACAGATCCATGATCCCCGGCGAAGAACAGCTCCTTGTAGGGGGCGGCATCGTCGGTGCGGCCGGCGTTCAAGCGGTCCAGATTATTCCACCTTGTCGGCGCGAAACTGGGGCGCATTTCATCCAGAGCAATGGCGTGACGGGCGGCGCGCACAAGGCTCGACAGGTCAGCATCGTGGAAGCTGTAACTCCCCCCATTGAGCAGCGAGGCGAGCCCCAAATGGTTCGGTACACCCAAGGCACCCACCGTGTCCCACACCCCAAGATAGGCAATGTTGATGAGCGGCGCCTCGGGCATCCCTTGAACGGCGCGGTAGTCTGCTTCTGCCTCGCTGGTAACCACCCGCAACGATAGCTTTGCACGGAAGGCGTGGCTTGCGTCCGAGCCGGGGTGGGTCGTGTCGTCGTCACGCCGCCGGTAACGTTCAATCGCCTCGGGCAGCAGATGCAATCGGTCACGATCCACGATCCCGGTTGATCGCACGAAACCCGCCAAGGAACGTGCCGTGAATGCTCCACGGGAGAAACCGAATATGTAAATCTCATCGCCCGGCTCATGCATGAACACCAAATGGCGATACGCCTCGATGACGTTATCCATCAGACCCCAGCCGAAGGCGCCGCCCAGTAATCTATCGGTGAAACGCGCCATCGCCGTCACGCCGCGCCCGCTGCCCACGCCCTCCACATAGATCGGGATTTGAGGCACACCGTCGGTCCCGGTTGCGGCTATGGCGCGTGCCAGTCGGACCACGTTCGTGGGGTCCTTGGCGTCGGAATGGTTCCAAGTCCCATCGCATAAAATCACAATCCGTTTCACGGCGAACCTTCCCTTGCGTCACCTCAAAGATGTGTCCGCCCGGTGGCAACTGCAAGAGCACCTTGCACCGCCCCCCAAAATGGGTCATCGCACCATGGCACCTCGTCGGAGATCGCCGTGTCCGCTCCCCCCTCTGTCCCGCAAGAAACGCCCACCGGCCTTACCGCGCCCGCGCCGCGTCTGGCGGTCATTTTTATCCTCAGCGCCACGGCATTCATCGCGGCCACGACGCTGATCGCCAAGGCCCTTGGCACCGACGTCCTTGGCCCGGCACTGCATCCGCTGCAAGTCAGCCACGGGCGGTTTCTGTTTGCCTGGATCACCATTGCCTGTGTGGTGGCGGTGATGCGGCCCGCTTTTGTGCGGCCCTCTTGGGGGTTGCACATCGGGCGCACCGTAACGGGATTTACCGGCGTGACCTGCATGTTTGCTGCTGCGGCGATGATCCCTTTGGCGGATGCAACGGCGATCTCGTTTCTGAACCCGGTGTTCGGGATGATCCTGGCGATTCCGATTCTCGGAGAGAAAGTCGGCAAATGGCGCTGGCTGGCTGCCGCGATTGCCTTTACCGGCGCGTTGATCCTGATCCGCCCCGGCGCGGGCGCAATTGCGCCGGGCGCCTTGCTGGCCTTGGGCGCGGCCATGGCGTTGGGGTTGGAGCTGACGTTCATCAAACGCCTTTCAGGGCGCGAGGCCCCGTTGCAGATCCTGTTCATCAACAACGGCCTCGGCGTGGGCATCGCCACGCTGGCAGTGGTGGCGTTCTGGCAACCGCCCACCATGGCGCAATGGGCAGGACTGGCGGGTTTGGGGGTGGTGATGGCCACCGCACAGGCCTGCTTCGTGAACGCCATGGCCCGCGCCGACGCCAGCTTTGTGACGCCGTTCTCTTACCTTACGCTGATCTTCGCGGCGGCCTATGACTTTGCCATTTTCGGCGTCGCTCCCACCGGGCTCACCTATCTGGGGGCCGCGATCATTGTCGCAGGCGCCGCCCTTCTGGCATGGAGAGAGGCGCGGGCCGGGAAGCCCCCGCAGGCCCCGATCAGTGCCCCACAAGCACAGCCCTGAGCGCGCCGTCCACAGGTTCCGCCACGGCACGAAGATCACCCGAGTTCGTCGCCGCGAAGACCGCGACGCCAGCACTGGGGTCAATGTAAGCCACCGCATACCAAAACGTGTTAGAGCCTGCGTGAACAAGGCTCCCGTCTTCGTCCACCCCCCAACCCATCGCGTAGCCTTCGATGTTGTCTGTGTAACCGCGATCGCCCGCCGCTGAGTGAAGCACCTCCCATGTGGCCGGGCTGAGGAAGCTTTCGTCCCGCACCAAATGCGCCCGCAGATAGCGCAGCATATCGCCTGCGCTCAGGTGCACCCGCCCCGCAGGGCCCATGGCGGGGATGTTATCGGCCTCGGGCCCCTGCCCCGCAGACCGCACACCGCGCAGCAGGCGTGTGGCGTGGCCCTCAATCGCCTCGCCTTGGGGCGGGCCGAACCCGGCGCTTTCCATGCCGAGCGGCCCGAAAACATGCTCCTGCATCAGCTCTTCCCACGGGGCGCCGCCGACAGCCTCCAGCATTGCGCCCGCCACCACGTAGCCCGCGTTTGAATAGACGAATTCGCCGACGGCCGTTTCGGGCGGACTGTATAGCATCTCGGCCACGTAGTCGTGGCGTGGTCCTTCGCCCAGATCCGCCGCTGAGGCGCCAGGCAAGTTTGCCGCCATGCCCGATTGGTGGGAGAGCAGCGCGCGCAGCGGCGTGCCGTGCCAATCCGCGTGCATCTCGGGGAAAGCATCGCCCAGAACCGCGCCGATGCGTGTGTCCCATGTGATCGCGCCCGCCTCTACCATCCTTGCGGCCAATGTGGCGGTCATGCCTTTGGTGATAGACCCCACGTGCCAGGCGTCGCCCACCTGCACGGCGTCTTCCCCGTCCACCACGCGGGTACCTGCCACGCCGACTTCCATCGCCTCCGCCGTGACCCAACCCGCCGCCGCGCCGGGCACGTTGCGCAGCGCCACCAACTGTGTCGCGATTTCCTGCGGCGACGCCGGTGGCACGTCTTGTGCCGCTGCAGATCCCGCCAGACCGAACGCGATTCCCAGTGACCGAACCAATTTTCGCATGCTCACACCCTCTCTTGCGCTCAAAACCACCTGCACCACCTTGCCCTCGGCCCCGCGGACCCCCACAATAGGTCTTCAAATCGCGGAACACCCGCGCCATAAGCCCACGTTTATAAACCAATGCCGCGTGTGGCGGAACGATAGACCGGAAGGCACAGCTATGTCCTGGACCGATGAACGGGTTGAGACGCTAAAAAAAATGTGGGGCGAGGGCCAGTCGGCCAGCCAGATCGCCAAAGAATTGGGCGGCGTGACGCGCAATGCCGTGATCGGCAAAGTGCACCGCTTGGGCCTGTCCAACCGCTCGGGCGGCGGCGGCACCTCTGCGCCATCCAAGCCCGCCCCCGCGGCAAAAGAAGCGCCGGCCGCAAAGGCCGCCCCCGCGCCCAAACCTGCGCCCAAGGCAGAGCCAGCCCCCGCCCCCAAGGCGGCCGAGGCTCCCGCCGCCGCGCCTGCGCCGCGCACCAACATCATGCCCCTGCGCAAGCCTATCGCGCCCGCAGGCCAGCCCCTGCCGCCGCAACCCTCGGCCAACGAGATCAGCCCAGAGGCGCTTGCAAAAGTGTCCGAGGTTGAGAAACACGCCAAAAAGATCAGCCTCATGGACCTGACCGAGCGTGTGTGCAAATGGCCCATCGGCGACCCGGCAACAGATGATTTCTACTTCTGCGGCTTGCCGGTGCAACAAGGCAAACCTTACTGCGAGGCCCATGTGGGCGTGGCGTTCCAGCCCATGTCCTCTCGCCGGGACCGTCGCCGCTGAACACCTCGGGAGCCCGCGAAATTCGCGGGCTCTTTTGTTTTGGGACGGCGGGCGGGGCGTTTTTGGCTTCAGCCAAACAGCGTCGCTCCCGGCCCGTCACATACCTTGACGGCCCTTAACGGCAGGCGCGGTTGACCTCTCGGTCCCGCAGACCGGTTTCCACCAACATACAGCGGTCGCGGGCCTCGTAGTAGTAGCCACGCGCATACCAGCCGATGGCGGTGTCGATGTCCCCATCGCTCAGCAACCACGCCCCGCGCAGGTAGCGGCCTGCGTATTCAAGGTTGGTGCGGGCATCCAACAGGTCATTGGCGCTACCCCGATGGCCCATCTGCGCCGCCGTTTCCGGCAAAATTTGCATCAAGCCATAGTAGGGCCCGTTACGGGCATTGGCGCGGTAGTCGCTTTCGCGCTGGATCACCCGGTGAAGCAGCGCCGTGGGGATGTCGTGCCGGTCAGCATATTCGATAACCAACGCCCGCATTTCAGCGGTCTCGCCGGGGTAGAGGTCCGGTTGCCCACGCGTCACCGTGGGGGCCTCGTCTCGGCCTCCGCCAAAGCCCAGGATACCACCGCCGCAGCCCGCCAGCGCCACACATAGGGCCATCACGCAAATCGCTCTCATTCGCTTTCAACTCCATTGCCGAAAATCAACCGCTCCACGCCGAGGATAAACTCATCGGTCAGCTGTTGTTCGATGTCTTCAGGGCTATCGCCCGCCTGTATATCGGTGCCCAGTAGCTCATTCGCGCCGTCCCGCGCCAGTTCTTCCAGGCGGTCTTCTTCGGCCTCCAGCGCCGCGCGGGCCTCGGCCTCCAGGCGGGCCGTTTCCTCGGCCAGTTCAATCTCGGCCAACAGCGCCAAGTCCGGGCCGATCACCGGCGCGGCCCATGGTCCGGTCACAGCAATCGGCACGCGGACCGTTGCCACCCCATCGGCGTCGCGCAGCACGCCGGGGATCAGCGTGTAATCGACCGTCATGGCCGCCAAATCAGCCTCTCCCGCGCCACGCACTTCGCCCCACGGGGCGTCCAGCAACAGGTTTTCGTTCTGCAATACGCCGTCGCGGACGATGAAATCTGCGGTGACCCGGTCATAAGTCGTGCGCTGGCCCTCCCCCTGAAACGAGGGATCGAAATTGCGCAACATCCCACCCAGATCGAGCCCCAATAGCGCGCCCTGCCCCAGGGCCACGTCGCCCTCGGCCTCTAGCCCATCCATGATGGTGTGCAGATCATTGCCGACCCCCAGAAATTCGAGCGAGGCCGATCCCGTCCCCTCCATGCGTTCATATTCCGCCATCGCGGTCAGCAGCGGGCGTAGCGCCACGTCGGATAGGATCAGATCGCCGCCCACCGACAGGCCGCCGCGTCCGTTGATCACGAATTGTCCCGCCAACTGTCCCTCGTAAGTGCGGATCGAGGCGATATCGAACACCAACCGCCCCCGGTTGATCCGGGCCCGCAGGTCAATATCGCTCAGGGCCACAGCGCCCAGATCAAGATTATCGGCGCGGACGGTCAGGTCAGCGTCAGTGGTAAACAGGCCAGACACGTCAATAATATCCCTCGGCCAGCCTTCCCCCGCTTCTGGCGTGTCATCGCGGGCTTCCAACAGGCCCGGCAAGGCGATCTCTCCGCCGGTGATCGTGCCGCGCAACATGGGGCGGTCCTCTCCCGGCACCAAATCGGCGGCGACGCTCAGCAGGGTGTCATCCAACCTCACCAAGCCCTCGCGCAGGTGCAGCGATCCTTCCTGTGACAGCCGCACATCGCCCGAGACGGCGATCTGGCTGCGGCCCAAACCTTCCGGCACCTCAGGCATAGCCCCGCCCGCCAGTGCCACCAGCGGGGCCAAATCCTCGGCACTCAGGTTCATCGCGCCTTGGGCAGTGGCGTCCAGCGCAAACGCGCCCTCGTACCCGATGGACCCGCCCTGCCAGCGCAGCGTGGCCACCACCGGGCGGGCTTCCCCGGCCAGCAGTCCAGACGCGCCGTCGATCGTGGCCTCCAGCATCAGCGGCACGCCGTTGACCTGCGCGTCCCCTTCCAAAGCGACCGGGCCGCCCGCGTCGGGCAGGCGCACGGTGGCGTCCAGTTGCGACACGTCCCAATCGGCCCCGCCTTCGCGGTCCAGATAGCGCACGCGGGCGCCTCGGATAATCGCCTCGTCAAAGCCGATCTGCATTGATCTGGCTTCGCCTTCGCTGGCCGCGGCTCCGCCCCTTGCGTCGCTCATATCCCAGGACATGCGCCCGTCCTCGGCGCGAACCAGCAGGATCTGCGCCCCCTCAAACACCGCCCGCTGCACTTGAATATCGCCCGAGAACAAGCCGCGCCACGCCACGCCCACGTTGACCCTTTCTGCCTCGATCATCGGGGCGGCTCCGGCCCATGTGGGGTTTCCGACGCGCAGGCCCTCGATCACGATGCCCAAGTCAGGCCACAGCGTTGGCCGCGCCTCTCCGCTGATCGTCACCGACCGCCCCGTGGCTTGGGTGATGCGGTCACTGGCAATCTCTGCGATCCGCTCGGCGGGGATCAGCAAAATCGTGCCCAAAGCCAAAAACAACAGGACGACGACCGCGCCCAAAATTCTGAATATCCACCGCATTTTCTGGGCCTTACTTGCTCAATACCCCCAGCCTATCGCGGTTGAGGCGCTTCGCACATCCAAAACCTGCACAAACGGCAAGGCTTTGCCGATCCACGCGGGCCTTTCCTTGGCATCGCGCAGCGGCTATCTGGCAAGGCATGAGCCAGAACCCACCCCTTCTCCGCCCCGACTTGGCCCGCGCCCGCGTGCCCGATGATGCCCGCCCCGGTCAGCCCCGTATCGGCATGGTGTCGCTCGGTTGCCCCAAGGCCTTGGTGGATAGCGAACGCATCCTGACCCGCCTGCGGGCCGAGGGCTATGCGATCAGCCCCGATTACACCGGGGCCGAAGCGGTGATTGTGAACACCTGTGGCTTCCTTGATAGCGCCAAACTTGAAAGCCTCGATGCCATTGGTGAGGCGTTGGAGGCCAACGGCAAAGTTATCGTCACGGGCTGTTTGGGGGCGGAGCCGGAGTATATCACCGGTGCCCATCCCAAGGTTCTGGCCGTCACCGGACCGCAACAATACGAACAGGTCTTGGATGCCGTCCACGGGGCCGTGCCGCCGTCGCCCGATCCGTTTGTTGATCTGCTGCCTGCGGCGGGCGTGAAGCTGACGCCGCGCCACTATGCCTATCTGAAGATTTCCGAGGGCTGCGACCACAAGTGCAAATTCTGCATCATCCCCGACATGCGGGGCAAGCTCGCCTCTCGCCCTCAAAAAGCGGTGATGCGCGAGGCCGAGAAACTGGTGGAAAGTGGCGTGAAAGAGCTGCTGATCATCTCTCAGGATACCTCCGCCTATGGCGTTGACTGGAAGGGTCGAGACGAGAAGTTTCCGATCCTTGGTCTGTCTCGTGATCTGGCCACCCTGGGCGCTTGGGTGCGCTTGCATTACGTCTACCCCTACCCCCATGTGCGCGAGCTGATCCCCCTGATGGCCGATCCCGCCAACGGGTTGCTGCCCTATCTGGATATCCCGTTCCAACACGCCCACCCCGATGTGCTCAAACGCATGGCGCGGCCTGCGGCGGCGTCTCGTACGCTTGATGAGATCCGGGCGTGGCGGGCTGATTGCCCCGATATCACCCTGCGCTCCACCTTCATTGTCGGCTACCCCGGCGAGACCGAGGCCGAGTTCCAGACCCTTCTGGATTGGCTCGACGAAGCGCAACTGGATCGCATCGGCTGCTTCCAGTACGAAAACGTCGATGGCGCGCGGTCCAACGCGCTGCCAGATCACGTGCCAGCCGAGGTCAAACAAGACCGTTGGGACCGCTTCATGGAGAAGGCCCAAGCGATTTCCGAGGCCAAGTTGCAAGCCAAAGTGGGCCGCACCATGCAAGTGCTGGTGGACGCCGTGGACGAAGAAGGCGCCACCTGCCGGACCACGGCAGACGCGCCCGAAATCGACGGCAACCTGTTCATCGACGAAGGGTTTGAGCACCTGAAGCCCGGCGACATGGTCACGGTCGAGGTAGACGAAGCCAGCGATTACGACCTTTGGGGGACACCAACCGCCTAAAGCGCCTCTAGATAAGTGCGCACGCAGGTGGCGACGTGGCGAAAGCGGTCGCCGCCCAGGTGTTTGCCCCCGTACCAGCGCGTGACCACAACCACGTGATTGCGCAGGTCTTCACGCTCCAGCATTTGCAAGATCACCTGGCCCGCGCCGCCCTCTCCGTCGTCGTTTTTCAGCGGTCCGTCGGACAGCAAGACCGCCCAGGTGTTATGGGTCGCCTTGGCGTATTTCTTCTTGCGTTTAAGCTCTTTCAGGAACGCATCCACGCCCGCGCGGTCCGTCACGACCCCGCCCGAGACCGCGTATTTGGAGCCTCGGTCGCTTACGACCCCTTCAATCAACACCAACGTGCAGCCGCTTCGCTCACCGTTCTGATCCGCGCCGCATTGGGCGGATGGGTGGCAAAGACCCGCGCGCCGGGGTCGGGCAATTGGCTAAAGAAACGCGCACCTACGACAGGGTCGAAGCCTGCACGACAGGTCAGGATCGTGCCAAGGCTATCGGCCTCCAACTCGGCCCTTTGGCTGAATTCCGAGGTGCTCAGCATTGCCCCCCGCTGCGCAGCTGCGATGATCTCCGGCCTGCTTGCGCCACGCCGCTGCGCGGTTGTGCCAAACACCTCCGCGCCCGCACGGGCTGCCGCCTGTTGCTGGCCGATATGCTCGGCGATGTGGTGGGCGGTCTCATGGCCGATAACGAAGGCAAGTTCGTCGTCGTTCCGAACCGTTCTGATCATGCCGAGGGTCAGGATGATGATCGGTCGCCCATCTTCACGGTTGATCGTCTGGAACGCATTCACCCCGGCGCGGGGATCACGATTAACCAGAAACTCGAAATCACAGTTGAGCAGCGGCGCTTGGGTCCGGCACATTTGTTCGGCCACCGGCTCCATCCGCCGTGTGACCTCTACCGCGCGGGCGACGGAAACGGGGACACTCTCTGGCACCGCCACGCTACCACCGCCGCCGTTCACGGTTGGCGTGGTTGTGACACAGGCGCTGAGCGCGAGAGCGGACAGAAGGGGGATAAGGGCGCGCATCGAAGTCTCCGGCAGGGTGGCCTTAACACTAGCTGCACCCGCCCCGGCGTCCAGAGCATTCCCGTTCACAGAGCCGTAAGAACGGCTATACTCAGACCATGGAAAGCACGCGCATCTTTTATAATGACCGTTGCCCCATCTGTCGGGCAGAAATGCGGCACTACACCCGCCGCGCCAAGGCGGCCCATGCGCCCTTGGTGTTTGTGGATGTGAACAGCATCGACACAACCCAATGGGCGCTGACCGAAACGCAAGCCACCCGCCGTCTGCACGCGAGATTGCCCGGTGGCCAGGTGATCGCGGGGATCGACGCCTTCGCCGCGATCTGGGATCACTTGCCGAGCCTGCGCTGGATGGCGCGCACCGTGAGACTTCCCGTGGTGGGGGCATTCTTTGCGCTACTCTATGACCGGGTTGCGGCCCCGATCCTTTACCGGATGCATCTGCGCAGAGAGAGGCTTGGCAACCCCACTCCGCGCCCATAACCTACCCCCATGTTTACCATTGAGCATGAATTCGACGCCACTGTTGTCACCCTCGTGGATGAGGGCGAACTGCCCTTGCAGGAAGACGTGATCGTCTCGGCGTTTGATGAATGTGTGACCCTGCAACAGGTGGATCCGCGCAGCGATCAGGTGCGTACGATCACGCTGTCATTGGACCAGGTCCGTGACCTTGCCGCTGCCCTCGATCTGCCCGAAGGGGCTTACCAACTGGCGCGGGACCAGACGTAACCGCCTGGCACCAAGCCTCCCTCGAACCGAAGGAACTGCCCATGACCACAGGATTTTTCTGGGATGAACGCTGCTTCTGGCATTCCGGCGGCAATTACGCGGGCCTGTTGCCTGTGGGCGGTCTGGTGCAGCCGGGGGGCGGTCTGCCCGAGAACCCCGAAACCAAGCGCCGCCTTGTGAACCTTCTTCATGTCACGGGCCTTTGGGGCGAACTCGCCACCCGTCATGCCCCCGTCGCGACAGAAGAAGACCTGCTGCGCGTTCACCCGCGCGACTATATCGAAACCTTCAAGGCCAAATCAGCCGAGGGCGGCGGAGAACTGGGCCTGCGCACCCCCTTCGGCCCCGACGGGTTCGAGATCGCGAGCCTGTCAGCGGGCCTTGCCAAGGCGGCGCTTTTTGCGACTCTGAAGGGCGAGGTCGACAACGCCTACGCCCTGTCGCGCCCCCCCGGCCACCATTGCTTGCCGGATTTTCCCAACGGGTTTTGCCTTCTTGCCAACCTCGCCATCGCGATTGAGGCGGCGCAAACCCACAAGCTGACCGACCGTGTCGCCGTGATCGACTGGGACGTGCACCACGGCAATGGGACCGAGGCGATCTTCTACGACCGGGATGACGTGCTGACGATTTCGCTGCATCAAGAACGCAACTACCCGCTCGATAGTGGCGACTTCGCCGATCGCGGCTCGGACGGAGGTGTGGGGTATAACCTCAACATTCCCCTGCCGCCCGGCACCGGACACGCAGGCTATATTGAGGCCTTCGAGCGCCTCGTGATCCCGTCGCTTCACGCATTCCAGCCCGACGCGATTGTGGTGGCTTGCGGCTTCGATGCCTCGCTTGTGGACCCGCTGAGCCGGATGATCACCGGCGGCGACACCTTCCGCGCCATGACGGAAATGACCATGGCCGCCGCCGCCGACCTTTGCGATGGCCGTTTGATGATGGCCCATGAAGGCGGCTATTCTGAAGCCCACGTGCCCTTCCTCGGACATGGTGTTCTGGAAACCATGTCCGGTAGCGACATCCATGCCGCTGATCCGTTTCAGGCAAAGTTTGAAGGCCAGCAACCGAACGAGCGTTTCAATCGCTACGTCTCCGACCTGATCGCCGAGATGGCCGAGACCCTCGATCTCTGACAAAGGGGGGGCGGGCCCCCTCCGGCGTAAGCGTCGTTGACTTAGCCGTCCCCCTCAGCCAATTTGCGCCGCAAAGCAGCACTTCAGGGGATATACGCATGAAAAAGGTCTATGGCTCAGCAGCAGAGGCGCTGGATGGCGTCCTTTTCGACGGCATGTTGATCGCAGCCGGCGGGTTTGGCCTGTGTGGCATCCCCGAACTGCTGATCGACGGCATCGTCGCGGCGGGCACCAAGGATATCACGGTCGCCTCCAATAACGCAGGTGTGGACGGCTTTGGCCTTGGCAAACTGCTGGAGACACGCCAGATCAAGAAAATGATGTCGTCCTATGTGGGCGAAAACGCGGAATTCATGCGCCAGTACCTCTCCGGCGAGCTGGAGCTGGAGTTCAATCCCCAAGGCACCCTGGCTGAGCGGATGCGGGCCGGCGGCGCTGGCATCCCCGGCTTCTACACCAAGACCGGCGTCGGCACTGTGATTGCCGAAGGCAAAGAGGTGAAGACCTGGGGCGACCAGGATTACATTCTTGAAGAAGGCATCTTCGCCGATGTCTCGATCGTGAAGGCATGGAAAGCGGACGCCACCGGCAACGCCGTGTTCCGCAAGACCGCGCGCAACTTCAACCCTCCGGCGGCAATGTGCGGCAAGGTCTGCATCCTGGAGGTAGAAGAGATCGTCGAAACCGGCACGCTGGACGGCGACGCCATCCACCTGCCGGGCATTTACGTGCACCGGATGATCCAGGGCGAGCACGAAAAGCGGATCGAGCAGCGGACGGTACGGGCGGCGTAAATGCGCGCCACACCGGGCGTTTCTGGCACTTCGCCAATCGTGCCGGTGTCTGACTTGACGACGAGCCTTGCGTTCTACACGCAACGGCTCGGCTTCACCCATGAAGTCGGGAAAGCGGACGACGGCTATGGCTTGGTCCGCCGTGGGGCGCTGATGGTGGCCTTTGTAAACGCCGCAGATGAAGCGGCGCTGGCTGCGACGGCCAACAATATCTCGGCCCAGATGTGGGTGGATGATCTGGACGGCTATTGGACCGAGATCGCCCCGCGTCTGGCGGATCTCCCCGAAGGGCGCGTGCGTGCGCCGTTCGATCAAAGCTATGGCACCCGCGAATTTCACATCAAAGATCCTGACGGTTTCCTGATGCTGTTCACCCAAATGCAAGGGGGCGCATCGTGACCGGCTCTCCCTACAGCGGCCTTGCAGCCCGCGCATTTTGGCGGGGCGGTGTGGCGGGGGCCTCGCCCTTTCCGGCCGACATCTATCGCCCCAAGTTTGCCGTCACCAAAGACACCAAGGTTTTCACCGCAGGGTCATGCTTCGCGCAGCATGTGGGCGCGGCAATGAAGGGCGCTGGCATCAACGTGATAGATGCCGAACCCGCCCGACGCGGCCTGCCGCCGGAAACCGCCAAGCGCTTTGGCTACGGCGTCTATTCCGCGCGTTTCGGCAATATCTACACGGTCAAACAGTTCCGCCAATTGGTCGAAGAAATGGACGGCGCCAAACCGGCCCTGCCGGTGTGGGAGAAGGGCGGGCGCTTTTGGGATGCGCAACGCCCCGGCGTGGAACCGGAAGGGCTCGCGTCCGAGGCTTTGGTACAAGAAATGCGGGCGCAACATCTGGCGGCTTTGGCCCGCGCCCTGCAAGAGGCAGATGTGATCGTCTTCACCCTAGGCCTGACAGAGGCATGGGAACATCGCGAATCCGGCACCGTCTACCCCACGGCGCCGGGCACCATCGCAGGCCAATACGACCCCGACGTCTTCCGTTTTGCCAACTACGGCGTGGCTGACATCATCGAAGACTTCACCGCGCTGGAAGAGGCTTTGGCCTCGATCAACCCAGACCTGAAGTGGCTGCTGACCGTGTCACCTGTTCCGTTGGCGGCCACGGCCTCAGGCGATCACGTATTGCCCGCCACCGTACGCTCCAAGTCCGTGTTGCGCGTGATTTGCGATATGCTGGCCGACAGCAGCGAGCGGATAGATTACTTCCCCAGCTACGAATTGGTGACCTCGCCTGCTCATCCGCAAAGCGTCTTCGCCGACGATCTACGCTCTGTCCGGCCCGAGATCGTCGCCCAGATCATGCAATGCTTCCTATCCGCCCACGGTTTGCGCGGCGAGGAAGACGCGGCAGCGGCTGAGGAGCCGTCTGCCCCAAACTCCCCGCCCGAGGATGACGCCATCTGCGAAGATATCCTCTTGGACGCTTTCGCCCCGTCGGAGGCGAAATGACACCGCCGATTCGCAAAGTCGCCGTCATCGGCACATCCAACATTGGCGCGGTGAAATACGCCCAAGACCGAATTGCATCTACCCACCCCACCCTCGCGCTGACCTGTTACGGCCTGTCCGGCGGCAAGTTTGATGGCGCCTGCACCAATGATGGCGCCTTTGGCCCGGACCGGTCTGACCACGCCGCGATGAAACTGGCCCGGCGGGTGAACGGCGCGGCGACCCTTGATCTCGCGCCCTTCTCCGACATCCTCGTGATTGGCGACACCATCGGCATGCCTTCCACCCTATGGACGGCGCTGTCCTATGACGTTGCCGATTGGCCCACACGCACGGGCCGCGATTTGCTGTCTCTGCCCGCCCTCCATGCCACCATGGACGAGGCGATTGCCGCCCGCGCCGACCACCTGCGGGCGCAGTTCGGCACCCGCCCCCTGTATGTCGCCCTCGCGCCCTACCCCACCACGGCGGTTGTTCCCAAAGGCGACCACCACCAGCAACCCTATGCGTCCATGGCCAGCCACCCCCACGCCGACGAATTGCATGCCCTATACCGCTCTGCCCTGACCCGCGCCTTGGCCGCCCGCGACATGATTTTCGTACCGCAACCCGACGAAACCATCGCCGCCCCGTTTCTGACAAAGAAGCCCTATGGGCTTGGATCGATGGATTTCCGGGCCGAGGGTCGCTTGCTCAACGATCACCGCCATATGAACGCCAATTTCGGTGCTTCGCTTTTCAACGCCTTTGCGATAGCAATCGGTGCAACACGTTAATACGCTTACCCTTAGTCCGAAGGAGATACCCTATGTGGGACCGCAACCAGATGGCCGCCCGTGCCGCGCAAGAGCTTCAGGACGGCTGGTATGTGAACCTTGGCATCGGCATCCCGACGTTGGTGTCCAACTACATCCCCGACGGGATCGAGGTGACACTACAGTCGGAAAACGGGATGCTTGGCATGGGCCCCTTCCCGATTGAAGGTGAAGAAGACGCAGACCTGATCAACGCAGGCAAGCAGACGATCACCGAGCTGCCGCATACCTCTTACTTCGATAGCTCTCAGTCCTTCGGCATGATCCGGGGCGGCAAGATCGCCATGGCAATCCTTGGGGCAATGGAGGTGGCCGAGAACGGCGACCTCGCCAACTGGATGATCCCCGGCAAGCTGGTCAAGGGCATGGGTGGCGCGATGGATCTGGTTGCGGGCGTGGGCCGGGTGGTTGTGGTAATGGACCACACCAATAAACACGGCGACAGCAAGGTGCTGCGCGAATGCACCCTTCCGCTGACCGGTAAAAGCGTCGTGGACCGGATCATCACCAACCTTGGCGTGATGGATGTGGTCGAGGGCGGATTAAAGATCGTTGAGACCGCCGAGGGCGTCACCGAAGACGAGCTGCGCGCCGCCACGCAGGCCACGATTGTCTGAACCGCGCTGCCCCCAAGGCACGCTGACCCTGCAAACCGTTCCCATGCCCGGCGATACCAACGCGGGCGGGGACGTGTTTGGCGGCTGGGTGGTGAGCCAGATGGACATCGCAGCTGGCACCACCGCCATTGACCGCGCCCAAGGACGTTGCGCCACCGTTGCGATTGAAGCGCTGCGCTTCCACGCGCCGGTTCTGGTGGGGGATCTCTTCTCGGTCTACACCCAGATCACGGCGACGGGCCGCACTTCGGTGACCATGCATATCGAGGCTTGGGTTCGGCGTCAGCGCACGAGTGAGAAAATCCTCGTGACCGAGGGCGACTTCACGTTTGTGGCCATCGCAGAATCCGGCGTGACCCGACCTCTGCCGCCTGAAGCCTAGTTCATCATCTGGAAAACGCAGCCGTCCGACACCAGATCGGGCGGCGTATTGCACAGGCCCCGGGCCATCGCCCAAGCGGACAAGACACGGGGCACATAGGTGCGGGTCTCATCATACTCGGGCACGCCGCCTGCCCGTGTGACCGCGCCTTCGCCGGCGTTATAGGCGGCCAGCACCAGAATCGGATCTCGGTCGAAGGTTTCCATGAGCCAATCGAGGTAAGCCACGCCTCCGGCGATGTTCTGGGCCGGGTCCATGGCGTCGGTGACGCCGAAGCGTTCAGCCGTGGCGGGGATCAGTTGCATCAACCCCTGCGCCCCCGCGCCGCTTTCCGCATCCACGCGCCCGGCACTTTCTGCGGCGATGACCGCCAGCGCGAAAGCAGGAGAGACCTGCGTGCCAATGGTGGCGGCCAAGATCTCTCGGCCGTGACTGGCGGCGATCCGGCTGACGGTATCCAGACGCGGCGCGCCAAGACCGCTGGCCTCGGGGGCTTGGGCCAAATGCTCCTGCGCGGCCCAGAATCGCGCCGGATCGGCAGGCATCTGGCTTGGCACCGCGGCCCAGAACCACGCCGACGCCCCGTCAGATGCAGGCGCGATCGCGGCGGCCACCTCGTCCAAAGCGGGCACTTCCGCTGCCGGCGCGCCCTGCCGCACCATATCTTCTTCGGTGATCTGAATATTAATGCGCGGGCCCGTTTGCCCGGCCTCCGGGGCGCGGACAAAGCGAATTTCGCTTTCTTGCGCGACGGCAGAGTTGCCCAAAAGGACCGCAAAAGCGGTCCTCCACACTATCCGATTGATCATGGATCACCTGTAAAACTGCTCAAAACGCCTTGTTTTACTGGTCTTCGCCAGTTGTCAGAGCGCCAATTTCTGAATCATGCCCCAAACAGACGCCTTAAAACAACCCGGCAAGTTTCGCATAAATTGCGCACAGACGCCCCATTCCCGCCCCGATTAACCATCAAACAGTACGCATCCCAAGGGCAGCGGCCCACACGGGAACCGCAACCTGGAACTGAACAACTTTTATCAAATTGGAGACTACCATGACTAACTTCATCAAAAACTTCGCAGCAGACGAATCCGGCGCCGTGACCGTTGACTGGGTCGTTTTGACCGCTGCTCTCGTTGGTCTCGGCCTGGCCGTCATGGCCGTTGTGTCCAACGGTGTTGAAGATCTGTCCGGCGACATCAACACCCAGCTGTTGACCGACCACACTGCCCCAGCGTTCGCTGTTCCAACTGAATAATCTGGAAACGACTAATTTCAGCATCCACTGCTGATTTACGTAGCCGTCGCGCTCCCCCAGAGCGCGGCGGTTTTCGTTTGCCGTTCAGCCCTCTTCTGAAGCCCTCGTAAGATTCGTTGACGATGACGGGTAGCCGATCCGGCCTTATCTGGCGCTGCCTTAAAACAACCCGCCAAGTATCTCATAAATTGCGCACAGACGCCCCATTCCCGCCCCGATTAACCATCAAACAATACTCATCCCAAGGGCAGCGGCCCACAACGGGAACCGCAACCTGGAACTGAACAACTTATATCAAATTGGAGACTACCATGACTAACTTCATCAAAAACTTCGCAGCAGACGAATCCGGCGCCGTGACTGTTGACTGGGTCGTTCTGACCGCAGCCCTCGTTGGTCTCGGCTTGGCCGTCATGGCCGTTGTGTCCAACGGTGTTGAAGACCTCTCGGGCGACATCAACACCCAGCTGCTGACCGACCACACTGCCCCAGCGTTCGCTGTTCCAACTGAATAATCTGGAAACGACTAATTTCAGCATCCACTGCTGATTTACGTAGCCGTCGCGCTCCCCCAGAGCGCGGCGGTTTTCGTTTGCCGTACAGCCCTTTTCTGAAGCCCGCGTGAGATTCGTTGACGATGACGGGTAGCCGATCCGGCCTTATCTGGCGCTGCCTTAAAACAACCCGCCAAGTTTCTCATAAATTGCGCACAGACGCCCCATTCCCGCCCCGATTAACCATCAAACAATACTCATCCCAAGGGCAGCGGCCCACAACGGGAACCGCAACCTGGAACTGAACAACTTTTATCAAATTGGAGACTACCATGACTAACTTCATCAAAAACTTCGCAGCAGACGAATCCGGCGCCGTGACCGTTGACTGGGTCGTTCTGACCGCTGCTCTCGTTGGTCTCGGCTTGGCCGTCATGGCCGTTGTGTCCAACGGTGTTGAAGACCTCTCGGGCGACATCAACACCCAGCTGCTGACCGACCACACTGCCCCAGCGTTCGCTGTTCCAACTGAATAATCTGGAAACGACTAATTTCAGCACCTACTGCTGATTTACGTAACCGTCGCGCTCCCCCAGAGCGCGGCGGTTTTCGTTTGGGGGGGCTCGGCCCCACAAGACCCGAAAAATCGACTAAAGCCTTACGGAAACGGGCGTCCGCGAACGAACCCCTGCCACATTCTTGCCCCCAGTTTCCCGCCAAACATTCCCTGCGCTCATCGAACAGCGCCGGTGCAGAACGCGCCTCGGTCCTTCCTTCCGAACGGATCGGCAATTTTCTCACTGACAAAATGGGAGTTCCTATAATGGCTCTGTCGCACATCACGAATTTCGCCCTTAACGAATCTGGCGCCGTCACGGTTGACTGGGTTGTCCTGACCGCCGCCCTCGTGGGCCTTGGTTTGGCTGTCATGTCTGTCGTCTCGGGCGGTGTTGAGAACCTCTCTACCGATATTGGCCAAGGCCTGACGGACACAGATCCGCTGACCGATCCATTCGTGGGCAACACGACGTTCACCGAAACTCAATAATGCGCGCCTTGCCCGCCTCGGGTGCCCTTCGGGGCAATCCCGAGGTCGGCCAGGTCTGCGCCAGGGGCCAAAGTGGCCGCGCCACGGTCATTCCGTAACGCCACCATGTTTTCGCCCGATTCCTGCGCAACAAACGCGGGGTGTAGCCAGCTTTGTTGCCGGGATTGTCCCGGCACGGGCAGTTAAATTACGAGGTGGGCAACATGCGTATCGTTTTCATTCTAGTCCTTGCCGTTGGCGTCGGCCTGGCCGGCTTTGCCGTTTCAATCGCCAAAGATCGTTTTGACCAATATCAGACCGCGCTGGCCGAACAGCGCGATGCAATCCTTCCCACCGTCGAGGTGGTCGTGGTCAACAGGCAGCTCCGCTACGGAGAGCGCCTGACCCCGGAGGATGTCCAACTTATCCGTTGGCCGGCCGAGCACGTCCCCTTTGGCGCGTTCACATCGATGGAAGACCTGTTTCCCGCCGACGGGGACGAGCCGCGCACTGTCATTCGGATGATGGAACAGCACGAGCCGATCCTTCTGGCCAAAGTCACCGCCCCCGGTGAAGACGCGGGCGTTGCCTCGCGCCTGGAAGAGGGGATGCGCGCCATTGCGTTGCGTGTCGACGTGAACTCGGGCGTGTCCGGCTTCCTGCGTCCCGGTGACCGTGTGGACGTTTACTGGACCGGCCCTGGCCGCAACGGGGATACCGTAACCCGCCTGATCCGGGCCAACGTGCAGTTGATCGCAATCGACCAGATCGCCGATGAACAGCGCAACAGCCCGACCATCGCGCGGACCATCACCGTCACGGCGCGGCCTGAAGATGTGGCCGCTCTCACGCAAGCCCAGGGCTCCGGCTCTTTGACGCTGGCGCTGGTTGGCGTGAACGATGACACCGAGCAAGGCGAAGTCGAAGTTTCGACCTCTGCGCTTCTGGGTGAGGTCGAAGTGGTGGCCTCCGATGGGCCTCGTGTTTGCACCGTTCGCAACCGTCGCGGCGCTGAAGTTGTCATCACCCAAGTTCCCTGCGTGAACTGACGCTACACACTTTATCCACAGCCCACCAAGGCGCCCCGGCTTCCCGCCGCGGGCGCCTTTATTCATGTGGATAAATCGCAACCGTTGTGGATATGGCACATGAACGTCACGCCACAACGCCATGATTCTTGCGTGAAAAGAGGAAATGAGGCATGTTGCCCCAAAGGGCGGCCATTTGGACAACGCCTTACACCGTGGCATAGAGGCAGGTCACAATGAGTATTACTGGTATATTGCGCGCGTGCCTTCTGGGTGCGGCAACACTTCTTATCCAACCAATTCCCTCAGCTCAGGCCCAAGGCCTGCGTGTTGTAGAGGGCGAAAGCACCGGTACCCTACGGGTGCCGATGAACCGCGCTGTCGTTGTTGAGGCAGAGATGCTCTTTGCAGAGCTTTCCGTCGCCAACCCGGCCATTGCGGATATCGCGACACTTTCTGAACGCTCCATCTACGTCCTGGGCCGCGCGCCCGGGCGGACGACGATGACGCTGCTGGGAGCCGATGGGTCCCTCATTGCCAACGTCGAAATTCAGGTCGTCCCCGATGTGGCCGAACTGCGCGAGCGTCTGCGAGAAATTCTTCCCGGCGACGCCGTCGAGGTGCGCACCGCCAATGATGGCATCGTGCTGTCGGGCACTGTCGGCTCTTCCTTCGCCGTCGATCGCGCCATGGAACTGGCCGAGCGTTATGCACCGGGCCGTGTGTCCAACCTGATGATGGTGGGCGGACAGCAACAGGTGATGTTGCAGGTACGCTTCGCGGAAATGCAGCGCACCGTGCGGCAGGAATTGTCAGCCTCCCTCGGGATTGGCGGCTCCACTTCTGATGCTGGCATGACCCTCGGCACCGGCAGCGCCAGTGGCCCCACAAGCTTCGGAGCGTCCGGTATCGGCGCGGGCCTAAGTGGCCGTACCGGCGGGCTTGGCGTCAGCTTCTCGGCGGGTGGTTTGCAACTGTCGGTTCTTCTTGAAGCGCTTGAATCTAATGGTCTCGTGCGCACTTTGGCCGAACCGAACCTGACGGCGCTTTCCGGTGCGACGGCCTCTTTCCTTGCGGGCGGCGAATATCCGGTGCCCACGGAATCGGAATCGGGTGGTACGACGATTGAATTCAAACCCTTCGGCGTCCAGCTGGCCTTCACCCCCACCGTTGTCACTGACGGCATCATCAACCTTGCGCTGAACGCCGAGATCTCTTCGATCGGTGAGATCATCGCCGCCACCGGTGCCCCTGCGGTTAACACCCGCTCGGCCACGACCACGGTGGAAATGCGTGACGGTGACAGCTTTGCCATTGCGGGCTTGTTGCAAGATGACTTCCGCAGCTCGGTTGGTGCTGTGCCATGGCTCAGCGATCTTCCGGTGCTTGGGCCGCTGTTCCGGTCCTCGTCCTATCAACGAGAGCAATCGGAGCTGGTGATTATCGTCACGGCGCATCTGGTAAGCCCGGTCAACGGCGAGGCTCTGGCGCTGCCCACCGACCGTGTGCGTATCCCGACCGAAAGCGAGTTGTTCTTTGGCGGTCACGTCGAAGGCCGAGGCCCCGCCCCCGGCACCGCGGCAGGAGAGGTCGCTCAACAAGACTTCTCCGGCTCTTACGGCTACGTGTTGGACTGAGAGGGACTTGACCATGACACATCAACGCCACTCCCGCCGTGCTGTTCTTGCGACGCTGGGGTCCACTTTGGCCCTGACGGCTTGCGGATCTCTTACCGTTGAAACCGGGCGGCCCCTTGGGGCGCACCTGGACCAGAACGGCACGTTCGGCCAACCCACACGCAACAATATCGGCGTGCATAACGGCGATATCCGATGGGCCGAAATCTTGGGCGAACGCTTCGCCAATACCGTGCCCACAACGATCAACTTCGCCTTCAACTCCTCCGAGTTGGATGCGGTCGCCCGCAATATCCTGAACCAACAGGCCGCATTTATCCGGAACTTCCCCGAAGTGCGATTCTCGGTCTATGGGCACACCGATGCGGTCGGTTCCAACAGCTACAACCAACGCCTTGGTCGTCGCCGGGCACGGGCCGCCGTGAACTATCTGGTCAGCCAGGGCATCAGCCGTAGTCGCTTGCAAGCCCTTGTTTCCTTGGGTGAAAGCCAGCCAATCGTGGCCACGGACGGGGAAGAACGCCGCAACCGCCGCACGGTGACAGAGGTTACCGGGTTCTTGGAAAACGACCCCCTTGTCCTTGATGGTCGCTACGCTGAAATCATCTACCGTACCTATCGTTCCGGTAGCGTAAGCGCGGGTGGTTCCGGTGGTGGCGGAGCCGCAGCAGAGTAGAAATACCCTGCGCAAACCCGATAAGGTACTGAAACAAAAACAAAAACCGCGTCGAGCCATCGCTCGGCGCGGTTTTTCGTTTGGAGACAAACCAGTGAAAGCCCGCGAATTGTAAACGTATTCCCTCATTTGTGTCCCATTCCTGCCGCTTTCTGCGGTCAAGTTCATCCTCGAGAAGGTCCCACGTGCCGAAGGCGCAGCGGATCCGATGGAATCACGGACGGCGTGTTCGAGCAGATAAAAACGCCCCGTGAATAGCAACGACCCGGGAAGTCCGGGCAGATGTGGGATTTGAGGAATGAGTAGCGGATTGGCATTACACTCTGAACCAGCGCCTATTGTGGCGTGCACGGTTTCGAGCAAAGTTCATCACTTCGGTCTTCTGATCGAAGACATGGAAAAAGAGCTTGGCGAAGCATGGGGCGACCTGGGCTTTGACGAGGCCCGCGATTTTATCAATGCGTTGGACAAAGGCACGCTGGAGTTCATCGCTCTTGCTGTGCGCGAAGAGGATGAAGTGGACCTTGGCCGCGTGGGAGAGGTTATTCACGCCGCCCGCGCCAAGGATGTCGCCGTAATCTTGGTCCCCGAAAACCTCTCCACCGCTGGCCTGCGCGAATTGTTGCGCCTTGGCGCGGATGATTTCGTCCCCTACCCCCTTGCCGAAGGCGCGTTGCACGACGCGATCGAAAAGATCGCCAACGCAAAACGTCCGCCCGAACCCGCCCCCATCGCCGAGGTTCCCGCCCCCGCCGCTCCCACGGCGGCCACAGGTCAGCGCATGGATGGGCAATCCGCCATTTTCGCCGTGCAGAACCTTGCCGGCGGCACCGGCGCGACAACGCTTGCGGTAAACATGGCGTGGGAATTGGCCCATGCGGACAAGAAAAACCCGCCCTCGGTCTGTGTCTTGGATTTTGATCTGCAACACGGCTCGGTCGCGACCTATCTGGACCTGCCCCGCCGCGGCATTGTTCTGGAGTTGTTGCAGGATGCAGCGTCGATGGACAACGACGGCTTCAAGCAGGCGCTTGTGACGTATCAGGAAAAGCTGGCTGTTTTCACCACCCCGGCCGAGATCGTTCCGCTGGATCTGATCGGCCCTGATGAAGTGAACGCGGTCATTGATCTTGCCGCGCAGTCCTTTGACATCGTTGTCATTGATATGCCTCAGACGATGGTGATGTGGACGGAAACCGTCCTGGACCGTGCGGACGTGTATTTCACCACGATGGAGTTGGACCTGCGTTCAGCCCAGAACGCCATGCGTTTCATCGAGGCGTGCAAATCCGAAGGGCTGGCGCTGGACAAGATGCACTACGTCTTGAACCGCGCGCCGGGCATGACCGATTTGAACGGCAAGAACCGGATGAAAAAGATGGCCGATGGCCTTGGGGTCAAGTTCTCCACCCTGCTTCCCGAAGGGGGCAAGGCCGTCATGCAGGCGGGCGACAACGGTGAAACATTGGCCGAAGCCGCGAAGAAGAACCCCTTACGCAAGGAAATCATGAAGCTGACCGACGGGCTTTACAAAGCCATGGCGACCGGCGCGAAAGCGAAGGGGTAACGCGATGTTTTCCAAGTACAAGAAATCCGGCAATGGCGCTGGCGTTGCGCCTATCAGCGAAGTGACCAAGGCCGCCAAAGCCGCCCCGGCACCGGCCCCCGCCGCAGCCGCAGCCGCAGCGCCCGACGCCCCCAAAGCCGCAGCGCCTGCACCCAAAGTCGCCCGCAAGCCCGGCCCCGTGGCCGCGGTGCCGACGCCTGCGGCCGCCAGCGGCGAGGACAAGGACCGCAAGCGCCGTCTGCGTCTGGATGAAGTGAAGACCGAGATGCACCACCGGCTTCTCGACAACCTGAACCTGTCGGCGCTGGAAGGCGCCAAAGAAGCCGAGCTTCGCGCCGAAATCACCTCCATCACCAGCGAGCAGCTTGGTGAAATGGGTGTCGTGCTGAACCGAGAAGATCGCCAGACCCTGAACACTGAATTGTTCGACGAGGTCACCGGCCTCGGCCCGCTGGAACCGCTTCTGAAAGACGACACCGTTAACGATATTCTGGTGAATGGCCCCAACCGGGTGTTCGTGGAACGCGCGGGTAAGCTGGAACTCAGCGATGTGCGTTTCAAGGACGAACGCCACCTGCTGCGGATCATCGACAAGATCGTTTCCGCCGTGGGTCGCCGGGTGGACGAAAGCAACCCCTACGTCGATGCGCGTCTGAAAGATGGCTCTCGTTTCAACGCCATGGTGCCGCCGGTGGCTGTGGACGGGTCGCTCGTCTCCATTCGTAAGTTCAAGAAAGAGAAACTGGGCATTGATGACCTGGTGAAATTCGGCGCGTTTTCCGAAGAAATGGCCGCCTACATCCAGGCCGCCGTGGCGTGCCGTTTGAACGTGATTGTGTCGGGCGGTACGGGCTCGGGTAAAACCACCACGCTCAACGCGCTGTCTTCCTTCATCGACAACTCCGAACGCATCCTGACGATCGAGGATACGGCTGAACTCCAGCTGCAACAGGTTCATGTGGGCCGGATGGAAAGCCGTCCGCCGAACGTGGAAGGCAAGGGCGCCGTGACACAGCGCGACTGTCTGCGAAACGCCCTGCGGATGCGTCCTGACCGGATCATCGTGGGGGAAACCCGCGGCGAAGAAGTTATCGACATGTTGCAGGCCATGAACACGGGCCACGATGGCTCTATGACCACAATCCACGCCAACAACGCCCGTGACGCCTGTTCGCGTTTGGAAAACATGGTCGCCATGGCGGGCATCGAGATGCCGCTAAAGGCGGTTCGCGCCCAGATCTCAGCAGCTGTGCACCTGATCGTGCAGGCCTCGCGCCTGCAGGACGGCTCTCGTCGGATGGTCTCCATCACCGAGGTGACGGGGATGGAGGGCGAAGTGATCTCCATGCAGGAAGTGTTCCGCTTCCAACGCACTGGGCTTCAGCCTGACGGCAAAATTCTTGGCCATTTCACCGCCTGCGGTGTGCGGTCCCATTATTCCGAGCGGTTCCGGCAGTGGGGCTACGATTTGCCCGCGTCGATCTATGAACCCATCGCGGCCCAGTAAGGCCAAAGCAACAAGGACGACCCACGATGGAACTGTCTATCGAACCTCTCATCTATATCGGCATTTTCGTCGGTGTGATCATGCTGGTGAACGGCGTCTATCTTGCCATCTTCGGCAAGGCGATCAGCCTGAATGCCCGTGTAAACCGCCGCCTGACCATGCTCGAGAAGGGCAATTCCCGCGAAGACGTGCTGGAAAAGCTTCGCAAGGAGATGAACCAGCACAAGGGCGGCATTTCCCTGCCGTTCTACACGCTGATCGCCGACAAGGCGCAGAAGGGGAACATCGCCTTCACGCCAAACCAGTTGATGCTGGTGATGTTGGGTGCCACCGTTGCCGCGTTCCTTTTGCTGCAAATCCTCACCACCGCTTCCCTGCCAATCAGCGCCCTGTGCTCTGTGGGTATGGGCGTGGGCGGCGTGTTCTTCTGGGTCAACTCGACCGCGAAGAAGCGCATCGCCTTGCTGGAGGAACAGCTTCCCGACGCGGTGGAACTGATGGTTCGCTCCCTGCGCGTGGGTCACCCTTTTGTATCGTCGATCAACACCGTGGCGCGCGAAATGTCTGACCCCATCGCGTCCGAATTGGGCATTATCGCCGATGAAGCCGCCTATGGCCGCGATGTCGCCGAAAGCATCCGCGCCATGGCCGACCGCCTTGGCATCCAGGATTTGCGCTTCCTCGCCGTTGCTGTGGGTATTCAGCAAACCTCTGGCGGTAACCTGGCCGAGATCCTTCAGGGCCTCGCCAATGTGATCCGGGCCCGCTTCAAGCTGTTCCGCAAGGTGAAAGCCATCACGGCTGAGGCCAAATGGTCCGGCAACTTCCTGTCGGTTTTCCCCATTTTGGCGCTTATCGGCATCAACGTGATGCAACCCGATTATTACGCCGAGGTAATCGGCACCCCCGTCTTCATTCCCGCCTGTGCAGGCGTGGCCGTGGCCCTTGGCCTGAACATGGCCATCATGCGCATGCTGGTGAACATCAAAGTCTGAATATCCCGCAGCGGGCGAAGCGACGCACGTCACGCCTTCACAAGGCAGCCGCCCCAACCTGAAAGAGCAGTCCGATGGAATTCCTCCGTAGCCTTTTCGACAAAGCCAATGGCCTCTTGGTTGAACAATTTGGTGAACTGGGTCCCCTGATCGCCGTCGGCGGCCTTGGCGTCCTTCTGTGCCTCGTCGCGTTGCCAACGCTGATGAAGAAGCAAAAGGATCCCTACAAAAAGCTGCGTGAATCGCGCGGCGATGTGACGGACGACAAGAAGAACGGCCTACGGATTGGCGGCAAGAACGAGAAGCTGGACCGCTTCGCCCAATATCTGGAACCCACGGACGAAGAAGAACTTTCTGCAACGCAGTTGATGATGATCCGGGCGGGCTATCGGTCCAAATCGTCGATCCAGATGTTCAACTTCGCCAAGCTGGCCCTTGGCATCGGCGGCCTGCTTCTGGGCACGCTTTACGTGATGGTGTCCGGTGGCGGCGGCTCGGCCCAGAACTCGGTTCTGATCGTGTTGATCCCCGGTCTCGCGGGCTATTACGCCCCGAAGTATTGGATCACCAAGCGGATGCAAACCCGCGAGGAACAGATTAACGCGGGCTTCCCCGACGCGCTTGACCTGATGCTGGTCTGTGTGGAAGCCGGACAATCGCTCGATCAGGCGATCATTAAAGTGGCCCGTGAAATCAAACCCTCCTACCCCGCCCTGGCCGAGGAATACGAGATCGTTTCCTACGAGATGAAAGCCGGTAAAGACAAAACCAAGGTGCTCCGCGATATGGGTGAACGCGTGGGCATCCAGGACGTGAACTCTTTCATCACCACGCTGATCCAATCCGCGACCTTCGGTACATCCGTGGCCGAGGCGCTGAAAGTCTACGCCGACGAGATGCGCGACAAGCGCGTGATGCGGGCCGAGGAAAAGGCCAACAAACTGCCCACCAAACTGACGCTGTTCACCATGATGTTCTGTGTGCCACCACTTCTGGTAATCCTGATCGGCCCCTCGATCTACGGCATTGCCACGGACCTTGGCCGCTAAGGGCAGGCCCGCGTAAAAACCTTTAGCCAACAGGCGTCACCATCCCTATGGTGGCGCCTGAGCAGTTTTTACAGACGAGGCAGAATGTGCTTAAGCACGCGCCCCTATTCTTTCTGACGATCACGCTTGCCGCGTGCAATTTCACCCCTCGGCTGGATGCGGGGGATGATGAAATCTATGCGCCCCCCAGTGTTGGACGGATTGATGACAGCCTTGATAGCCTGATCGCGGGGGACCGTTTGATGGAAGCTGGCGAATATGAGCTGGCCTTGCGGTCGTATTACCGGGCCGGCGTTGAGGATGGGTTAAGCGTCGATATCATCACCGCAATTGGCGCAGCGAACCTTGCTTTGGGCCGTTTGGGGCAGGCCGAAGAACAATTCCGCGCCGCGCTTCAACGACAACAAGATTTTGTGCCCGCACTCAACAACTTGGGGGCAGTCCTTATCGAACAGGGCGAATATGGGGAGGCGCGGCGCATCTTAGAGCAAGCCTTCGCGCTCGATAGTGGCAGTTCGGAAACGATCCGCGACAACTTACGCCTCGCTATCGCGCGAATGGAAAATCAGGTATACATTGAAGAGAACGAGCATAATCGACCGGGTCTGATCCGGCGGGGCGGCGGGCGCTATACCCTGCAATCTTCGCTGTAAGGGCTACGGTTTAATAAAATGAAGGCGCGGCACCAGACCTGCGTCCATTGAATGAGGCAGAGCATGATCCGAACCCTCCGGTTAATTCCGGCGGCTATCGCCGTCGCGGCCGTCGCTGCGTGTAACACCACCGATGCCGATGTCGAGCGCGCGCTCGACCCTCTTAACGTCATTGATGAAACCAACCTCGCTGACATTATGCTCAGCGCGGCATCGCCCAATGAGGCGGTCGATTATTTCCGCCGGGCCGTGAATGAAGACCCCGACCGCATTGATTTGCAGCGTGGATTGGGCACCAGCCTTGTGCGTGCCGGGCGGGCGGCCGAGGCGTTAACGGTTTGGCAAACGGTCATCAGCCATGATGGCGCCATGGACCAGGACCGCGTGGATTATGCCGATGCTTTGATCCGCACCGGCGATTGGGACGGGGCGCAGGCGCAGCTTGATGCGACGCCGCCCACGTTTGAAACCTATGAACGCTACCGTCTGGAGGCGATGATCGCGGACAGCGAAGAAGATTGGGACCGTGCCGACAGCTTCTATGAAACGGCGGCTGGCCTGACGACGCGGCCTGCGAATGTCTATAACAACTGGGGCTATTCGCACCTGACGCGCGGTGACTACGCGGGCGCCGAAGAACTTTTCGTGCGGGCTATCTCTTATGATCCGGAGCTCTTTACCGCCAAGAACAACCTCGTGCTCGCCCGTGCGGCGCAGGGCAACTATGCGCTTCCGCTGATCAACATGACCCAGATCGAGCGGGCGCAATTGCTGCACACCGCCGCCCTGTCCGCCATTCGCCGCGGTGATGTGGACGAAGGTCGGGGCCTGCTGAACGAGGCTATTGATACCCACCCGCAGCATTTTGAAGCTGCCGTTGAAGCGCTCCGCGCGCTCAACGCTTGAATTCGGAGGTCGCTATGACGCTCACGCTTACCAGCCAGGAGGCGATGTGGTTCCTCCCCCTCGCCTTCCCGATCTGCATCTGGGTGGCCTTGTCGGACCTGCGCCAAATGCGCATTCCCAATGTGGCCGTTCTGGCCCTGACCGCTGTGTTCCTTGTGGTTGGCCTGATCATCTTGCCGATGGACGCGTACCTTTGGCGTTTGGCCGCCCTTGGGATCGTCCTGGTGGCGGGCTTTGTCATTACCTCCCTCGGGCTGGTCGGCGCGGGCGACAGTAAATTCGCTGCCGCCATGGCGCCGTTCATTGCGCCGGGGGACTATCTGTTTTTCCTTGCTCTGTTCAGCCTTGTGCTGGTTGGGTCGTGGATCACGCACCGCTCCGCCGGTCGTGTCCCCGCGGTGCGCCGCGCCACGTCCCATTGGTCCAGCTGGGAACAGGGCAAATTGTTCCCCATGGGCGTCGCCCTTGCGGGGGCGCTGATCGTTTACCTCGCCATGGGCTTTGCCTCTGGCGTCTGACTATTGCCGCGCCCTGACACCGGGGCGCGGACCTATCCCTGTTTTGCACGAAGGCCCTTGCCGATGAATATGCAAACGAACGCCGCCGATCCCGGCTTCGCCCCCCCTGCCCTCCGCAAGTTGGAGGACACCGGGCTGACCATCGTGATGATGCGCGACATCCTGTTGAAGACGATCTTTCGCAAGAACGTGGAACAAACCTCCGAGATCGCGAAGGCCGTGTGCTTGCCGATCCCGCTGACCACGCAACTCATTGATATGCTGCGCGATATGGGATTTTTGCAGGCGACGGGGACGTTGCACGCGACCTCGTCCAACGAGATGGGGTTTCAGCTGACCGACGGCGGCAAGGCCCGCGCATTGGATGCGCTTTCGCAGTCCGAATACTACGGTGCGATGCCGGTACCCTTGGAAGACTACAAGATTCAGGTGAAGCGCCAGTCGATACGTGACGTGAAGCTGACCCGCCCGATGCTAGAAGCCTCTATGGGGCATTTGATCTTGCCCGACGGGCTGATTGACCAGCTTGGGCCCGCCGTAGGCTCCGGCCGCTCCGTGCTGATGTATGGCCCGCCTGGCAACGGTAAATCCTCCATCGCGGAAGGTATTCGTGCGGCCATGGGCGACAACATCTATGTCCCCCATGCGCTGAGCTATGCGGGGCAGGTGATTACCCTGTTTGACCCGATTGTGCACACCCCCGTGGCAGAGACCGCCGACGCCGAGGGGCAAAGCCCCCTGCGGAAGAATGCGTCCCGCTTCGATACGCGCTACATTCTGTGTACGCGCCCCACGGTGATGACCGGGGGCGAATTGAGCCTTTCGATGCTCGACCTGAACTACAACGCCGTATCGCGGACCTATCAGGCCAGCTTGCAACTGAAATCCACCGGGGGCGTATTTATCGTGGACGACCTTGGCCGACAGGCAGAACCGCCCCAGACGCTGATCAACCGCTGGATTGTCCCGATGGAAGTCAACTACGACATCCTCGCGCTGCAATCGGGTGAGAAGTTCGAAGTGCCCTTCGATACGCTGGTGGTGTTCTCAACCAACTTCCACCCCAATGAGATTTTCGACCAAGCTGCCCTGCGTCGGATCTTCTTCAAGGTGAAAATTGACGGGCCGAACCAGGAGCAGTTCCTGAAAATCTTCGCCATGGTTGCGAAGAAGAAGGGTATCCCGCTGGATGAGAAATCGCTGATCCACATGCTGAAGGTGCGTTACCCGACAATCGACAACGTCTATGCGAACTACCATCCGGTGTTTTTGTGCGACCAGATTCGGGCGATTTGCGATTTTGAGGGGGAGCCGTATCACATGACCCCCGAGTACATCGATCGCGCGTGGGAGAACCTATACGTGCGCGAAGAGAAGATCGTTCATTAGGGCGCAAGTAGGCATGTGGTGGCTCGGCTTGGCTGCGTGCGGGATGAGTTGTATTTGCCAAGATGAAGCAGGAGCGTTGTGAGCCGTCGCTGGCGGCGCGCATGTGGGGCAGATTGATATACCATTGATATACCCCATTGGCGGATGACGTGGCGCGTATTGCGCCCTATCTATGGTGAATGACAGCGCCCCTCCCCCCCCAGATTGAAGAATGGTTCAGCGCCCGAGGGTGGTCGATCCACCCCCATCAGCGCGATATGCTGGAGTTGGCGGGAGAGCCATGCCAACTGCTGATCGCACCCACGGGCGGGGGCAAGACAATGGCGGGTTTTTTGCCGACGTTGGCAGAGTTGGCGGATGGCACCCATGAGGGGGTGCACACGCTTTATATCAGTCCTCTCAAGGCGTTAGCCGCTGATATCAAGCGAAATCTGTCGGGTCCGGTGGCGGAAATGGGCCTGCCGATCAGGATTGAGGATCGCACCGGAGATACACCCGCCAGTCGCAAACGACGCCAGAGGGCCGATCCGCCGCATATCCTTTTGACCACACCAGAATCCCTTGCGTTGTTGACCTCTTACGAAGATGCAGGGCGGACATTTAAGGGACTGAAGCGCGTAATTGTTGATGAAATTCATGCCCTTAGCGAGAGCAAGCGCGGCGATCAGCTAATGTTGGCGCTGTCGAGACTAAGCGTTCTTGCGCCCGGATTGCGGCGAGTAGGCCTGTCGGCGACGGTAGAAGACCCGCACGCGGTGGCGCGGATCTTGGCCAAGCACCCGGACCCTTGCGCGGTTTTGCAGGCCGATCCGGGCCCCGATCCCGACATCGCCATGCTGTCCACCGATGTGCCGCCACCGTGGTCCGGAGGCGGAGGAAGATACGCGATGGATGCCGTGTTGGAGCAGGTAAAGGCCCATAAAACCACGCTTATTTTTCACAACACACGCGCGCAGGCGGAGATCTTTTTCCATAACCTCTGGCTCGCCAATGACGAGCAGACCCCTATCGGCATCCACCACGGGGCGTTGTCGCGCGAACAGAGGGAGAGGGTGGAAGCCGCGATGGTCGCCGGGCAATTGCGAGCGATTGTCTGCACCGGGAGTCTCGATCTGGGGCTTGATTGGGGCGACGTGGATTTGGTTATCCAGGTGGGGGCGCCGAAGAACGTCAAACGGCTGGTGCAACGCATAGGGCGTGCCAATCACTGCTATAATGTGCCGTCCAAGGCGTTGATCGTGCCTGCAAATCGGTTTGAGGTGATCGAATGTGTCGCCGCATTGCAAGCGGTGCGGGCGCGCACGTTGGACGGCGATACGGACCATACTGGCCCCCTCGATGTGTTGTGCCAGCATATCCTGATCCGCGCCTGCGCCGGGCCTTTCACTGCCGACGCGCTGTTTGCGGAGGTCACCACCGCCGGCGCTTACAGCGACCTGTCGCGGGAGGCGTTTGAGCGCTGTCTCGATTTCGCGGCGACGGGGGGCTATGCGCTGCGGGCTTACGATCAGTGGCAGCGGCTTATTGAAAAGGACGGCGAGTATCGGCTGCGCGATCCGCGGGCGACCACGCGGATCAGGATGAATATCGGAACCATCATCGATTCCGAGAAGATGCCTGTGCGGATGAAAAAGAATAGGGGTGGCAAGCCCTTAGGGGAAGTGGAGGAGTATTTCGCCTCGACCTTGCGACCGGGGGACACCTTTTTGATCGGCGGTAAGATCGTTCGGTTTGAGGGCCTGCGGGAGATGACGGTTGAGGTGTCGCGCACGGCTCAGAAGAAACCCCGAATTGCGACATTTTCCGGCACGAAGTTTGCGACCTCCACTCAGCTCAGTGACCGCATCTTAACCATGTTTCGCCAGGACGATTGGCCCGAGCTGCCCGGCCACACCCGAGAATGGCTGCATTTGCAGCGCCAATATTCCCAGCTGCCAGAGAAAGACCGTTTGCTTGTTGAAACCTTCGCCCATGACGACCGCGCCTATACGGTGGCTTACGGGTTTGCCGGCAGGAACGCGCAACAGACGTTGGGGCTTTTGCTGACGCACCGGATGGAAACCCTTGGGCTGCATCCCTTGGGCTTTGTCGCCACCGACTATGCGACGATGATTTGGGGGCTGGACGAAGTTATTGATCCTAAGCCTCTTTTCAGCCGGGACACCCTGATGTCGTCGATGGAGAACTGGCTGGCGGATACCTCTGTCATGAAGAAAACGTTTAAAGGCAGCGCCGTGATTGCGGGCCTTGTGGATCGCATGGCCCCCAACGGGAAACGGAAAACCGGACGGCAGGCGGCGTTTTCTACCGACATTCTGTATGACACGCTGCGCAAGTATGACCCCGATCACATCATGCTGTACATCACCCGGACTGAGGCCATGCGAGGCCTAGTGGATTTCTCGCGGATTGAAGGGATGCTGGAGCGGGTCGCGGGCCGAATTGATCATTGCCGGTTGGACCGTGTCAGCCCCCTCGCTGCGCCGATGATGCTGGAAATGGGACGCGTGTCCGTGAGCGGTGCTGCCAACGAACGGCTACTGGAGGAGGAAACCGAACGGTTAATGCAGACGGCAGGTTTGGCGTTTGGATCAAACCCTTAAGACTTGCGTTGAGAGCGATCACAAAGATATGAACGAAGCATGAACACGCTCTCCTTCTCCTTTTGCGGTGCCGAGCTTTGCGCGTTGCCTTCGGGCGGGTTGCATTGGCCTGGTGAGAGCACGCTGATCGTGAGCGATCTGCATTTGGGCAAGGCCGAGCGAACCGCACGGCGCGGCGGGCCCATTTTGCCCCCCTATGAGGTGATCGAGACCCTTGACCGGTTGCTGGAAGACATCGCATTTACCACGCCCAGAACCGTGATCTGTCTTGGTGATAGCTTTGATGATCTGACTGCCGCAAAGGCCACAAAAAGCGTTGTGTCTGAACGGCTTGCCCCCGTTTTGGCGGGGCGGCGGTGGCTGTGGATCGAGGGGAATCACGACCCTGGCCCGGTTGAGTTGACGGGGGAGCATTTGGCCGAGTTCACCCTTGGCCCGCTGACCTTCCGGCATATCGCGCACCCCACAGGATCTGGTGAAGTTTCGGGCCATTACCACCCAAAGACCCGGCTTCGGCTCAAAGGACGAACGATTACCCGGAGATGCTTTTTGGTGGATGACTCACGCTTGATTTTGCCCGCTTACGGCACCTACACCGGCGGCCTGTTCTGCCACCAAGCGCCGCTAACGACGTTAATCGGCCCGGAGGCGCAAACGATCCTGACCGGCCCGACCCCAAGGGCACTGCCCCTTCAACGCTAGGCAGTTCGCCAGGCCTGATCTGCGCCAGAATGGTTGACCACGCCCGCTTTTTGCAATGTTTCCAAGCCCTTCTGGCTGACGGGTAGTTGCGCACCACAAACGAGCCGCGCCACGAAGCGCCGCCCTTCTTGTTCCACCCGTTCAATGCGACTGAACGCAACCCAATGGGACCGATGAATGCGCGCGCCTTCAAATTCCGTCAGTTCTTTCAGGGCGTCACTGAACCGAATGCGCACCTTGGAATTGCCAAGCTCTGTCCACACATGCACCTGGTGGTCATCAGCCGATACGCGCCGAATATTGCCGCGTTTGTCTGGGTCGAGTCGCTGTATAAACGCCGCTTGGACGACAGTAAGCTCTGGCACGGGGGGTGGATCATTTGCTTGCTCTGACTGAATGCGGCGCACGCTCCACCGTAGGTAGGCGCGGACGCAGACGGGCACGGCACAAATCATCGCCATCATGGCGACGTGTTGAAAAAGCATAATTGGCTGGTTAATTCGAAAGCCCATCACATAAATATTAAAGAGCCACACTACCGGACCCAGAGTAACCGACAAAACGGCGACTGCCGTCATATCTACGCGCCATGGCGGTCCGGAAACATGCCGGTAAACGAGCATTCGGAGAAAATAAACGGGCACCAAGAGCCCCATTATAATCCCGCCCCAATAGATCAAACGCTCGGAAAATGAAAAATCCGCGTAAGTTCCAAATGGTCCGATAAGTGCAGTTAAAATGCTGGCCAGTAAAGCCACACCCACGCGGACGATCCAGTCCCGTCGGGTGTTGTTCGGTACGCCCGATCCAATTGATTTCATCTTAATTATTGGCTCTTGGCAGTTAGAAGTTCAACGAACATACTCGTGGAATGCGAGCCCGATCAACCCCTCTGAAGAATACAGCGTGTTTCCGGAAATGAACTCAAATAAAATTCAAGAAATAGAAGATAGCTTTGCACGCCAAGGGTTAATGAAAACTTTGGACTGTAAATTTGACCATTTGGAAAAAGGTCGGGTGATTCTGGAATTGCCAATCACGGATAAGGTCTCGCAGCAGCACGGTGTCGCCCATGCAGGGGCGAGCTTTGCCATCGGTGACAGTGCTTCGGGCTACGCGGCGTTGAGCGTTATGGATGAGGGGGCGGAGGTGATGACGGTTGAGATGAAGATCAACCTGATCGCGCCCGCAGCGGGGCGTCGTCTGATCGCTACAGGAGAGGTCGTGAAAGCCGGCCGCAGGTTGATAATTACCCGCTGTACGGTGCAGGCGGAGGCCGATGATGGCAGCCTCCGCGATGTGGCGTTGCTTCAGGGCACAATGATCCCCGTGTAGCGGGCTAGGCCGTCAGGCCTTTGGGCTCATCCAGCCCATGGGCACGGCAGCAGGCGGTGACGGTGTTCGCCAAGAGGCACGCAATGGTCATCGGACCCACGCCACCGGGAACCGGGGTGATGGCGCCCGCAACTTCGGCTGCTTCGGCAAAGTTCACGTCCCCGATCAGCTTGGTTTTGCCCGGCTTTTCAGGATGCGACACACGGCTGATGCCGACGTCAATCACTGTCGCGCCGGGTTTGACCCAGTCGCCGCGGACCATCTCAGCCCGACCGACAGCTGCCACAAGGATATCGGCACGGCGGCAGACCTCGGCCAGATCCTTGGTGCGTGAGTGGGCGATCGTCACGGTGCAATTGTCGCCAAGCAGCAGTTGCGCCATCGGCTTGCCGAACAAGTTGGAGCGGCCGATCACGACCGCGTCTTTGCCCGACAGGCTGTCATACTCGGCCCGCAGCAGCATCAGGCAGCCCAAGGGCGTGCAGCTGACCAAGGCTTCGCCGCCACTCGACAGAAGGCCCGCGTTGGTTACGCTAAGGCCATCGACATCCTTTGCCGGGTCAATTCGCGCCACGGTGCGGCGTTCGTCCAGATGATCGGGAACGGGGAACTGACACAAGATGCCGTGGACGGATGGGTCGGCGTTCAGCTTGTCGATCAAGGCAAACAGGTCTTCCTCGGACGTGTCAGCGGGTAGCTTATGCTCAAACGACTGCATCCCGACCTCAACGGTCGCCTTGTGTTTGTGGCTGACGTAGACCTCGCTCGCGGGGTCTTCCCCGACCAGAACCACCGCCAGTCCGGGCGTGATGCCGTGATCTGACTTCAAGCGGGTTACATGGTCTGCAACCTGCCCCCGCACATCGGCCGCAAAGGCCTTTCCGTCGATAATTTTCGCCGTCATGGAGCGTCCTCTAATAGGTTAACCACGATCTCTGTACGGACAGAATTCGCGATGAAACAGGCGCGGTGCGCCTTGTCGTGAAGGGCTTTGTGGGTCGCAGCGTCAGGGGCGTTGGCCCAGTTAACACGAATGTTGAGGTCCACGAGTGGGATCCAGGTTTTGCCGTCCTGGCGCTTTAGCTCGCCCGTGGCGCGGTCCTCGTAATGGGTGGGCTCCAGCCCCGCTTGCCGGGCGAAATCCAGAAACCACAGCATATGGCACGAGGAGATGGAGGCGATATAGGCCTCCTCCGGGTCCACGGCGGCAGGGTCCGAATACGGCTCTGGCACCACTGAGGGGGAAGCCGACGCCGGGACCTCGGCCCCGCCGTCAAAGCGCCACATGTGCCCGCGCATGTAGCGGTTAGCGGCGAAATCACCGTCCGACTGCCAGGTCACGCGGGCTTCATGCATGTCAGAACAAACCTTCGATGTCGCCCGCGTCGTTGAGGTGGATCGCCTCGGCGGAGGGTTTGCGGGGCAGGCCGGGCATGGTCATGATCTCGCCGCAGACGGCGACGATGAAGCCGGCGCCCGCGCTCAGGCGCACTTCACGCACGGGGATGGAGAAGCCCGTCGGAGCGCCGCGCTCGTTCGGGTCCGTGGTGAAGGAGTACTGCGTTTTTGCCATGCATACCGGCAGGTTACCGTATCCTTGCTCCTCCCACAGCTTCAGCTGATCAAGGATCTTCTTGTCCATCACCGCCTCGTCCGCGCGGTAGATGCCCTTGCAGACGGCCTGGATCTTGTCGGCCAGCGGCATGTCGTCGGGGTAGAGCGTGTTGAAGTCCGCTTCACCCTTCTCGATCACTTCCACCACCTTCTCGGCCAGCGGCGCAGAGCCTTCCGAGCCGAGCTCCCAGTGACGGCTGAGCACGGCTTCTGCCCCCTGGGAGGCGACGTAGTCCTTCACCGCCTGCACTTCCGCTTCGGTGTCGGTGACGAAGTGGTTGATCGCCACGACAACGGGCACCCCGAAGGATTTCACGTTCTCGATGTGGCGGCCCAGGTTGGCGCAGCCGTTCTGCACCGCCTCCACGTTCTCCGCGCCCAGGTCCGCCTTGGCGACCCCGCCGTTCATCTTCATCGCCCGCACCGTGGCCACGACGACCACGACAGAGGGCGCAAGCCCCGCCTTGCGGCACTTGATGTTGAGGAACTTCTCAGCCCCCAGATCAGCGCCGAAGCCCGCCTCCGTCACCACGTAGTCGCACAGCTTCAGCGCCGTCGACGTCGCGATGACCGAGTTGCAGCCGTGCGCGATGTTGGCGAACGGGCCGCCGTGCACAAACGCCGGGTTGTTCTCCAGCGTCTGCACGATATTGGGCTGCATCGCGTCCTTCAACAGCACCGTCATCGCGCCGTCGGCCTTGATGTCGCGCGCGAACACGGGGCTGCGGTCGCGGCGGTAGGCCACGATCATGGCGCCGAGCCGCTCCTGCAGGTCCTTGAGGTCCTTGGCGAGGCACAGAATTGCCATGACTTCCGACGCCACGGTGATGTCAAAGCCCGCTTCCCGAGGGAAGCCGTTCGCCACGCCGCCAAGGGACGCCGTGATCTGCCGCAGCGCCCGGTCGTTCATGTCAACGACACGGCGCCAGACAACCCGGCGCACGTCGATTTCCAGTTCATTGCCCCAATAGATATGGTTGTCGATCATCGCCGACAGCAAAGAATGGGCCGAGGTGATCGCATGGAAATCCCCGGTGAAGTGGAGGTTCATATCCTCCATGGGCACAACTTGGGCGTAGCCACCGCCCGCAGCACCGCCTTTCATGCCGAAGTTTGGCCCGAGGGACGCCTCGCGGATACAAACCATCGCGTTCTTGCCGATGCGGTTCAGGCCGTCGCCCAAGCCCACGGTCGTTGTGGTTTTGCCTTCGCCCGCGGGCGTTGGATTGATCGCGGTCACCAGAATCAGGTGGCCGTTGTCGCGATCCTGCACGGAATTGATGAACGATTGGCTAACCTTGGCCTTGTCGTGGCCGTAGGGCAGCAGGTCGGCGCTTTCGATGCCGATCTTCGCGCCGATCTCTTGAATTGGCCGCTTGGTCGCCTCACGGGCGATTTCGATGTCAGATTTGTAACCCATGGTGCTCTCTCCCAAGCGCGAAAATACAGTGCCTAGATTGCCTATAACGAGCCGGACGGTGGGCGACAGGGCCAATTCCGACATTTTCGCAGGGCAACCCGTCATCAACACGACCCCACGTTTCCAAAAGGAAAAATGTGCACGGGGATGGAACAAAAGCACGGTGGTAACCGTATGTTAATAGAGCGGCCCCACATTGGGGTCAGTCACATAACTGGGGAATAACATGCAACTTCATACCATCAGCCTCATGATCTACGCCGGCCTCGCCTTGGGCATGTCCGCTGGAATCGCGATCGTCGCCACCGTGTAATCCGCGACATCGGCCAAATTCCTGCTACACTGCCCTTGAACTAGCAGGAGATACGTTCATGACCGATTCAAAAGAATTCATGGCTCAAGCCAAGGCACAGATGGATGCCTGGTCCGCAGAGATGACCAAGATGCAAGCCAAAATGCAGGAAGCTGGCGAGGCCAGCCAAGCGCAGATGGTCAAGCAGATGGAAGCCCTGAACGATCAGCGCAAGCTTGCCGAAAAGCAGATGGAAGAACTTGGCAAGGCAAACATGAACGCTGCCAAGGACGTGCAGGCCACGATGCAGAAAGCCTGGAAAGACATGGAAGGCCAGATGGAAGAAGCCCGCAAAAAATTCATGGGGTGACGCGACCGCAACATCGGGCCTGACTTTCGCGGCGTTGAACGACGTTCGGTTGGCCCAATGGCGGCGCATCGCGCCCAACAAAAAGCCCCGACCAGTTTGGCCGGGGCTTTCATTTTTCTCTATCTGGAACAGGGCCTGTTCAAGTGGATGGCTCAGGCTCCATATCCTCGGAAGGCTTGGATTTTGGCTTCAACTTCGGGATCGCCGTTACCGACGGGGTGCCGCCGGATGTTGGCGCTTCATCGTCGTCATCACCCCGGTTCAATGGCTCTCCCGCGATCACTTTCGTGATCTCGTTGCCGGTCAGCGTCTCATATTCCAACAAGCCTTGCGCCAAACGCTCAAGATCTTCGCTCCGCTCGGTCAGAATGCGCTTGGCGGTTTGGTAGCCCTCTTCCACCAGTTCCTTAACCTTATCGTCGATGATCTTCTGGGTCGCGGCAGAGTGGTTGGTGCCACCGCCGTAAGCGCCCAGATGGGATTGCTGTTCGTTGGCGTAGTCGACATAGCCAAGCTCTTCCGCGTAGCCGAATTGCGTGACCATCGCACGGGCGATCTTTGTCACCTGCTGGATGTCCGAGGACGCGCCAGAGGTGATGTTTTCTTTGCCGAAGATCAGCTCTTCCGCCACACGGCCACCCATCGCCATGGCGATTTTGGACGTGTATTTGCGGTAGGAAACGCTCAACTGATCCCGCTCAGGCAGGGACAGAACCAACCCCAAGGCCCGGCCACGCGGGATGATCGTGGCTTTGTGGATCGGATCGTGGTCGGGCACGTTCAGGCCCACCACCGCGTGGCCCGCCTCGTGGTAGGCGGTCAGCTTTTTCTCGTCCTCGGTCATCACCATGGAGCGCCGCTCGGAGCCCATCATGACCTTATCCTTGGCACTTTCGAAGTCTTCCATCGTCACGAAGCGCCGCCCGATCCGTGCTGCCATCAGCGCGGATTCGTTGACCAGGTTCGCCAGATCAGCGCCCGAGAAACCGGGCGTGCCGCGCGCGATGATGCGCAGGTCGACGTCGGGGCCCAGAGGCACCTTACGGGCGTGAACGCCCAAGATCCGCTCCCGGCCCTTGATGTCAGGGTTGGGCACTTGCACCTGACGGTCGAAGCGACCCGGACGCAGCAGCGCGGGGTCCAACACGTCGGGGCGGTTGGTGGCGGCGACGATAATGATGCCCTCATTGGCCTCAAAGCCATCCATCTCCACCAGAAGCTGGTTCAACGTCTGTTCACGCTCATCATTGCCACCGCCGTAACCGGCCCCACGGGACCGGCCCACGGCGTCAATTTCGTCAATAAACACGATGCAGGGCGCGTTCTTTTTGGCTTGTTCAAACATGTCGCGCACACGGCTTGCGCCGACGCCCACGAACATCTCCACGAAGTCCGAGCCCGAAATGGTGAAGAACGGCACGCCAGCTTCGCCCGCGATGGCGCGTGCCAGAAGCGTTTTACCGGTGCCCGGAGGGCCCACCAAAAGCGCACCTTTGGGGATCTTGCCGCCCAAACGGCTGAACTTCTGCGGGTTGCGCAGGAATTCCACGATCTCTTCCAGCTCTTCCTTGGCTTCATCAATGCCCGCAACGTCATCGAACGTCACACGGCCATGCTTTTCCGTCAGCAGTTTCGCCTTGGATTTACCAAAGCCCATCGCCCCGCCTTTGCCGCCGCCTTGCATCCGGTTCATGAAGAAAATCCAGATGCCGATCAGGACAAGCACCGGAAGCCACAGGGACAGAATGCTGAGGAAGCCCGATTGCTGCTGCGCCCGCGCTTCGATGCGGACATCGTTGTTCAGCAAGGTGGCGGTGGTTTCCGCGTCCGATGGCGCGATGGTCGAGAACGCCCCTTCGCCGGTGGTAAACTGCACGTTCTCGCCGTCCAGTGTGGCAGAGATTACACTACCGTTTTCAACTTGTTGAACGAAATCGGAATAGGCCACGGTCCGGCTATTCACTTGGCTTTGACCACCTGAAAACAGGTTAAAAAGAGCCAGGATCAGCAGGAACAGAATGACCCAAAATGCGATATTTCTCGCGTTGCCCAAGGCACGTCTCCTCAAACGGGGGAAGGCGCGGGAAAGACCCACGCGTTTTCTCTAAGATAAGCGGTAAGCGGCTGAGTTCAACGTGAAAGCAGGGATGCGACGAATGATCCTTCATCTGAACACAATCGCACGACGTGCTCTGCCCCGAAATTCACCGGCGCAAAGCCTGCGAGGCGGTCGTTATCGAACAGCGCGGGAAGGGTTTGGGCGATATGAAAAGACAGCCCGTCAGGAAGGGCCGCATCTTTGGGCAATTGCGCCCATCCGTCGGGTCCAAGGGCACGAAGGGAGTAGCGCTCAATCCCCTTCCCCGCGACTTCCCACCGTCCGTCCCAAAGGGGCGGTGCCGCCAACGTGTTCTTGAGGGCCGCAAACTCGCGCAGGACTTGAAGGTGGCTCTTGCCGACGCGCACCTCGGCCCCCTGCAACGTCCCGCCGCCGCCGCCAAGGGCGCGATCCAAAAGCCCTTCAAGGGCAGAGGCACGGGGGCGATAAGGTGCGTGGGACACCCACTGAAGGGCGGCCGCCAGAAGGCGAAGTTGGGTATCACGCTCCACCCTCGCGAAAGCATCACGGTCGATCCGCAGATCTCCGAAAGAGCCTTGAGTGACGTATGAGGCAGCCACATCTGCGGCCCGCGCCCACAGCGCCGTACGGGCCCGGTCCATGCGGTGCGCGGTGTCACTTAGCCCCGCTACATCGAGCCCAAGCGCGGCAATCGCCTTGCGCATGCGCACCCGCTCATAGGTGGCATCCTCGTTCGAGGGATCATCGACATAAGGCACTTTCAACACGTCTATGTAGTGGCGCAGGGCGGCCCGTGTCGTTGACAGAAGCGGACGCACGATGTGCCAGCCGCCCATGCCACGGGTGTCCGCCATGGCCGACAACCCCTCTACCCCTGAGCCACGGACCAGGCGCATCAGAAGGGTTTCGGCTTGGTCCTCTTGGGTGTGGGCCAGAAGGACATGGGCGATATCCCCGCGCCAGTCGCCGATCAGGCGCAGGCGCGCGCGACGGGCGGCGTCTTGCAAATTGCCCTGCCCGTCCCAGTGCCAGTTCAGTGTCGTGTGGGGATGCCCGAGCGCGGCGCACTCCTCGGCCACTTGCGCGGCCTCCTCGCAGCTTTCCGGCCGCAATCCGTGATCGACGGTCACCACATGAAGGGCGACGCCGTACACCCGCGCCCATCCATGGGCGAGGGTCAGCATCGCCATGCTGTCGCCCCCACCGCTGACAGCGAGGGCAATTTTCTCTGGAAACTCTGGCCCCAAGAGCCGACCCATCTGGTCGGCGAAGTGTTGGGGCAGGTCTTGGGTCACTGACAGCCCAAGCGCCCCATCTCGGCCTGCGCTTCGGCAACCGACGCCGTGCCCGGGAAGCGCACGGCGACTTCCGCGAGCGTCAGGCAGGCTTCTTCCGGCTGGCCGATCTGCGCCAAGGCCACCCCAAGAGAGGTCAGCGCCGTGGGTGCCCGTGCGTCCTCGGGCCCGGCGGAGAACGCCGCAAGAAACGCCCGCGCGGCGGGGTTCCAACGGCCCTGATTGGCCTCGGCCTCTCCGCGCAGGTAGTGGGCATCGGCCGATAGAGGCGATCCGGGGTAGGTCTCGGTGAAGGACAAAAACAGCGTCGCGGCGTCGGTGTAATCGCCCGCCTCAAACGCGGCATTGGCCCGGTCGTAATCCGATTGCTCCGCCACCGCCAAGCCCGAGGGCTGCGGCGTGGAAGGCAACGGCGTTGCCTGAATAGCCGCCGTGCTGCCCCCACCGGAGGTGGGCGTCACCCCGCCCAAGGACGGCGTTTCTCCAAGCGAGCCAATGTCGCAACCCGGTTCCAATTCGCACAGGCGGAACTCCAGGTCACCGATCCGGTTCGTGCCATCACGCACCACGCTATCGACGTTAAGCTGTAATCGTTCCGTCAGGGATGTCAGCCGCGTCACCTCGGCCTCAATCGCGTTCACCCGGTCCAAGGTCGAGCCGCTGGCCCCAGAACCCGTCGCGCCGCCCGTCGTATTCAACTCGCTCCGCAGGCGCTGGATTTCGACGTAAAGCACCGACAGCTCCTGCCGGATGTCCGCCAAAGTCTGCGTGTTGTCCTGGGCCAGCGAAGGCCCCGCGATCAACGCACAACAAACTGCCAATGCAAGACGCATGCGATCAGGCCCCCAAACCAGCAGAGATCACCGTCACAGCGCGACGGTTCTGGCTGTAGCATGCCTCGGTCGAGCAAATCTGAAGGGGGCGTTCTTTGCCGTAAGAAATCGTGCGCAGGCGCGAGTCTGGCACCCCTTGGCTCACAAGGTATTCCCGCACGGCCGACGCGCGGCGTGCGCCCAGGGCAAGGTTGTATTCCCGCGTGCCCTGCTCATCCGCGTGCCCTTCGATAAGGGCCGTGAACTCCGGGTTCGACAGCAACCACTGCGCTTGCCCCGCCAAAACGCCCTGCGCCTCGGACGACAGAGAGGATTGGTCCACGGCGAACAGAATGCGATCACCGACGACCGAGTTGAAGTAGGCGGGGCTTGTCGGGTCATTCACGCCGCCGGTGCCGATGCCATTCGCGGCAGCCCCTGCGCCTGCACCATCCACGTCACCGTTCAGGCCGCCTTGGGAACAGGCCGCAAGGGCAAGGGTTGCGACCACTAGGGTTGGTTTTAGGAAAGAAAAAGTCATGTGCTCTGATCCTCGGAGCTATTGTTTTGTTCAATATAGCATGGGCGGCTTGCCCGCGCCAATTACGTTTGCAGCGGAGACCATGCCGGGTCGGATGCCATGCCGGGCGTTGCGACCCGTTGCAGGTTCCGCCCCGAGATATCCACCGAATAGACCGCCGGTGCCCCATCATCGCCCGGCGTTTCGCGGGTAAACATGATGACGCGACCGTTCGGGGCCCAGGTCGGGCCTTCATCCAGGAAGGACGAGGTCAACAAGCGTTCTTCCGAGCCATCGGTGCGCATCACGCCAATGTGGAAGCGCCCGTTTTCCTGTTTCGTGAAGGCGATGTAATCGCCCCTTGGCGACCAGACCGGTGTGCCATAGCGCCCCGTACCTGCGGAGATCCTGCGCGGCTCCCCTCCGGTTGCGGCCATCACATAGATCTGCTGTCCGCCCGAACGGTCGCTTTCAAAGGTGATCTCGCTGCCATCGGGCGAGAACGACGGTGCCGTTTCAATCGACGGTGCCTGCGTCAGGCGCGTGCGTGTGCCCGTTGCCAGATCAAGCGAATAGATATCGGTGTTAGACCCATCCACGAGGCTGAACACCACCGATTGACCATCCGGCGCGAAGCGCGGCGAGAAGGTCATGGTTTCCGCCGGGATCGCTTCCAGTGGGCGGCGCTGCACCGTGGCGACGTCCATGATGTAGACCTGCGGGAAGCCACTCTCATAGCTGGTATAGAGGATACGGTCACCCTGCGGCGAGAAGCGCGGGGCCAGAACGATGGCCCGGGAATCCGTGAGATACTGCACGTTCGCGCCATCGTAATCCATGATCGCCAAGCGCTTGAGGCGGGCGTTCTTGGGCCCCTCTTCTGCAATGAAAGCGACGCGGGTATCGAAGTACCCCCCCTCGCCCGTAATCCGCGAATAGACCTGATCGGCCACCGTATGGGCCATGCGCCGCCAGCTGTCGGCGGGGCCAACGAACTGCAACCCTTCACCCAGAGGCGCTTGGCTGAAGATATCAAACAGACGGAACCGCACGACGATCTGACCGTCATCGCGCAGCTCGACTTCACCGGTAATGAGCGCCTGCGCGTTGATCGCTTGCCAATCGGGATAAGCCACGGGGGCGCTAAAGTTGGTGATCTGGCTGATGTAGGCATCCTGCGGGATCTGCCGGAACAGGCCGGTGCCGCGTAGGTCAGCGGCAATCACTCGGCTGACGTCTGCGGCCACATCGCCCGCGTTGCCCTGGGGCAGAAAGGTGGGCAGCGCAAAGGGCAGTGGTTCAATCACCCCTTCGGTGATTTCCAACCGCAATGGGCCTGCCTGTGCAAAGGCAAAGCTTGGCAGAGCCGTGGATGCCGTCAAAGCCGAGGTGGCGCGAATAAACGTGCGGCGGTTCAACATGTGTAACCTCCTTCAAGGAATTCCGATGGGGTACAGGTCATCTAATCCGCACCCCGCTATGATCAAAAATAAGCGTCGTTGGGGCCGTTGCCGCCTCTTGCGCGGTGGCCTCGGCACAGCCCATCAGCGCCGCATGGGCGGCCCTATAGGCCTGCTCTGCGGCGCCAGACACGACATGGGCAAACCCGGTCAGCCGGATGGAGGGGGCCGAGGGCATGTTGGTCTCGTCCAAAGCCACATCGACCGAAAGCTGCGCCCATTGCGCCTCTGCGGGCAGATCAGCCAAGCGCCAGCAAATCATCGCATCGTCCATCATCCGCGCTACCGCCCCGGCGTCAGGGGCGGGCAAGGCCACGGGCGCATCCGGGTCCGTGACTTGCGCGTCCCTTTCGGGCAGGGCCGCAGGGGCCATGACAGGCGAGCGTACGGGGACAACGGGTGCCGCCCCGAACACAACGGCGGCGTGTCCCTCAGCGAAAGGAAACGGCGGTTGGATCGTCCGCGCCATCGCGTCCGGGCCTTGCGCCAGCGCCGAGGGAGGCAAAGCAGACAAGGGGAACGGATCATGGGACGGCATGGCAGAACGCCCAAGCCGCGCCACGGCATCCGGCTGCGGGCTGGCAACGGGTAACAGCGCCGCAGAAAGCTGTGCCACCTGCGGCGAGTCCAGCCTGGCGATTGCCTCCAACGCCCAAGGCCCTGAAGGATGCAGACGCGGCAGGATAGGGGCCTGATCCAAGGGCGGCATCACAAAGGCCACAGTCTGAACGACGGGCCGGGCATTGGTGGGGCTGGTGGACAGGTAGACGGCCGACGACGGTGTCGTAGCGCTTGGGTGCGCAGCGACCAAAGACGCGGCTGCAAGCACCGGTACAGCCGCGGGCGCGGACAGGTCTCGCGCGGTGACCACGGGGGCGGACAAGACCGGCGACGGCACAATCGGGGCGGTCGCCTCGGGCAGAGCGCGCACGGGAACGGCAGAGACTGGCGCCGGCACTTCGGGCACATCCATCAAAGAGACCGGTGCCAAGGCCTCTTCCGGGGCGATGTCATGGGTTTGTGGCACCGTGCGGGGCGCTGCTGTCGTGATCGCGTGGGCGCTTGCTTGCAGCTCTGCGGCCAGCGCCTCAGCCATGGCGGCTGTAGCCTCGGCCTCGGGGCGCGGAGCGGGACGGCGCTCGGAAAGCGCGGCAATTTCCAGAGGGGGGTCTTCCGCGACCGGCGCGGGTGTTGGCTCAACGGTGACTGCGACGGTCGGCATCTCGGGGAGTGACGCAACGGACGCCACCTCAACCGCTGCGTCTGGCGCGAGGTCCACGGGCAGGGCCGCGACTTCTACCTCTTCTTCCACAGCAACATCCGCGACCGCACGGGCGGGGCGGGGCGTGGGCCGGGTATCCGGCACCGCGGGGCGCGCCGCTGTTGAAACCTCAACCGGCGGCGTCAAAAGGATCGAGGTTTCAGGAGCCGTCAGCACGATGACCGGCTCAGGGTCCGATGTGGCGCCCAACAAGGGACCGGACGCAGGGCCTGCGGAAATAAGCGGACCGGATGCGGGCGCTTCCAGCACCGGAGCGGGCGTGGCCGACGGTTCTGACAATCGGGGGTTGCCAATCCACCGCCCCGGCCGGTCTTGCAGGGCCGTCTGTGCCGCCAACGGTGCGGCTAAAATACTGAATACAATTACAAATCGGATCATCGCGTCACCATACTTGCCGCATCGAAGATCATCTCGACCCGCTGCCAGATCGGATGCGTTTCGGGCGGCAGATCAAGGCCCATTTCCGCACAGCGCATAATCGCCCGGAAGGCCGCGCCAAGGGCTTCTTCAGCGGCGTCTTGGGTGCCGTTTTCATAATGGGTCATTTCGATGGATTCGCGGATCAATTGGCCTTCCGGCGTTGTCTCGAACGCGACGTTAATGCGAACCGCTAACGCTTCGTCGGCCAGGTTGGTGACGTTCCAGCAGCTGCGGATCGCGCCGGAAATCCGCGCGGCAATCGCGGCGCGATCAGGGGTGGCAGCCTCAACTTCTGTTTGCGCGACTTGTTCCTGCACGTCTGCCGCAGCGGTAGCCGCGGCGCGGTTCCGCTCCACCAGGTCATCGGGGCGCATCTGTGGCACCACATCGGCGGCAACGGGCGCCGCGCCAAGGGATGCAAGAAGGCTGAGGATCAGGGCAAATCGGGTCATCGCAGGCGCATTCCATCAGGGTTGAAGACCAGTTCAATCTGGCTCCAACGGTCGTAACTTTCGAGAGGCAGGTCAAAGCCGTTGGCACCACAGCGAATAATCGCGCGGCGGGCGGCCTCATAGGCTTGGCGGGCGGCGGCATCCGATCCACCTGAGGATTCAATCATGCGGATCGTGCCCGCATCAGGACGGGCATCGCGGGCCATGTCGAAGGCCAGCACCACGGTCGTCCCCAGTGCCTCGGTCGACAACGCGCCGACGTTCCAGCACGCCTGCACGGCGACGCGGAACCCGTCGCGCACCCCTTGCGACAGCGGCGGGCCAGAGGTCGCGGCGGGCGCAGGGGCCGGATCAGGCGCTGCCACGGCATCGGCCACGGCCGAAGCGATGGCAGCAGCCAAGGGGTCAGTTTCAGCCTCCGACGGCGTTTCGGTCGCCGCGGGTGTCTCTGCCGGGGTTTCAACCGGCGTTTCAGCCGCGACTTCCACGGGTTCTTCTACCGGTGCGGGCCGGGCCGGACGGGCTGTGGGCCGACGCGATGATGTCGGCCCCAGAGGTGCTGCGGCGGGCTCCTCCGCTTCGGTCACGATCTCGGTTGTGGCTTCCTCGGGCGCGGTGTCCGGGGTTTCCTCTACCGGCGTTTCTTCGGCCACCAGCGGTTCGGTGGGTTGCTCCAACACGTCGGGGGCGGTTTCCACATCGGGTTCAGGCAACGGGGCTGCGACGGGGGCCACGCGCGGCGCGCTGTCGGGGCGCGGCGTCGGCGACACCTGAGCGTCCGGCGCCCCGGGGGGCGGGGCCAAGGGGGCTACGTCGTCGATGACAGCGGTATCCGGCACGGGCTCTACCGGGACCGGCGTTTGCTCGGGCGGTGGGGCTTGGGTCTCGGCGGGGGTGTCCTGCGCCGGTGGCGGCGCTTCGGCGGCAGGGGCCGAGGTTTCTTCGGGCGTTGCGGGTTGCTCCAGCGCGGCGGGCTGCACGTCGGCCAGGGGTGCGGGGGCGGCGTTGGTCAGCGCGTCGAATTCCGCCACTGACATCAGCGTCACGCCTGTCACCTGAAACTCTGCCTCGGGGCTGCGATCAAACAGCATGCCACCGAACACCACCCATGCGAGCAGTGCCAAGTGTGCTAGTCCAGAGGCATAGAGAGACCGGCGCATCGTCGCGTCACTCCCCTACTTCCGCGGCGCCATTCAGGCGCGGACCGCCCGCATCTGTGACCAGACCGATTTCCCGAAAGCCGCCCGCGTTCAGCGCACCCATGACTTCCATCACCTGCTCGTAAGGGATGCCCCCATCGGCCCGCACGAAAATGCGCGGGCTGTCGCGTTCTGCGGCAATCGCTTGAAGGCGGGGAATAATCTCGTACCGCGCGACTTCAGTGGTTTGCAGCATCACCCGACCATCGGCGGCGAGCGTCACGGTCAGCGGTTCTTCCTGCTCACTCGGCAAAGCTTCGGCAGAGGTATCGGGCAAGTCAATCGGCACGCCCACAGTCATCAGGGGGGCGGCGACCATGAAAATAATCAGAAGGCACAACATCACGTCCACAAATGGCGTGACGTTGATTTCCGCCATGGGACGCGCGGCACTGCGGCGCCCCCTGCCCCGCCGACGGCCCCCGCCGCCGCGCTGTGCGACCGACGTGCCCATCAGTCCAGCTGCCTGCTCAGCAGGGTCGAGAATTCGTCTGCAAAGCTTTCATAGGTGCCGATGATCCCATCGGCATCGTTGGACAATTTGTTGTAGAGGATCACCGCAGGGATCGCGGCCAGAAGGCCAAGGCCGGTAGCCAAAAGCGCCTCGGCAATGCCCGGTGCCACGACGGCAAGGGACGTTTGCCCGGAAATCGCGATCTCCTGGAACGCCCGCATGATGCCCCAGACGGTGCCGAACAGGCCCACGAAGGGCGCGGTCGCACCGGTGGTTGCCAGAAACGTCAAACCGTTTGTCATCCGCGCGGATTCCCGCGCAATAGCGACGTCCATGGAGCGGTCCACCCGCTGCTGCACGCCGGGGATCAACGCGCCGTCATCGCGCAGGGACCGACGCCATTCCGTCATCCCCGCCACGAAGACCCGTTCCGAGGCCGAACCGGGCGCATCGGCCACCTTGTCATAGAACTCATCCAGCGGCTCACCGGACCAGAAGGCGACATCAAACGCCGCCGCATTGGCCCGTGACCGCCGGAACATGGCGAATTTCGAGAAGGCAATTGCCCAGACCCAAACAGAGGCCACGATCAAAGCGATCATGACCAACTGAACGATCAGGCTTGCACGAAAGAAAAGAGCGATGAGGGTAAAGTCCGCCTCAGTCGCCAACGCGAGCGTTTCCGTTTCCATAAGTCTTCTGCTGTCCTCTGCCCCGGCCTCAACACCGTATGTCACGATAGGGCGCTGATTTTGATGCGCCTCAATTGGGCCTTAGTTTAGCAGGTCGGAAGGGCTATGGCGAATAATTCCGTGTCACGGGCCATCACTTGCCGTAAGCGCTGTGACTTTTGCGCGAATATCCGCCGGAAGACGGGCCGCACGCCCTTGTGTGTTGAGGATAACGACCTTGATCCGGGCCTGAAGCAGCACTTCTTCACCGCGCAGAATCCGCTGAGGCATGTCAAAACTGGCCCCTTTCAGCGTATCGAGTTGCGTCTCGACCACCAATTCATCGTCATAATTGGCGGGTTTCAGGTAGTCCGCCTCGACCCGGCGCACGGCAAAAACAAGACCCGACGCCTTCATGTCGAGTTGCGAAATCCCCGCCTCTCGGACCATCTCGGACCGGCCGCGCTCAAGGTATTTGAGGTAGTTTGCATAATAGACGATGCCCGCCAGATCGACGTCTTCGTAGTACACGCGCAGGGGCCAGCGATGGATCATTGCGCCTGCCCCATCCGGGCGAATAGGCGCAAGGCGTGGGATTTGTCGGTGGCCGAAGCTGGCAAGACGGGATCGTAAGCGGCCCGAATGACTTCGGCGATCTCGGGCTTGAGCACGGCGGGGCCGTCTTCTTTCAGCACTGCCAGTGGAGAGGCGTCCTGGAACGCCGTATCGCTCCAGAGCACAATCGTCTGGACGATTTGCGACAGGGCGATTGTGTCGGCCCCGGCTTGCGACATGGCGGCATCCATACGGATGAAGACGAAAGCGGCCTTGATTGCGCCGTCTTCATCGAAACGGAAACTACGGTATTGATTGGCCTGCGCCGTTTTCAGGCGGGCAACCAAGGGGGTCACGTCCGGGATCAACCGGTCCAGATTGGGCGTCGCGGTCAACTCGTCCCAATCACGCAGGAAGAACACCATCAGGTTCGCGCCCAATTCGGCGTCTTGCTCGTCCATCTTGTGGCCGGCCAAAGCAACGACCGCCTCTATCGCGCCTTTGAAGACCGAGATTGTGCTATCTTCCACGCCGAAGACAATCGGCACAATCGGACGCCCCCAACGGGCGAACAGGAACTGCCCGTCGGCCCGGGTGAACAGGGCTTCAACCTGCGCTGGATCGTTCATTAAAAGCCCTCCGCCACGGCCGCGCGGAAGGCCGGATCACTGGCAAGGCCGAACGCCCGCTCTGCTTCGCCATGAGACCGAATTATCGCGGCCACCGCACCGTCACTGATCCGCATACCAATTGCCCCCATTTCCAGACCACAGGCATGGGGCATACAACCGGTGCCGACAACCCAATCTCCGGCCTGCGCCACAGAGTTGCCAACGCTCAAGCGGATCGCGAGGTCCTGCATCTCCCAAACCTGCATCGCAGTGCCGAAACGCGCCCGCTCGCTGGCGTCTTGCAAAATGGAATAGGCATGTTCGCCAATCCACCGCGTAACGTCATCCCCCGGCCCCGCCGGTGCTTCGCGTGGCGCGTAGTGATCGGTTTCGGAATACGCATCGCCCTGCCAACGGATTGTCGTCAGCGCGACTTCGATATCGCGGTCCAAGCGGTCAACCTCGATCCAATCCTCACCAAAGCGGATATCCATCAAGCGGCCATCGCAGTCGGAAATCTCGCGGCTTGGCACCACGGCGGACGCACTTACCCGCAAGATATAGTAGCCACCACCGCAGGAATTGCCGCCGTGATGATGCGCCGCCACCACCCAATCAATATCCCCCTGCGCGGGCTCACCGACCCATTGCACCCACCAGCGGGCGTTTTCCGGCAACGGCAACTGGGTTTGATTGTGCCACAGGGTAAACTGATAGTCCGAACCCACTGCGTGAATGTCCCCAAAGCGGGTGCTGAGGACCTCGTCATACAGAAAGTCCATTTGCGCAACAGTGGGCGCGGGCAAGAGCATGGCTGCAAGGACAGCGATCAACAAGCGGGTCATGGGGATCTCCTCGGGGCGCATCGTTTTGGTGCCGTATTTCTGGTTTCGAACCTTCCGAACGGCGACGCGCTAGATAAAACCTTCGTTTCGCGGTTGCGGCAAGCCTAGATGGCTCCACCCCTTATGGGCCAGCATCCGCCCCCGAGGGGTGCGTGCAATCAGGCCCTGTTGTAGCAGAAACGGCTCGATCACTTCCTCCAGGGCATCGCGTGGTTCGGCCAAGGCGGCGGCCACCGTTTCGATCCCCACAGGGCCGCCGTTGTAGTTTTCGGCGATCAGCGACAGATAACGCCGATCCGACCCATCAAGGCCCAAGACATCGACCCCAAGACGCGTCAACGCACTATCGGCAATCTCTTGGGTCAGTCGACCGTTTCCTTCAACGACGGCAAAGTCGATGACCCGCCGCAAAAGCCGCCCGGCAATCCGAGGCGTCCCACGGGCGCGTTTGGCGATTTCGGCGGTGCCTTTGGGGTCCGCCTCGATCCCAGCAAGACGCGCTCCACGGGCAACGATTTGGTCAAGCTCATCAATGGAGTAGAAATTCAGGCGCGTCGGGATGCCGAAACGGTCGCGCAGGGGCGTGGTCAGCAGACCAAGGCGCGTGGTGGCGCCGACAAGGGTGAAGGGCTGCAACTCAATCCGCACGGTGCGCGCAGCGGGGCCTTCGCCAATCACCAGATCCAATTCAAAATCCTCAAGCGCGGGATAGAGGATTTCCTCGACCACCGGGTTGAGGCGATGGATTTCGTCGATGAACAAGACGTCATGGGCCTCGAGGTTGGTCAGGATCGCCGCCAGATCGCCGGCCTTGGCGAGTACGGGACCAGAGGTCATGCGGAAGCCCACCCCCAATTCCTTCGCCATAATCTGCGCCAGCGTCGTTTTCCCAAGCCCAGGAGGGCCGTGGAACAACACATGATCCATCGCCTCGCCGCGTTTACGGGCGCTCTCGATGAACACACGCAGGTTGGCGCGGGCCTCTTCCTGCCCGGTGAAGTCATCCAGCGATTGCGGACGCAGGGCGCGGTCGTCGTCGGGTAAACGCTCTGCGCGCAGGGTTGGGTCAGGTTCGGTCATGGAGCCACCTTATGGCAACCGAGCGCGACATTGGCCATGGGGTGCCGCAAACCCTTGCAAGGGTTTGCACAAAGCCTTGCAAGGCTTTGGGGGCTAGACGAGGGCATGGGCGATCAATCTTTCGGAGCCAGCAGGCGCAGGGCTTGGCGGATCAAATCGGGCGTGTCCGAGGCATCTTCGGCGGCTTGCGCCACGGCCTGCGCCGCGTCGGAGGGGCCGTAGCCCAGGTTTTGTAGCGCCGAAAGCGCCTCGGCCTGCATGTTGGAGGCGGGGCGTTTGGCTGCGGCCGGTTTCTTCGGGGCGCTTGCAGGCGTTGCGGTCGCGGGCAGGTCATCGGCCACGACCGCGTCCATCGCTGCATCCAGCGTGCCGCCCATTGCCATGACGGCGGGTGCCTTGTCTTTCAACTCCATCACCACGCGCTGCGCCAGTTTCGGCCCCACCCCCGGAGCCGCCTTGATTGCCGTGGCATCGCCCAAAGTGATCGCTCTCGCCGCCCCTTCCGGCCCCAATGTGCCCAGGATCGCCATCGAGGCCTTCGCCCCCACCCCTTGCACCGAGGTCAGCAACCGGTGCCATTCCTTTTCGTATGGCGTTAGGAACCCGAAAAGCTGCAACAAATCTTCGCGCACCAGCATCTCGGTATAAAGCGCCACCGCCTCTCCGCTGCCCGGCAGCGAGGCAAGGGTACGCTCCGAGCAATGCACAACGTAGCCCACGCCCCGCACGTCGATCAGCGCGTGATCCGGGCCCTTGTAGTCCAACCGTCCCGTCAGCTTCCCAATCATCGCCCTGCTCCTATCGCGGCGGCCAAACGGCCGGCCGTGGCGGCATGAAACGAATGGCAGATCGCAATCGCCAGCGCGTCCGCCGCGTCTGGCCCCGCGGGCGCGCAGCCCGGCAGTTGCAGCCGCACCATATGTTCCACTTGTTTCTTGTCGGCATGACCCACGCCCACGACAGCCTTTTTCACCGCGTTGGGCGCATATTCCCCCACGGTCAGCCCGGCCTGCGCGGGCACCAGCATTGCGATGCCCCGTGCCTGACCCAACTTCAGGGTGCCTGCGCCATCTCGGTTCACGAAGGTCTGCTCCACGGCGGCAGCGTCGGGGTGATACTGCGCCATAACGGCGCTGAGTTGCGTATGAAGCGATAGAAGACGTAGCGCCAAATCGGTTCCCTGCGACCGGCATTGACCGTTGGCGACGTGGCTCAGGCGGCCATTTTCGGCCTCAATCACCCCCCAGCCGAGCGTTCTGAGCCCCGGGTCGATCCCAATAATTCGCATGTCGCCCGCTCCGCCCGTGGGTATGCCTGTTTCCGGCTTTTCACTCCATTAGCACGAAACGCGAACATCGCCAAGAACCGATGCCCAAAGCGGGTCGTTTTCGACATTTTCCGGTACGTTTTCGACATGCCGGTTTTTTGAGCGCCGATAACGACATTCCTGGGTTCATTCGCGACATGAAATCCCAAATTAATCGTTTACTTTCCGCGCGTTAACTTGGAATTCAGCTATGCAGAAAACGCATGGGACCCATGCAATAAAATCGGCTTGTTTGGGGCAAATCGCATCTCTATCTGCGGTTCATCGGCGGAACGGAATTATCCCCCGTCACTTCTACCAACACGAACTGGAAAGGATGAGACCTATGGCCTCGATCACCAATCGCCCTCTCGGCGCAGGCTTCAATGTAACACGTGTGCTCTCCGATCTGGTGGCACGCATCGCAATCTGGAACGACGCACGCGTCACGCGTAAAGCGCTGTCGTCGCTGTCCAATCGCGAACTTGACGACCTCGGCCTGTGCCGCGGCGACATCGACGATATCGCACATGGTCGTTACTACGGCTAATCGGCTGAAACAGCTGAAACGTAAAAAGCGGCTGGGGTGCATCCCCAAGCCGCTTTTTTTGTGTCCCGGAAAAGGAAGCGGCCTGTGCAACGTCAAATTGCACAGGCCGTGACCAAGCCTTGTCGAAAGGCTCGCTTCACATCTGACCAAGTCGTCAGGCGGGCTCGCCCGCCGCCAGACCAGCTTGAACAAATGCGTAAATCGCGTCGTAGCGGTCTACCATCCAAAGCGAGATCGCGTCCGGCATGAGGACCATCGCGGCCAATTGCTCAAACGCCTGGCCCGTCAACATGCTTTCTACTTGGAGAGAGTAGACTTCCGATCCAACCGCCCACATCAGATAGGATTTCACGGCAACTGCCACGATGAATCCCAAGATGAGACCTTTCAGCGGGAATCCAAAGCGCAATCTGGATGATGGCTTACCGATGGATGTGACCACTCCGTCAGGATGGACAACAAAACCCATACCGCCCCGATTACGACGTCGGACGTTTTCAATACGATTCAAGCGATCGTTAAACTGTTCTGTTTCGTTTGCCATTGGGACAGCTCTACTCATTAACTGCCCCCACCAAGGATGAATATAGCGATGATCCGGTATAAATACGACAACTTTTAGGCGGTATTGGTTCGCCGCGAGGCGCGCCCCTCAGGACGCCTTCCGCAACGTCAATGTCGTCCATTCTCCGATCTCATCACGCGCGTGCAAGCCAAGGTTCTGCGCCTTGTAGGCTGCAATCACATCATCAGCCTGCGCATTCAGAATACCCGACAAAATGACATACCCGCCGTCTTTCGTGTGCAAGGCCACATCGGGGGCAAGTTCTACCAGCGGACCTTTGAGAATGTTAGCAAAAACAAGGTCATAGGGGCCAATCTCCGCAATCGCCGGATGATCGAAACCAGCCGCCTCCACGCAGGAAACCAGTCCGGCCACGCCATTGGCGGACGCGTTCACAAGGGCCACATCGACCGCTTGGGGATCAATGTCAGAGGCCATGACCGGAAGGTTCAAAACCTTCGCCGCAGCGATCGCCAACACCGCCGTTCCGCAGCCAATATCGGCCACGGAATGTGGCGAAAATCCGTCCGTAAACAGTTTGTCCACGGCTTCGAGACAACCTTTTGTGGTCCCGTGGTGCCCCGTTCCGAACGCCATTGCCGCTTCAATCAGCAAGGGAATCGCCCCTTCAGGCACCTTGTCAGCGTCGTGGCTGCCGTAGACGAAGAAGCGCCCCGCCTCGACCGGGTGCAGTTCTCGGCGAACGTGCGCGACCCAATCTGTCTCCGGGATCTCGGACACAGCGAAGTCCTTCGCACCATAGGCGGCGGCAAGGATTGCCAGGGCGATCTCATCGGGGGCCTCGATGAAATAGGCGCCCACCTCGAACAGGCCCGAGCCGTCTTCCATCTCAAACACGCCGACGCCGGTGGGCGCGGGCTCTAGCTGCTCCAAGGCTTCCCCCAAAGCTTCAGCGGGGGGTTTTTGTGGCAGGGTGGTCAAGGCGGTCCAAGTAGGCATGGGGGCTCCGATGCGATGTTTCGCCGTTCGGTAGCCGCTTTGGCGGCCCATGGCAAATCCCCCGCGATTTAACTGGTGGATTTCCGCAGATATGGCGGCACAGCCTAATAGTGTAGGCATAAGAAAACATCTGGATGGAAGGAAAACCGATGCTTAAGGGACCACGTGGCCTACTTGTGACGTTACTGGGCGCGGCCATCATCATCGCGGGGGCGTTCTACTTCGGCTTTCAGGGACAAAAGGATGACGCAGAGACGTCTCGTCTGTTCATGACCCACGCCGCTGCCGGTGAAACCGCCGAGGCGCACGCGCTTCTGTCCGCCTCGATCCGCGAGCAGCACAGCGTGGAAGACCTTGCCAACCTGCTTTCCGGGATGGAGGTCTATACGGATATCAGCTTCCCCTCGATCAGCTTCTCCTCGTCCAACGGGTCACGCTCCACCGAGCTGACCGGCACGGGCACAACCGACAGTGGATGCGAAAGCGAACTTCGGTTCGACCTGCGGGATGGCGTTATCACTTTCTTCGACATCTCCCCCCTCTGCCGGGGTGGCGCCAGCGATGCCTGATCTGGACAACCAGCCCCCCGCCCCTCGCCCCGGCGGTTTTCGGCGCGCCATCGTGCCGATCTCGCTGGCCTTGGTGGCTGTGGCCGCCATGGGGGCGCTTGGATGGAAAGCATTTGAAGGCCAGCGCGAAGACGTAGCCATTGCTCGCGCATTCCTGACCCATATAGCGGCAGAGCAATACGGCGAGGCAGAAGACCTCATGACGGCGGCGCTGATCCAGCGTGTCGGCCCGGGCGGGTTGCGGCGGCTATTCAGCCCCATCGAACCATGGGATCACATCGGCTTTTCGTCGCGCAGCACCAACGGCTTTGGCGATACACGTTCAACCGAGCTGTACGGAGTGGGAGAGGCCGTTTCCGGCTGCGAAAGCGAGCTTCAAATCAACCTGCGCAACAGCCGCATTCAGGCGTTTGACATCACGCCCCTTTGTCCCCGGAACGGCACTGACATCTGACGTCGGCCTTAGGCGATATTATTCAGCGGGCTGCGCGACGCCTCGGGAAAACACCGTCTCGTTCCCCGTTGTCGGATGGCGCGGCACCAGAAGCGACAGCACAAACGACACCGCCGCCATGCCACACGCCACCACGAACACCGATGTCGGGGACACCAACCAAAGGTAGCCAAGGCCCGCCGGAAGGAACACGGCCGCGATATGGTTGATGGTGAAGGCCACAGCCGCCGTGGGCGCGATGTCTTCAGGAGAGGCGATTTTCTGGAAGTAGGTTTTGATCGCCAATGCCAGCCCGAAGAACAATTGGTTCAGCACGTATAGGACCGAGGCGAAGATCCACCCCAGTTCCAGAAAATAGAGCGCCATATAGCCCAAGAACACCGCCGCAAGGCCGGAGTATTCCACGATCAAAGCGAAACGCTCTCCGACCCAGGAAACCACCCGCCCGAACAGGGGGGCGACCACCATGTTGACGGCAAAGCCCACCATCAGCAGGCGTGTCATGTCATCGGTGCCGAAACCGTAGCGCTCCACCATCATGAAGGGCACGAAGACCATGAAGATCTGGCGGCGCGACCCGGACATGAATTGCAGCGCATAATACAGCCAATAGCGACGGCGCAGGACCATCTCTTTCTTCTGGGGGTTCGGGCTTTCGAACTGGGGAAACAGGAAAAAGCAGGCCAGCGCGATCAGCGCCGTGGCCCCGCCCGACACCCAGTAGACCAGATCATAGCTCAGATCGAATGTGTCCCACGTCGCCATGATCAACAGATAGGCCAGCAACGTCGCGCCGGACCCGACGCCCATCAAGATACCCAACACCTGGGGCGCACGGTTCTTTTGTATCCATTGCAACTGAAGCGATTGGTTCACGGTCTCGTAGTAGTGGAACCCGATGGAGCTAAGCAGCGTCACGATCAGAAGGCCGCCCATGGAAGGGAACTGCGCCGTCATCGCCGTGGCCGCGCCCAGAAGCAGAAGGGACATCAGCCCCAACACCTGCTCGCGCACGAATAACAGAAGGAAGATGACTCCGATTGCCAGAAAGCCCGGAATTTCGCGTACCGTATGCAACCAGCCCACGTCCGAGCCATCGAAGTTGGCGACCTCGACCACGAAGTTGTTCAGCAAGGCGGACCACGTCGAAAACGCCACAGGCATGGCGAAGGCCATCAATGCCAACAGCGCAATGGGCCGCCGCCAGAAGGGCAGCGTGCGCCCTTCGTCCAGGGTCATCGTGTTAAGGGAGTCGCCGAGAGCCATGGCACCGACTTACGCCCATCCGCAGGGAATGGCGAGAGACGGCGCGTGGTTTTCGAAGATCCGACCGATCAGGTCGCCAGCACGTTGCGGAAGGCCCAGGGCTCATCCTGATCCAGATCCTCATCAAACAATTCCCACCGGTCCTGCAGAGGGGTCCAATCGGTGTAATGGGCCTCTACCGGCCCCAGATAGGGGCGTTGTACCTCCAGGCAGCGGGCGTGGTCCATCTCGTCGCTTTCCACGATGCCTGCGCCGGGGTTCTCCAGCGCCCAAACCATGCCCGCCAGCACGGCGCTGGTGACCTGCAACCCAGTTGCGTTCTGGTACGGCGCAAGGGTCTTGGCTTCTTCATTCGACAGGCGCGACCCAAACCAAAGGGCGTTCTTGTCGTGGCCGTAAAGAAGCACGCCCAACTCGTCGATGCCTTCAACGATCTCGTCCTCACCCAGAATATGGTGGGTGGTTTGGGTCTCGCCCGAGCCGAACATTTCGTGCAGGGAAAGAACCGCGTCATCGCAGGGGTGGTAGGCGTAATGGCAGGTGGGGCGATACTCGGGCTCGTGACCTTCGCCGACGGTGTAGTAATCGCTGATCGACACGGCTTCATTATGGGTGACCAGATAGCCGAACTGCGGCCCCGGCGTGGGGCACCACGTATGCACCCGCGTGACGGCTCCGGGGCGTTCCATCCAGATCGCGGCCTTGCAGCCTGTTTCCTGACGGTGGGCGTTTGGGGGGAACCAAGGTTCATGGGTGCCCCAGCCAAGCTCCGCCGGTTGGAACCCTTCCGAGATAAACCCTTCCACCGACCATGTGTTCACGAACGACCCGCGGGGGCGCGGCGCAAGGCGGACCTGAGTGTCCCGCTCTGCGATGTGGACCCCTTTGACGCCGAGGGTTTGCATCAGCTTGGCCCATTCTTCGCGCGTCGTCGGAGCATTTACCTGGTGGCCAGTGTCTTTGGCAAGAGTCAGCAAACCTTCCTTCACGAACCAGCTGACCATGCCGGGGTTCGCGCCACAGCACGACACCGCCGTCGTGCCGCCGGGGTTGGCGGCTTTCTCATCGCGGACGGCTTGGCGCAGAGCGTAATTGGTGCGCGCGGCGTTGTCGGTGGTGCCGAAGTAATACCCGGCCCAAGGCTCTGCCACGGTATCAATGTAGGGCACGCCGATTTCGCGACAAAAGCGCATTAGATCAAGAGAGGACGTATCAACGCTAAGGTTCACACAGAAGCCTTTGCCGGGCGTAAGCAACCGTCCCAGCACCTCGCGGTAATTGTCGGGCTTCAGTGCCGTGGCGTCAAAGGACAGGCCTTGGTCGCGCAGGAAGTCATGCTGGCGCGCATCGGGTTCAATCACGGTAAACTGGCTGCGGTCGTAATCGAAATGGCGTTCAATCAGGGGCCAAGTGCCTTTCCCGATCGACCCAAAGCCGATCATCACGATCGGACCGTCAATCTTCGCGTAAACTGGATGCGTTTCGGCCATGAGAGTACCCCCTTCAATAAGTGTTGGCTTCATAAGCGGGGCTGGCTGAAAAAGAAACCAACGATGCCGCAGAGAAGGTCAGACACGCCGACACCGACGCCACGCAAAAAGACCGCCCGGGATGGGGCGGCCTTTCGAACACATTGCGTAGCGTCAAGCGAACGTGACGGTGCCATGTTCGCCCATATCGGGCGTTTCATCGGTGAGATGAGCCTTCGCGATTTCGTAAAGAAACTTTGCGCCGCCGCCTTCGGTCACCGAAACCTCTCCCTTGGATGGGGTAAACTTCAGCAAGCATACAGCTGCATCGTGCTTACCGCCATCAAACCATGCGTCGGCAACGAAGCTCCAGGCTTCATCAAGGGCCTCGCGGTCTGTGGAATGCTCTAGCGTGCCATCCAGATCGGCATAGAGCCCCTCGCCATCGTCGGCGACGACAAACTGTGCGTCCCGTGGGCCTGCGGCCACAGACCGGGCCAACTCCGTGCCTTTAGCAGTGATGAACCACAATGCACCCGGTGCATCATCGTCGGCTTTGGGGGACATCGGCACCAAGCGGCCTTCCCCCTTGATCCCCAGCATGCCCGAGCGGACATCTTCAATACGGTCCCAGAATTCGCGTTTCAAATCGGCCATGGTCGTTCTCCTATCTGTCGGTTCACGAACGGAACGGTTGGGGTGACGTTTGGGTTCCGCTTGCGGGGCCAGTATCAAAGAAAAAGGCCGCCCGGTTGGGGGCGGCCTTTCTGAATTCTGCGTCGGCGGCGAAGATTAGTTCTTCGCGTAGAATTCCACGACGAGGTTCGGTTCCATCACGACGGGGTAAGGCACATCGCCCAATTGCGGCGTGCGAACGAAGGTCGCGGTCATCTTGTTGTGGTCGGCGTCGATGTAGTCAGGCACATCACGCTCGGCCAGTTGTACGGCTTCCAGAACAACGGCGAGTTGCTTGGACTTGTCGCGAACGGCGATTACGTCGCCTTCTTTGACGCGGTAGGAAGGGATGTTGACCTTCTTGCCGTTCACGGTGACGTGGCCGTGGTTCACGAACTGACGCGCTGCGAAAACGGTCGGGACAAACTTGGCACGGTAAACAACGGCGTCAAGGCGACGCTCCAGCAGACCGATCAGGAATTCACCGGTGTCACCGCGCAGACGCTCGGCTTCGGCGTAGATGCGACGGAACTGCTTCTCGGTCAGGTCGCCATAGTAGCCTTTCAGCTTCTGCTTGGCGCGCAGCTGCAGACCGAAGTCGGACAGCTTGCCCTTGCGGCGCTGACCGTGCTGGCCGGGGCCATACTCACGACGGTTCACTGGGGATTTCGGACGGCCCCAGATGTTTTCACCCATGCGGCGGTCAATTTTGTACTTGGCAGACGTGCGTTTGGTCACGGCTGTTCTCCTTTTTATGTGGTTCCGCAACTTGATCCGAAAACCGTTTCCCACTTTTCGGGTCGCGGACACCTGCGTGCCCCAACCGTCGTTGGTCATCGTATTTCGGGCCGAGCAAGGCACCGGTTAAAAGGGCGTTGTCCTCTGAGCCGAAGCTCTGACAGGGATCCCCTTGCGAGGGCCACCAACACCAATAAAAACCCCGGCATCTCTGCCGGGATCTGAGCGGTCTTTAGAGCGCGCTTGGGGGGCTGTCAATGAGTGCCATACATGGAGCGCGCGGCAATCGGTTTGGTCGGTGCGCCATGGATCAGGATCGCGGCCTCGGCCCGGGTCAGCATCCGGCGCACCGGGGCGCCATAGGCATGGGGGTTTGCCGCAAGCTCGGGCCGCATCTCCAGCATCGAGTTGCGCTGCAGGTTGGTCAGATGATCCAGCCCCATGAAGCCGGGGTGGAAGCTTTCGACTTCCATGCCGTTGGCCCACACCACTTCATGCCGGTCCAGCATCAGGTGGATATAGAAGGTCTCGCGCAGGGAATGATCGACCGTAATACGGCTATCGCCCACCAGATCAGCGGCGCGCACAAGCACCTCATCCTCGCCCCAAAGGTCCATCGCAGCGCGGCCAGTGACCAACACGCGGTGTTCAGGCGAGACGATCAGATCGGCGTCTGGCCGGTCGATCCCCAGGGCCCCTGCCCGCATCCGAATGGGCCGTTGATCGGGCATCGCGAAGAGACGCGCGCCAGACATGCGACGATGCCCGGACCACAAAACCTCTTGCGGGCCGCTATCGCGGGTCAACACGCGGTCACCGGTGCCCAGATCCTCAATCGCGACATCGCCATTTTCCGTGCGAATGCGCGTACCAGGCGTGAAACAGATCACGGCGGGCGCATCAGAGGGCGTTGGCGTCAGTGTTTCTTCGTTGCGGTGCACAACCGTCAATTCGCGCCCCGAGGGCGGCGGGTTGCCTGCAAACAGCAAAAGCGGCGCGGCGCCGTCTTCCAGAAGGATCGGAACAATCGTGTGAAACTTTGCGCCATCGCTGACGATGAACGCGCCCCGGAACAACGGATCCGCTTCTGAAGCGGCGAATTCTACAGCGCCCGGCGCGGGGTGCTGCAAGAGTTTGCGCACCACCCGCGCCGCACGGGAACGGAGCTCATCCTGGTCCCGGCTGGCCGTGAGAAGCAGGGCCGCCGGATCGCCATCCAACGGCATTAGCTGACCATGCCAGCTCCAACTCATCCCTTCGACCAGTTCTATTTCTGGTTCTGCCGGAAACCCTTCGATGCAGGTCTGCGCCCATGCAATCACGAACGCGCCCTGAAAGCCCGTACCCATATGTATGCCCTTGCCTCGTCATTTTGACGTAACCCGGTGGTTGATCCCCGGGCCTTGTCGCTGACGCTAACAGAGGTGATTCGCTGTGGAAAGAGTCTGATTAACGAAACTGCGCCTAGGTGAGTCTTCTGCGCCTCAGAACTGCAACAATAGGGACAGTGTGCCGACCAGTTGACCTTCGTCCTGACCCTCGAACTCTTCCGAGAGGTAGGTCACCCCATAAAAGAAGTCGACCGGGCCAAAACCGTGCCCGACGCCACCCCGAACCCGATACCGCATGTCTTCCGCGGCGGGGCCATTGGCGGGCAATAGTACTGAGTCGCTGACATAGGCCGCGTCGGCGCCCAAAGTGAAACTCCAACCGCCGACGCTTTCGCCGGGGATGGCAACGACGCGTTGTCCCGTGGTTGCGTCACGCACCAAAAAGGCCTCGGGGTCGTAATTGCCAAACCGCAGGTCCGCGCCGACGCGCACCAGAGTTTCCAATCCGGCCTGCGCCTCCACAAAGGGGCGGACTTCGCTATTGCCCCATTCAAGGGACCGTGCGCCTTCGACCGTGGCATTCAGATATACGCCGTCTTCGATCATGAAATTGGACAGGTCCACGTCCGAGCCACCAAAGGTGCGGTGGATGCCGTCATGGACGTCCATCAGGCCCGTCTGCTCCCCGGTCAGGGCCAGATCGAGCCCGGCAGATACGTCCAGCCCGCGGTAATCGAAGTGCGTTGTCGCACCGAACGACAGAACCGGCGCATAGCGGCGATCGCCTGCGGCGGGAGCGGCAAGGTTGTCGGGCGCGATGATCTCGCTCCGGAACCGGAACTCCAGCAGGGCGAAGGGCGCATAGGGCAGCGCCCCATCCCATTCGTCGCGGCCATAGATGCCGCTGACCTGATAAGAGCCCGTGCGCCAACGGTCGTATCGGTCACCTACAGGCATGCCGAACCAATCGTTGTCAAAAATTTGCACGATGCCAAGGCGCGTCAGGCCGCTATCTTGCGCCTGCGCGACACCACCCAAAAGGGACGCCATAAGAGAGAGGGCAATTGCCCTGCGTGGTGAAAAAGCCATGTTTTCTGCCCGTATGTTCTTATCTTTACGGCTGTAGTGCCGATGATTTGTGGCGTTTTTAGCACTTATTGAGGGCGTCGCGCAAGAAATCCGGCGGAATGGAATTTATCTCCCATCCCTGCGGCACAGCGGTGACACCTTTTGTTGCCCTCCGTCTGTGTGCGCCATCGCCGTCGGGGCCCGTCACCCCATGGACCGAATGCCCCGCAGCAAGCTCGTCGTGGCAAAGATCAACGCGGCGACGCAAACAATCGACGGCCCCGCAGGGGTGTCCAGGACGAATGCGGCCCGCAGGCCAAGCCCCGCAGAAACCGCACCGATAAGCGCCGCGACCAAGGCCATCCTTTCAGGCGTCCGCGCCAAGGGTCGTGCAGCGGCGGAAGGGATGATCAACATGGCCGCGATCAGCAGCACGCCCACGACCTTGATCGCGGCGGCAACCGTTATGGCGAGGGCAAGGGTCAGGACCAATTGCTCGCGCTTGGGGTTGATGCCGCTGGCGTAAGCCAAATCCTCATTCAAGGTGGCAGTCAGTAGCGCCGACCAACGCCAGCCGATCAGCGCCACGACAAGGGCAGCACCGCCCCAGATCACCGCCAAATCGCCCCGCGACACCGCAAGAATATCGCCGAAAAGATACGCCATCAGATCAATGCGAATGCCCGACAGGAACGACACGGCAACAAGGCCGAACGCCAATGCCGAATGGGCCAGAACGCCCAGAAGCGTATCCATCGCGTAACCGCGCCCCGTCAGCGCATTCACAACCAAGGCCATGACCAGCGCCACGACCAAAGCCCCCGCAAAGACCGACATCGACAAGGCAAGGGACAAGGCCACCCCAAGGATCGCGGCATGGGCGGTGGCATCGCCGAAATACGCCATGCGGCGCCAGACCACGAAGCACCCCAAAGGTGCGGCCGCTATCGCGACACCGATACCGGCAAGGGCGGCGCGGACCATGAAATCATCAAGCATTATTCAGCTGCCTCGGAAGGGGAGTGCCCGCAGGCATCAGAATGAACGTGTCCGTTGTGGTCACTATGGCCATGGTCATGGCCATGATCGTGGTCATGGCGATACAGCGCCAATGCCCCGCCGGTGCCGGTGCCAAACAAGGCCCGGTATTCTGGGGCGGAGGCGACGATATCCGGCGTGCCTTCGCAACAGACATGACCGTTCAGACAGACCACCCGGTCCGAGGCGCTCATCACGACGTGCAATTCGTGGCTGATCATCAAGACAGCACAGCCGGTCTCGGTGCGCACGGCCTCGATCTGGCGGTAGAACGCAGCAGAGCCCGGTTGGTCGAGTCCCTGCGTCGCCTCATCCAGCAACAAGAGGTGCGGCTTACCGATCAGAGCACGGGCCAGCATGACACGTTGAAACTGGCCGCCCGATAGTTGCGACATCTGCGCGGCAGCAAGGTTGGGCACGCCCGCCTGGGTCAGGGCCGCCTCAACCGCAGGGGCCGCGATCTTGCCCGCCAAGCGCAGGAACCGCGCGACGGTCATCGGCAAGGTCGGGTCAATGTGCAGACGCTGCGGGACATAGCCGATGCGCAGGCCCGGCCCTTGGGTGACCGTTCCCGACACCGGCCTTACCGCGCCAATGATGGCCCGCAGGAGGCTGGTCTTGCCGGACCCGTTGGGGCCCACGATTGTCACGATCTCTCCGGCGGACACCTCTAGCGAAACGTCAGCCAGAACCTTCTTTGCCCCATAATTGATGCTCAGGCCTTTGACGACCACGAGGCTTTGATTATCGCTCATCGTTACGCCTTTTCCACACATGCGGGGCAGATGCCTTCGGCCTCGACCACTGTCCGCTCGATCTGGAAGCCGGTCGCGCGGGCCACGTCGCCCAATGCGCCCTTGGCAGGACCAGATTGGGCTTCTGCAACAGTTTCGCAAAGACGGCAAATCATGAAGGCAGGCGCATGGTTTTCGCCGGGATGGGCGCAGGCGACGAAGGCGTTGAGCCTCTCAATCTTGTGGGCCAGATCATTATCGACAAGGAACTCCAACGCCCGGTACGCCACAGGTGGCTGCGAGCCGAAGCCCGCTTCGCGCAGTTTGTCCAAAATGGCGTAAGCCCCCAAGGCCCGGTGTTCTTGAAGCAAGATTTCCAGCACTTTCCGGCGCTGAGGTGTGAAGCGCAGACCTTCACGGGCGCAACGGTCCTCGGCCGCGTCAACGGCTTCGGCCACGCAAGCCGTATGGTCGTGCCGCGCAAAGCCCAAGGGAAGGTCGCTGGATTGACTTGTCATGTTATCACATTTCAATTATGCGGTTTGCAATGTTATACAATCACACGAGTATGCCGATGTCCAGAACGCTCCTCACCCTGTCGCTGTCCGCCTCGTTGATGGGCAGCGCGGCCCTTGCCGATGTGCCCAATGTCGCTGCGGATGTAGCCCCGATCCATTCGCTGGTCGCCCGTGTCATGGAAGGTGTCGGCACGCCGGACTTGATCGTTCAGTCCGGCGCGAGCCCGCACGAATATTCGCTCCGCCCGTCCGAGGCCGCAGCCCTTCAGAACGCGAATCTCGTGTTCTGGGTTGGCCCTGACCTGACCCCTTGGCTGGAGGGTGCGATCGAGACCATCGCCACCGGTGCCGTTGTGACCGAATTGATGGAAGCCGAAGGCACGATCGAGCTGCCATTTCGTGAGGGCGCGTTGTTTGAAGCCCACAGCCACGGGGATGGGGACCACGACGCACATGGAGACGAGGATCATGACGACCACGAAGGGCACCATCATGACGAGCACGGGAATGAGGATCATGACGACCACGCAGGCCATCACCACGGCGCGCATGACCCCCATGTCTGGCTCTCGCCTGACAATGCAGCCGCTTGGTTGAACGTGATCGCCGCGCAGCTTTCTGCGGCGGACCCTGACAACGCGGGCACCTACTTTGCCAACGCCGCCAGCGCCCGGTCTGAGATCGTGACACTAACGGAAGAGGTGAACGCGACCCTTGATCCTGTGCGTGGCGGGAACTTCATCGTGTTCCATGACGCCTATCAGTACTTCGAGACGACCTTTGACTTCCCGGCCTCTGGTGCCATCTCTCTCAGCGACGCGTCGGACCCGAGCCCCGCGCGTATTGCTGAAATCCAACACCGGATCGCGACAGAAGGGGTGGACTGCGTCTTGGCTGAACCACAATTCAACATGGGCCTGATCGAGACCGTTCTGGACGGCACCACCGCCAACACCGGGATCATGGACCCTCTCGGCTCTGATCTGGAGCTCGGCTCCGACCTATACCCTCAGTTGATCCGCAACCTTGCGGAAACTCTGGCAGACTGCCTGTAAGCGCCTATCCGGGCGGCTATCCCCAAGGGTGGCCGCCCGACGTTTCCGAGCCGCCTATGCGTCGCGGTCCATGATCCATTGCACGGCAGGGTCCGCAATGAAGCGCCATTTGCGCAGCGGCCCGGCCATGACGTTCAGGTAATACATCTCGAACCCGTAGGGCGCGCCGCAGGGGTGATGCCCGCGCGGCACCAGCACCACATCACCATCGCTGACGGCCATGGTTTCATCCAGGGTGCCGTCCTCGGTATAGACGCGTTGGATGCCAAAGCCGTCCCTGGGGTTCAGGCGGTGGTAATAGGTCTCTTCAAGGTAGGTGATGTTGGGGTAATCATCTTCGTCATGGCGATGGCTGGGGTAGGATGACCAGTGGCCGTTCGGGGTGAAGACTTCGGTCACCAACAGGCTGTCGGCGTAGTCTTCCGCCTCCATCGCGATGTTGTTGATGTAGCGCGTGTTGCTGCCTTTGCCGCGTTCGGTCAGCGTGATGCCATCGGGGCCGATGCGCCGTGCCTCGTGCCCGCCGACGCCGGGGGCCGAGCAAACGGCGATGGTGCAATCGGTTGTGGCCTGCGCCTGCCAATCGCTGCCGTTGGGCATATAAAGGCAATGGGGCGGTGTTTTTTCAAACACGTCCATCCGGTCGCCCAGTTCCCCCCAATCCTGGCCCGCGCCCTCGATCCGGGCTTTGCCTTCGACCATGACAAGGATCACTTCGCGGTCGCCCGTAGCCTCGGCCACCGTTTCGCCAGCACGGAGGCGGTGCAGGGCAAAGCCCACATAGCGCCACCCCGCATTGGCAGGCGTGATGTCATGCACCTTCCCGTGGCGTCCAAAAGGTTTGCGAAGTAGATCTGGCATTGGGAATTGTCCTTTAAGCTATCGACCATCTGGCTGCCTCTGTGGCTTGCCCTCCCGAGTAATCCATCGCCGCTGAATTGTCAGTAAAGGCCTGAGCGGCTGCCGTAATCCAGAGCGCTTTGGCAGATGAACCGATCTGCCAAAGCGCTGACGCAACCGGATCAGATATCCGCTAGGTTCACAGGCTGCCCGGTTTGCGCAGATTTCGTTGCGGCCTCTGCCATGGCCAGGGCTGCGACCCCGTCTTCCAGCGTTACCGGCATCGCCTCGCCCGAGGTCGCCGCGGCAACGAACGCACCCCATTCAGCGGCATAGGCAGGCATGTAGCGTTCAAGGAAGAACAGCACTGGCTTGGCGCTTACAACGCCTGCTGCGGTGGATTTCACCATCAGGTTCTCGCCCAGATTGCCCACTTGCAGCATCCCTTCCGAGCCCTGCACCTCAACCCGCTGATCCCCATAGCCCGCGCGGCGGGTGTTGCGGATCACAGCGATGCGCCCGTCCGCATAGGTCAGCGTGACGGCGGCGGTGTCCACGTCGCCCGCCTCTCCGATGGCTGGATCAACAAGGCAGGTGCCCACGGCAGAAACCGTCACTGGCGGCCCGCCCATGATGAAATTCGCCATGTCAAAGTCGTGGATCATCATGTCGCGGAACAGGCCGCCCGATACCTTGATGTATTCAATCGGCGGCGGTGCTGGGTCGTAGGACGTGATGGCGAGGATCTCGGACTTGCCAATTTCACCGGCGTCCAATGCGCCCTTGAGGGCCGCAAAGTTGGGGTCAAAACGGCGGTTGAAGCCGATCATCACAGGCTGTTGCGACTCTCCTACGTTGGCGAGACACGCACGGGCGCGGTCCAGGGACAGATCGACAGGCTTTTCACACAGCACGGCTTTTCCGGCCCGTGTCGCCGCTTCGATCAGATCGGAATGGGTGTTGGTGGGTGTGGCAATCAGCACGGCATCAATCGCGGGGTCTGCGATGATCTCTTCGGTGCTGCGTGCCTCAGCGCCGAACTGCGCGGCCAGTTTCTGCGCGTTTTCAGGCAAATAATCCGATACCGCGACCAACTTGCTTTCGGGATGAGCGGTGATGGCGGTTGCATGCACCAAGGCGATGCGGCCCGCGCCAAGTAGTCCGACAGTCAACATGGATCTTAGCCTTTGTTAGAAGTTATCTCGTAAATGCAGCCCGCAGGTTTGGCCTTTGCCTTTTTGATTTGCTGTTCATGGGGCTCCGGACGCACAAAACTGTGCCAACCGGCAGGCCCTGAAAGCGCCATCAATGCGCGGGACAGGTGGCAGACATTGCTAGAAAAACGACCGCCTTTCTAGCCCCTTCGATGAAATTTGGACACGCCACGACAAACGGCCCGATGGCGTTATTTTCGCGCCGAACCCGCAGCCGGGCCGCCAGAGCTGCCCGATGGGCGACACTGGTTAGGCCACACGCAGGTCCGTCAACGCCTCTGCCGCGATCTGGAATGACCGCACCCGTGCGGCGCTGTCGTGAATCATGCCTGTCACCATGATCTCATCGGGCTGATATGTATCAATCAGACCGGACAATCGCTGCTTCACCGTCGCCGCCGATCCCGTCGCAGACACGGACAACGCATGTTTCACCCCGGCCATCACAGCGCCTGGTATCTGTGACGCAAGATCATGGGTTGGTGCGGGCAGCTTGCCGGGCTTTCCGGTACGTAGCCGAGCAAACGCCAGATATTGCGAGGACCGCAGATAGTCTGCCTCGTCATCGGTATCCGCTGCGCATACGCCGGCCGCCATCATGGCATAGGGCTTCTCCAGATGCGCCGACGGTTGGAAGGAGGCACGATAGATTGCCAAAGCCTCGGCCAACATGTCCGGTGCGAAATGAGACGCAAAGGCATAGGGAAGGCCCAGATGCGCGGCCAGTTGCGCCCCATACAGGCTGGAGCCCAAGATCCAGACTGGCACGTGGGTTCCCACACCCGGAATGGCGCGCACGGGGGCATCCGCTGGCGTGTCGCCAAGGTAGTGGATCAGTTCCTGCACGTCCTGCGGAAAGCTGTCTTCCGGCGCCATATGACGCCGCAGCGCCCGTGACGTTGCCATGTCCGTGCCGGGCGCACGTCCAAGGCCAAGGTCGATTCGGGCCGGGTACAGCGTGGCCAGCGTGCCGAATTGTTCGGCAATCACAAGCGGCGCATGGTTGGGCAGCATGATACCCCCCGCCCCGACCCGCATGGAAGAGGTCGCGCCCGCCACATGGCCGATCACGACCGACGTCGCGGCACTGGCGATGCCAGGCATGTTGTGATGTTCAGCCAGCCAGAAACGGTGATACCCCGCCGCTTCAGCTGCCTGTGCCAGCGACACGGTGTTGCTCAGCGCATCGGCAGCGGTTTGGCCTTCCGGGATTGGCGAAAGGTCCAACAATGAGAATTTCTGCATGGGCGTGCTCCTTACCACCCCACTTATGTGGCCTGAGCACCCGCGCCAAGGGAACTGCCGCCACGTAGCATCCAGATCGAACCTTCGACGCATAACCGGCCCGATTCATTTCCGGGCCAGTTCGCTGTTTCTACGTCGTGTCAGCCCAGTTTCGCCGTCGCACGGCATGCGCCGCCCTTTTCGGAAACAGCCTCCACCGTGATCTGGGCGTCCGGTCCGGTGGCCTTCACCAACCACTCTGTTTTCTTGGTCACAGGCGACCATTGCTGGCCCCAGTTGGAGTAGGCATAGCGACGCTCGTTGCGCCCAGCCAGATTGCCGAGCTTCACATCGGCTGGGTTCATCACCAACTCGGCCCCCTCGCACTGCAACCCAACCGTCACCGGCTTTGCCACACCGTTCTTGACGGCGACGTCAGACAGGTTGGTGGGTAAGTACCCGTGGTTCGAGACCACGGCCGTGACGCGGTGCAAGTCCGCGCCCAGCGCTTCCACCGTCACGTCATCAATCGCGATTTGCGGCGCGGCTGCGGCGTGGCGCAGGTTGAACAACACGTTGTTGTGGCAGATCTCCTCCAGCAGTTTGCCGGGCGGGTTACGGTAGCTCCAGATGTAGACCATGCCGCCGACCTCGATCGGGCCAAGCTGCGGATGATCGAACTTGGTCCATGGGCGGAAGCCGTGGTCGCCAACGTTCTCCACCACCCAATCATGAACCAGCCGCTGTGTCGCCGCGTCCCGTGGCCCGAGGTTGTAATACCCCTCTTTCGGAACGCCCGCCGTGCGCTCCAGATCCCACAATTCTGTCCCGAACGAGATGATGCCCATCTCTTCATAGGTCCAGTCAGTCAATGTGCCGTGACGGGCCTTGGATTTGTCGGGCGTGAATTCCTCATAGACCGAGATCGTGGGGTAGCCTGTCAGCCGTTCACCGACCTCGCCCAATGCCTTGTAGAGCGACAGGTCGGGCGGGCTCATCTCGCTATCAAGCTGCAACATAGAAGGGCGCAGAATGATACCGCCGTGGGTGTGATAGGCGCACATGCCGGTGATGTTGGGATGGTCCAGAATGACCTGACGCATACCCGCCGTTTCCGGTTCCGAGAACGGATACTGCCCCGCGCCGTATTCCTGCGGTGTCCAGTTGGTAGGGAAGTTGCGGTTCATATTGCCGTCTTCTTGCATCTCGATATGCACGTGGACGCCGTCGTAATTGCGGATCATCCCCTCGGGATAGAGGCGGAAGTATTCGCCCCCCTCCTCGCCGGGTTCGCGCTGCACCATGATGTCAGGGTTCACATCATCGCATTTCCATTCGCCCTTGCTGTCGGGCACGCGCATCTGGACGATATAGCCATCGCCGGTGATGTCTTGCGGGATCAACCCTTCGATCCGGTCTTCGCCGGGCAAGAAACGCCCGTTGCCGCACCACGGATGATAGGGTGCGGTCATCGCGTTTTCGGCCCCATCTGGGTTGATGCGCGGGATGATGTAGAACACCTGGCTGTCGACCAAACGCGTCACCTCTTCATCCTCGCCGTATTTGGTCAACAGATACCAGCACGCATAGAGCGCCGTGGCGCTGGTAGCGTGTTCTTCGGCGTGGATTTGCGCGTCGATGTAGAAACCGGGCTTTTCCAGCGCGGGGCCGGTATCAGGGTTGGTGATCGTCATGAACCAAACGTCCCGATCGCGGAAGCTCTTGGCGATAGAAGTCAGCTTGCAAAGCTTTGGGTAGGCATCAGCCAACGCATGTAGATGCGCGGTCATCTGTTCGTAATTGTAGTAGGTGTCGAAGGCAATATTGACGGTCATGACCGTGGTCCTTTCAGCAGTTCGGATCGCGGCGGGGCCGCAACTGGGCGCTTAGGTGCGGCCAAAGTGTTCCATGATGGCGGCAGCGTATTTGATGCCTTGGATGTATTTATCGACGTGAATGTTCTCGTCAGGCGCATGAAGGTTACAGCCGGGGTTGGCGAAGCCGGTCAGCACGCACGGGATCCACACATGTTTCAGGATCGCGCCTTCGGCCGAGATACCGTTTACAATCGGCGGCTCTCCGTAGACCTCATGGGCGGCGGCGATGATCGAGACCGAGATGTCTTCGCGGGCCGAGATTTTGTAAGGCTCCTCGGTGCGCGCTTCGCCCTTCACTTCGATGTTGTCGAACCCCTGCGCCTTGAGATGATCGCGAAGCTTCACAATCGCCTTGGCGGGCGAGATGTTGGGAATCAGGCGGAAATCCATCCGCACCCGCGCCTCGGACGGCACAATCGTCTTGGTGCCCTTGCCGGTATAGCCGCCGGTGATGCCTTGGATATTTGCGGTCGGCTCGTAGGTGCGGGCCTTCAGCGCGTCCACGCCGTCGCGGCCTAGGGCGAATTCATCGACCCCCATTTCATCCTTCAGCATGCCGAAGTCGATCCGCGCGGCCTTATCGGCCAAATATCCCATATCCTCGTCATTGGGCACATAAATGCCCTCAGCCCAATCAGGGATCAGGATGTTCTTTTCTCGGTCCATGATCGTGGCCAGCGCATGGACCAGATCCCACACTGGGTTCGGGACGAGCGGCGCGTTGAGCGAATGCACATCGGTGCGTGGGCCACGTGCGATCAACTCCACAAAAAGGACCGACTTCAGACCAAGCGAAACGTCCGGCACGTCCACCCCGATCTCGAGCGAGCCGTCGAGGCAATGCATCCCGTCAGCCTCCAGCATCTCGGCATTGGCTTTTGCCCATGGCCCAAGGTTTGGCGAGCCGATCTCCTCCTCTCCTTCTATAAGAAGTTTGAGCCCCACGGGCACCTCGCCGCGCACAGCAAGGAAGGCTTTCGCGGCTTTGTTGAAGGCGAGGACGCCGGATTTGTTATCGGTGGCACCGCGGCCATAAAGGATGCCGTCGACCACCGCGCCGGACCATGGGCCGCCGTGGCTCCATGCCTGGATCGGTTCGGGCGGCTGCACGTCGTAGTGAGAGTAACACAGCAGCGTCTTTTTCGATTTGGAGGGCACTTCGCCGTAAACGACGGGCGGGCCTTCTTCGAGTTCATGGAACTCCGCCGGAAGGCCGTCGCGGTGCATCATGTCGCTGATCAGTGCGGCGCATTCACGAAGGCCAATGTCCTGCGCCGAGATCGAGGGTTGCTGCACAAACGCCTGCAAATCGGCGACGAATTCGTCAGCATGGGCGTCGATATAGTCGTAGATGTCTTTCATAGGGGATGCTCCTGCGACAATTCCCACGCGTTCAATCGCTGACCATTCAGGGACGCGTCGCGGGAGGTGGCGATGTGGACGAAAGCGGGCGCAAGCGCCTCTGGCTCGATCCATTGCGCCTTCAATTCGGGGGGATAGTTCCGCTCGGACATGGGGGTGTGCATGGCTTTGCCGGGGGTGATTGTGCATGACACGATGCCCTGCCCCTCGCCCTCCATGGCGAGACATTTGGAGAAACCTTCAAGCGCATGTTTCGCCGCGCAATACGCGGTTTCATCCACAAAGCCTTTGATCCCCGATTGCGAAGACACGAAAATCAGCGCCCCGCCGTTGGCTTTCATCGTGGGCCAAACCGCTTTGGACAATTGGAACGCGGCCTGAATGCCCACGTCCATCGTTGCCTGGAAGGTCGCTAGGCTGACCTCTTCCAAAGGCTCCGGGCGCAAGATAGCGGCGTTGTGGATCAGCGTATCTACCGGACCGGGGATTGCCGCGATGGCACGCTCGGTCGCTGCCGCATCAGCCAGATCGACGGCGATTACGGTGGCTGTATCTGCGAGTTGTGCGTTGACCGCCTCAAGCCCGGCGGCGTCCACATCCATCAACACAAGGTCCGCGCCGAGGCCCGCGAAAACGCGGGCAATGGCAGCCCCGAGGCCCTGCGCAGCCCCAGTAATCACAACCCTCTGATCCGACAACGCCGGCATCAGACCGCGCCGTCCATGTCGAGGTCTTCCCACTTCCGACTTTTCGTCGAGGCAAAGACCGCGTCCACCACCATCTGGTTGCGCAAACCGTCCACGAAGCTGGCCCCACGGGCCAGCCCGCGATCCTCGGCAATCGCGCCGCACAATTCTTGCAGGGCGGCCAGAACCGAGACGTTCCAGATGCCTTTGTTCAGCCCGTCCAGCGAGGCATTCGGATCTTCAACGCTGATATCCTTGAAGCTTTCACCGGCCTTGGCGAAGTACAGTTTCTCATCACTATTGGACAGGGTGATGGTGCCCTTGCTACCAAAGACCTGCGTCTCGTTACCCATGTTGGCGGCGGCAACGCCACTCATGAAGATCTGCGCCAACGCGCCCGATTTCATCTCCAGCGTCATGTGGGACAGATCATCCGCGGTGGCTGTCCACGCCTCTCCAGTGTTCTTGCAGACCCGATCCGGCACGATCGTCAGCGCCTGCCCGATCACCGAAGTCGGCTCTCCCAACCACCAGCGCAGCATATCGACTTGGTGCGAGCCATTGGCCCCCATCCGGCCACCGCCCATGGCGGCGTCAGACCACCAATCGCCCTTGGGACGCGAGGCGGGGTTGGCCCATGACGCGCCGATGTTGGTGATATTGACGTGGCGGATATCACCCAAGTCGCCGCCGTGGATCAGTTCGGCGATGCGAGCGCGGGTTGGGTTGAAGCGCAACTCGTGGTCGATCATGTGCAGACGGTTGGCCTTGCGTGCCGCATCGAGCATTTGCCGCGCCTCGTCCGCGTTCATCGCCGTGGGCTTCTCACACAGGACATGGGCGCCTTTGGCAATCGCGGCCAGCGCCATGGGCGCGTGCATGACCGTGGGCGTCGCGATGCACACCAGATCAAGGGCGTGCTCGTCCAGCATCTTCTGCCAATCGTCATAGACCGCCGTAATCCCAAAAGGCTCAGCTGCCGCTTTGGCGCTTTCGATCCGGCCCGAGGCCAGCGCCACGACTTTTGCGCCGGGGATATGTTCGAACGCAGGAAGATACGCGTCCCGCGCGAAGCTCGCGCCAATGATGCCGACGTTAATCATGTTAACTCCTTTGAGGTTGTAAGAGCGCGGACTTCGTCGATCCAGACGGTCGCGCGACGGTCAGAGGCAAGGATGCAAGCCTCCAACATGAACAATGATTGCAGGTGGTCGCGGCCCGTGCATTCGGGCGCAGAGGTGCCGCGCAGGGTATCCACGAACGACGCCAGCAAGGCGGTGGCATCGGTGATCCACGCCTTATGTTCAGGCAGCGGAATTTCCGTCAGCTCGGCATCCAATCGCTTGGCATAGGCCAGATCGCCGAACATCTCGCGCTGCACCACGATCCCTTCGGATGCATCGGTGCGCCAGTTGAAGTTCATCGGCTCATGGCCCGATTGCCATGTGCCTTGGTAGTTCACACTCATCCCGTTCTCGAACGCGATCAGGGCGGACACGTTGGTATCGCCCTCATACATCGTCCAACTGGGGTTGAAGGTATGGGCCTGAATGTAGGCGGGTTCGGCGTCATAGACGTAACGCATCAGGTCGAAGTGGTGAATTGATTGTTCCCACAACATCGGATGGTCCATCGTCAGCGGGTAGGAGTTCAACCAATCCTGCGTGCCATCGCGCCAGCGTTCATAGATGAAGCGCCCAAACTCGGGCTTGCCAATGGTGCCGTCGCGCAGAAGGTTCCGCATCGCCTGGGTCACAGCGAGGTAGCGGAAGTTGAGGCCCACAATCAGGGGCACATTGGCTTCTTCAGCCATGTCCACAAACTGCGCGGCGCTCACGATGCTATCGGACAGAGGCTTCTCCGCAAGAACCGCAAGGCCGTTGGCGCAACAGGCCTCGATCTGGGCGTCGCGTTTTCCGGGCGGCGTGCAAAGCAGAACGGCATCGGCGGCGATGCCGATGATCTCAGCAATATCCGCGCCAATGGGCACATCGGGAAACGCCTCGGCGGCACGGGCGCGGGCAGTTGGGTCGGGGTCACAAAGCGCCGCGATCTCGATGTCGGGGTTGGCCATCGCAACCTGCACCCAGGTCCGAGACCGGGCACCAAGGCCCACGATGATCAAGCGAATGGGGTTCATTGAGGTGCCTCCACCGGGATAAGGTTGTCCAAGACACCCTCCATTGTTGTCCAATTCACGCCGCGTAGCGCCGCAGCTTTGCTGCCCATTGGCGGGCGGATCTGCGCGTGGGGTGGGCTGGCGAGGCGGATGGTGGTGCCCAAGATCCGATCCGCCACAGCGCGAGCCAGATCGAGGTCGCTAATCGTGGGCGGCGTTCCGGTATGAATGACGGTGGGGCCATCCCATGGCGTGTCAGTAATCAATCCGGCGATGGCACCTGCCAAATCCGGCAACCACGACCATTCGCGCAATGCATCCGGCGTCTGAACGGTAATCACCCCGTCAGCCTTCGCCTCGGCCACCATCCGGGCCACAAGGCACAGGTGTTGCCGGGTTTCGCGTACAGCCTCGTAGGGGCCGGTGATATTGCCCAAACGCAGGCTAAGGGTCGTAAAGTTATCGTCCCGGGCGGCTTGGACCAGCAACTCACCGGCGTGCTTGGCTGCGCAGTAGGTGCAGGTCGCCGTGGGTCTGGTGGCCTCGGTGATCAGCCCGTCGGTGACGGGGGTATCGTCAGGGTTAAACACCCCCATGGAGCTGATGAACAGGAACCTTTCGGCCCCGGCGTTGCGAGCGAAGTCGAGCGTCGCGGTCAACACGTCCATGTTCCGGCGTACGTGCGCTGCGTTGGAAACCCCCAACCGCTCAGGCGAGGCGGTGATGGCCGCGCCATGGATGACGGCAAACAGCGGCGCTGTGACCGCCGCTAGGGTGCCGTCGCTCAGCGCGCCTTCGACCATTTCCACGCCCGCCAGACGCGCCCGTGTTGCAGCGTCAAAGGCTTGATCGACGGCAATCACTTTGCGCCCGGCCCGGTGCAGCGCCAAGACGATTTCGGAGCAGACAAACCCGCCTGCGCCTGTCACAAGGATCGCGCCATTGCTCATGCTCCGGCTTGCTCCCCTGCGATACGCACCGCTTTTGCGATCGCCTCCGAATGCTCTGCGCCCAGGGCCATGAAGGGGGGGCGCACGCGGGCGAATTCTGCATCATCCAGTTGCGCCGCGACGGCGGCTTTGATGGCCGGGATCAGAGGCACGTTTTCGAAGATCGTGCGCACGGCGCTGACCTGATCGTGCAAGGCGGCGTGATCGGGTCCGTCCAGCCCGTCAATCAACGCACGGATGCCTTTGGGGTTCACGTTGGAACTGGCGCTGATGCACCCTGCCCCGCCCGCCGCAACATTGTCAGGGATACGCGATTCCGAGGCGGAATAAGTATCAATCTGCGGAAAGGCTTTGATAACCGAGGCTGTGTTTTCCCAACTGCCCGAGCTGTCCTTCAACCCGGCAATGACATCGGGGTAGGCTTCCAGCAGCATCTCGATCAGCGGCAAAGTGATCGGCACGCCCGTCATCTGAGGAATGTGATAGAGGTACACGCGCAGATCCGCGCCCACGGCGTCGATCACCTGGGCGTAGGCCGCGAAGACACCCGCGTCGCTGACGCCTTTGTAGTAAAACGGCGGCAGCATCAGGACACCACGGCACCCCAACTTTGTGGCATGGGCCGACAGGGCGATCGTGTCGGCCGCGTTACAACAACCGGTGCCGGGGATTAGCTGCGCCGGGTCGATACCGGCATCGATCAGGGCCTCTAGCGCGGCCATCCGCTCGGCCACGGAAAGAGAATTCGCCTCGCTCGTGGTGCCAAACGGGGCCAAGCCGTGGGCACCATTGGCCAACAGCGCTTTCGCGTTCGCCACAAAACGCACGGTATTAATCGAGAGGTCCGCAGCGAAAGGCGTGATTGCAGGCACAAAGAGTTCAATTTTGCGGGTGCTCATGTCGGATAGCTTTCAAGATTAGGGGACGCGCGGAGGCCTCAGAGAGGCTCCACCAGCGTCATCGGGTCGATTGTAAGGAAGTCGTCATCTTGCTGCGCCCCGCCGCGCCACATCAGGACCGCGAAATGGGACGTGCGCTCAAGCACTGTTGCGCCAAGATGCCAGACGCCGCGGTTGTAGATCACCCCCATCGTGCCGGGCACCATGAACCCAAGGGCTTGGTCCAGAAGCGGGGTGCCTGTCTCGTCCGAGGGCATCACCATGACGGCATATCGGGCGACGTCGATGGGGAAGAAGCATTGCGCGGCGTAGGGATGGCGTTCGATCCCGGTCACTTCGATCGGAAAGGTCTTGGGCAAGACGTGATTGACGTGAAGCACCGGTGCGCTGCTGGGGCTGCGGGGATGCAAGGCATCGCTGTAGAATTGCCGTTTGCCCGGTTGATCTGGGGCTGTCACAAACTGCCCATACGGCGCGAAGGCGACAGGATCGGGCGTCTGAAGCGTGACAACATGGCCCGTCATTGAGCGGGCCCTGCCGGTACGTACTGTGTCCAATAGTCCGCTATGTCGCCCCGACCACACACCCAGATATCTGAACATTGCGCAATGTGATCCAAAAAGCGAACGAGTGCGGCGAAACGGCCGGGGTGTCCGACAATCCGACTATGAAGCCCCACGGACATCATCTTCGGCTTCGTTTGGGCCTCAGCCCGCAAAACGTCAAAACTATCAATCAGAAAATCGGAAAAATCTCGGGGTGAGAAGACGTCCCCCGCAAGGAATTTCGCATCGTTGTTTACCATGGTGTAGGGCACGACGAGATGCGGCTTACCCTCTACCTCTGTCCAATAGGGCAGATCGTCATTGTAGGCGTCGCTGTCGTAATCATACCCCCCATGGGCGGCCACGATCCCGCGTGTCGCGGTGGAAGCAGAGTATCGGCAATACCACCCGCGCGGCGCCCGCCCGACGCTTTTCAGAAGGCTATCGTGGGCGCGGGCCACATGGTCGGCTTCGGCTTTGGGATCAAGGTGATACTGCTCCACCCATCGATACCCATGGGCGCAAATATCCCAGTCCGTCGCTGCAATTGCAGCGGCAATGCCGGGGGTGCGTTCAAGGGCCAAGGCGCTGGCGAAGATCGTTAACGGCAACCCCCGATCCCGGAACAGATCATGAATGCGCCAGAAGCCGACGCGGCTGCCGTATTCATACATTGATTCAGCCGCCAGATCCCGCGAGCCTTCCGGGATGCGAGAGGCCCGAACTTCGCTGAGCGCGCTCTCGGATCGTCCATCTCCGTCACCGATGGAGTATTCGGACCCTTCCTCGACGTTCAGCACGAAGTTCACGGCAAGGCGCGCGCCACCGGGCCAAGAGATATCGGGCGGGTTGGCCCCATATCCTGCAAGATCACGCGCCCGGTTCATGAGCGCTCACCTTTGGAGGGGGAATGCTTAGTCACGAGGCCCCTCCACCTTGTTGAAGAAGCAGCACCAATCGCCCTGGTTCACGTTGGGCAAGGCCCGCAAGCCGAAGAACATGCCGTCGGCGGGGGCTTTCAACTCGCCCACTTCATCCCCGAAGATGTTGATGATCCGGGCGATGGTGTCGCCTTTGTTCATCATCGTCAGGAAATCGACGCCCGGCTCTGGCAGGAAGATACCGGATGCCGGCGCCAATAGCGCCTCTTGCTGGCCTTTGGTGGCGTCGTCCGGGTAGGTCGCCTGCCCTTCCAGCATCTCGTAGTGGTAGCAGATGTTGACGATGGATTTCGCCAGTTCTTCGCCCACGTAGCGGAACCGCTCGGGCGAGGTATAGGACCGACCGCCAAGCTCCACCGTGATACCGACTTTGCCTGCGTTATTCATCGCGGCCATGGGGCTGCCGGTTTTGGTGAAGTTGGACATGATGCAGCCCCAGCCTTCGCCCATCGCCTTCGCCAGTTCGACGCTTTCGGGGCGCTCATCCACGAAGATCGCTTTATCAAGGAAGCTGTGGGCACCGCCTGAATGGATCGAGATTTCCAGATCGGCCACGTCCTTCATGGCTTCCCAATGGGCGTGGGCCACGCGGTCCGAGAAATAGCCATCGGGCTTGCCGGGGTAGATACGGTTCATGTCGTAGGTGAATGTGTCGAGCGGGTTGCCCCGTTCCGCCGCCGAGAACGCCAGCGGGTTCACGCACGGCACCAGAACCACCGCCCCCTTCAGCTTGGCCGGATCAATCCGCTTGGAAGCCAAGGCACAGGCCAAAGGCCCCTCGGGCTCATCGCCGTGGATCGCGGCGTTGACCCAGAACGTCGGACCTGCGCCCGCGCCATTGATGACGACCACGGGGATTTCGACTTTGACGCCGCCCGCCAGATCACCGGCGGCAATCGCGCCGCGCTTGATTTCACCCGGAGCCGCCGTGGCGGAGCCTACGGTGACGCTTTCGTTGCCTGTCGTGCTCATACTGCTTCTGCCTTGCTGTTTTCCCATTCGGCCAATTGCTCGGGCGTGTAGACCTGCATGAATTCGATCTCGATCCCGCCCGCGTCGTTATCAAGGAACGCGACCCATCCTTCGGGATGCGCGTGGGAGCCGTAGACACCGCAGGCCTGACAGATCCGCAGATCCGCGCCTTGGGACTTCGCGTGTTCAAGGGCGTCGTCGATGTTGTCGACCTCATAGCAAATGTGGTGCAGGCCTTCGCCGCCACGTTCCTTGATCCAGGTGGCAAAGCGCCCGTCCGGTTCGGTCGATTGGCAAAGCTGGTATTCAATCCCGCCCAGATAGAACAAAGCCACCTTGTTGCCTGACTTCGCGAAATGGGTGATCTCGGTATCCTTGGGGACGTGCAGGAACTGGGAATAGGCCGCCAATGCCTTTTCAGCATCGCTGACCGCAAAGGCCATGTGCTTGATGCTCTTGATGTTCGGGTTGTCAGATTTTACGGTCATCGGAGGTGGTCCTTACTCAGCAGGTTCGGTTTGCTCGGCGCGGAAGCTTTCCACGACGGCGGCCATGCGTTGCATAGCGATTTCAATGCGGTCGACAGGTTGGGTCATCGACATCCGCACAAAGTCATCGGTGTGGTCGCCGTAGATGGTGCCGGGGTACATCATCACTTTGCCCTCGGCCAAAAGCCGTTCACAAAACGCCCCCGCGGTGATGCCGAACCCAAGGCTTGCGACATTGGCATAGACGTAAAACGCACCCTGCGGCTCGGCGTAGCTCATGCCGATGGCGTCGAGCCCCTTGCAGATTGCCGCGCGACGCGCGTCATAGGTTTGGCGCATCTCTTCCACGCAATCCTGCGAGCCGGTCATCGCCGCCAATGCACCGTGCTGCGACACGGCAGCGGTCGAGATTGCGAAGGCGTGGTTCACTTCGGACATCGGCATGATCAGATCGCGCGGTCCGGCCAGATAGCCTATGCGCCAACCCGTCATCGCATAGGCCTTGGAGAAACCCGACAGCGTGATCGTGCGCTCTTTCATGTCGGGCAAAGACGCGACCGGCAGCACGGTGTTGTTACCGAAGGTCAGACGCGCATAAATCTCGTCCGAGATCACGATAAGGTCGTGTTTCTTTGCCACCTCCGCGATCTTGCGCACCTCATCAGGGGGCGTGACAGAGCCCGTGGGGTTGTTGGGGTTGATCAGCACAAGGATCTTGGATTTGGGCGTGATATGGGCTTCGACCATCTCTGCGGTGAGGGTGAAGTTCGTCTCCATGGTCATGGGGATTTGAACGACCTTGGCGTCCGCCATTTCGGCGGCCTGACCATATGGATTATAACCGGGGCATGGCACGATGATCTCGTCTCCCGGGTTCAGAAGCGACAGCGCGATGATGAACATGCCCTGCTGGCCGCCAGGCGTGATCATGATCTCATCGGCCGCGTAATCGGCCCCGCCGTAGGTGCGGATGTTGTCCGCAATGGCTTCACGCAGCGGCTGAATGCCCAAGGGGTGTGTGTAGTGCGTGGCCCCATTGGCCAGCGCGTCCTGGCCCGCCTTGATGATATGTTCGGGCGTATCCAGATCCGGGTCGCCGCGGCCTAGCTTGATGACGTCATCAAGCCCCTCGGCGATATCCAACATCTTGGTGATCAAGGCGCCGTCTGAAAGTTTCACGCGGTTCGCAAGGCGAGCGGTATTAGGTGTGGTCATGGTTTTGTCCTTCTCGCTTAGGCCAGCGCGTAGATTTCAGAGTACTTCTTGGTGAGATGCGCGATGTAGGGTTCGGGATCGAGCGTGCGCCCGGTGGCCTTCTCCAACAGTTCATCGCGTGAGAACCGGCGCCCGTGTTGCGCCACGTTGTCGGTCAGCCAATTGCGCAGCGGCGTGTAGTCCGCATTGTCGAGGGCCGTTTGAATTTCGGGCTTGGTACTGGTTGCGGTATCAAACAACTGCGCCGCCATGATGTTGCCGATCGTATAGTTGCAGAACGTGCCGATCTGGCCTGACGACCAATGCACGTCTTGCAAAACGCCTTGCCCGTCATCGGGCACTTCGACGCCAAGGTATTCCTTCATTGCCGCGTTCCAAGCCTCGGGCAGGTCCGCGACCTCCAGGGAGCCGTCGACCATCTTGGCCTCTAGCTCACACCGAACCATGACGTGGAAATCATAGGTCAGCTCGTCCGCTTCCACCCGAATAAACGAGGGTTCCGAGCGATTCACGGCGCGGTAAAATTCTTCCTCGCTCACATCATCCAGCAAACCGGGATACGCGGCGCGGATGTCGCCCATGTGGTTTTTCCAGAAGCCTCGGCTGCGCCCCACGTGGTTTTCCCATAGGCGAGACTGGCTCTCATGGGCGCCGAAGCTGACGCCACCCACAGCGTAAAGGCTGATCAAATCGGTCGCGAGCGGAGTGCGCGTATAGGCAGGATCAACGCCCTGCTCATACATCGCGTGGCCTGCTTCGTGCAAAGCACCGAACAGTGACATGGGCATGTAGTTCTTGTTCACCCGTGTCGTGATACGCACATCATTACGGGTAAAAGACACCTCGAATGGGTGAACTGTGGTGTCGAGCCTGCCGCGATCTGTGTCGTAGCCAATCTTCTTGGCCATGTTCAGCGCAAATGCCATCTGCGCGTCTTCCGGGAAATCACGGTAAAGGAATTCAGCGCGGGGCTTTTCGGCCTCGGCAATGGCGCGGATCAGCGGGATCATCCCTTCGCGCAAGCGCCCGAACAGCTTGGTGAGGCCTGTCGTCGTCGTGCCCGGTTCAAACCGATACATCAGCGCGTCATAAGGGTGGTCTTCATAGCCAAGCGCCTCGGCCATTTCGCGGTTGATATCGACCATCGTAGTCAGCGCGGGCGCGAAGATAGAGAAGTCGGCCTTCTCGCGCGCCTCGGCCCAAACCTCATGGGCGGCAGAGCCTAATTCCGTCTTGCGGCGCAGCAACTCTGCCGGGATGCGTTCGTGATACCCGATCGCCTCGCGCACCTGCGCAACGATCCGCGCCTCTGGGCTGTCATCGGGTTTACCGGCGACCTCCGCCTCGGCCCCATCAAGGGCGCGCTTCATCTCATCGGAGCAAAGTAGGTTGCGCGCAGCGACCGCCAAGGTGGCCAATTGCTTGGAGCGTGTCTCTGCCCCGCCCTTTGGCATCATCGTGCGTGCATCCCACGACAGGACCGATCCGGCATTCAAGAAATCGTTCACACGACCGGTGACTTCGATCAATCCAGCGTAACTCATTTTTGGGCGCTCTCCACTCGGATGTTGCTTGCGAAACGGTCCCACCTTTCAGGCGGCAACGTCGTCGATACGGGGTGTTGACTATCTAACCTGCTCGTGTATCTCATTTGAACAAGTACAATGTCGACAATCTACTGATGGCAAGGAAGTCATCGGAAGTCAAACCAAAACATTGTCCAATTCTGCCGCCCCTGCCCGCAAAGGACGTGACGCTAAATGTCTACCCCAACCACCAACGAAGCCGCCTTGGTCGAGATGGCCGTATCAGGCGTAATCACCACGCCTGCGGTGCGCCCCGGCCAATACATTCCCCATCCCGATGGCCGCGCGACGGTCCTGCCGGGCATGTTCGGGATCACCTATAACGTCCGCTGTGGCGATCGTGCCTTTGGGTGGGCGGGCGACCATGTGGAGCCGGGTGTTTCCATAGATGACGAATCGGATTCGGGGCGTCACCACGCGCTGCATTACCTCAACTGTATCGGGAATGAGGCCGTTGTAACCTCTGGCATGGCCGCCGGTGCGCGGGGCATCGTCGTCGGAGAACATGCCCGCATTCTTGTGCAATTTTCGCCCGACGCGCACGATGTTATGGCACCGGGCGATCGCATTCAGGTCATGACCAAGGGTCAAGGCCTTGCCCTGACTGATTATCCCGGTGTCGCTCTCAAGAAGATGAGCCCGCGCCTGTTCCATGCCCTCGGCATCACGGAAAGCGCCGGGCGCCTCCATGTGAATGTCGCGATGGAGCTGCCGATCCGCATCATGGGATCGGGGGCCGAGTTGAACTCAGAATATGTCGACCAAGATCTGATGTCGGGCGACCGCGCGTTAATGGCGGAACTGGGCATTGACCAGATGCGCCTTGGCGATGTGATCGCCATCCGCCACGCCGACCACCACTGGGGCCGGTCCTACCGTGAAGGCGCCGTCTCTATCTGCCTGTGCATCCACGGCGATAGCATCATGACAGGCCACGGCCCCGGCATCCTTACCCTAATGACCGCACGCGAGGGTGAGATCGACTTCACTGTCGATCCCTCCGCGAACCTTGCCACTCTTCTCGAGCTCGGAGCCTGATATGAGCATCCAAACCAACGCCGCCGATATTGTCACCGTCTCTGTCATGGGACAGGTCGCGAACCCCTCCCTTTCTGGCCTTCCGGCAGAACCCTACCGATTGGACGCAGACGGCAAGGCCTTCCTTTGGCCCACCTTCGGCGGCATCGTTTATAATGTCACCGTGGGTGATAGCGCCTTTGGATGGGCGGGTGATTGCATCCACCCATCCATCAGCATCTCGCACCCCGATGCAAACAAGAACCGGGGTCTCAACGTCTTTGCATGCGTCGGCAACGAGGCGATGGTTGCCAGCGGCGCTGCCAAAGGCGCGCGCGGTGTGGTGACGGGCAAATCCGGGCGGTTCTCGGACCAGGTCATCGTTCACTTCGACACAGAGACCCGCCGCAAAATCGCTGTGGATGATCAAATTCTGGTCAAAAGCGAAGGAGTGGGTCTGTCGGTGCCCGATTGCCCCGATGTTGCCTTCAAATCCTTGTCCCCCGCCCTTTTCGACGCGCTTCCCAAAAAGATGGAGGGCGATGTTCTGAAAATCGGTGTGGTCGCAACGGTGCCGCCGCATTTCGTGGGTGCCGGTGCAGGGCTTACGTCGGAAGGTGGCTCACTTCATATCCAATCCACCGACCGTGCCGCTCTGGCGGAACACGGGCTCGATAACCTACGCCTTGGTGATGTTGTCGCGATCCAGGACACCGACAGCCGCTACAACCACGGCTATCTGCGCGACGCGATGAGCATTGGCATCGTGGGCCAGACCGACGGCCCCCGCGCAGGCTATGGCCCCGGCATGACTGTCGTGATGACCGCGCCCGCAGGCCAACTGGGCAGCTTCGAGGCCCCCGGCACCAATATCGCAGACATTCTAGGACTCTCCGCATGACCACTGAACAAACCCCTGCCCGCGTCATCAAAATGACCAACGTCGACCGCGCACAACTGCGGGCCTTTGTCTCGGAAGGGTTCGAGGCGCTTGGCCTGACCGCCGAGGATGCAGGCATTTTTGCCGATGCGCTGATCTTCTCGGAACTGCGGTTTCACCCCGGCCAAGGCCAGGGCGTCGCCCGCCTGCGCCGCTATCACGAGCGGATCGGGAATGGAGAGGTCGATCCTCAGGCCGGATGGTCCGTCGTGAAGGAAGGCCCCGCGCTGGCGCTGGTGGATGCCCATAACGGGATCGGCACCGTGGCAGCATCCAAGGCGATGTCGCTAGCGATCAAGAAGGCCAAGGAAGGCGGGATCGGCACCGTAATCGTGCGCAACTCGACGCATTACGGATCAAGCGCCGTTCACGCCTGCCAAGCCCTGGAACACGGCTGCATCGGCATGGCCTTCACCAACGCGGGCCCCGAAATGGCCCCCTGGGGCGGGCGCGAGGGCGTCACGGGCACCAACCCGTGGTCCATTGCCGCCCCGTCGGACCAAGGCTTCCCCACCGTGCTCGACATCGCGCTGACGACGGCGGGCAAGGGCATGATGAACTGGCTGATCCGAGAGGGCAAAAAGATGCCGCTGGATTGGGCGATCACCCCGGACGGCGAGGAAACCGACGACCCCGCTGCCGCTTTGAAAGGCCCGCTTCTCGCGATTGGCGGGCACAAGGGCTATGGCCTCGCCTTCATGACCGAGGCGCTGACCGGCGTGCTTTCGGGGGGTGGATTTGGTCTGAAACCCTACTCCGACCCCAAGAAATTGGACGTCTCCCACTACTTCCAGGCCATTGATATCTCTTGGTTCATGGACCCCGAGGATTACGCCACCCGGATGGGTGAATTCGTCCAGATGGCCAAGACCCGCGCCCTGCGCCCCGGCTTCGACGAAATTCTCGTCCCCGGTGAGCAAGAAGCCCGTCGCACCGCCGCCAAATCCGAGAACGGCGTGCCAATCGACACTGTGGTTTTGGCTGACATGAAAGAGCTTGCGAAGGAATTGGGCCTGAAATCGCCCCTTGATGAGCTTGGCCCCTACACGGGCGACTTCCTATGAGCCTCCGCCCCCTTGGTGCAGATTTCTTTGCCCGCGCGCGTGACCGGTTGCGCGCGCGGGCGCAAGCCGCGGGTGTTGATGGCCTGCTCCTCCTGCGGGCCCCCAATCTGGCCTACGCGACGGGTCTGTTCCTTTCCGCCAACGAACGTCCCATGGGCGTCTGGGTTCCAGTTGTGGGAGATCCGATCCTGATGCTGCCCGCGCTGGAACGGGAGAACGCGGAAGGCACGGGTATAAAAGACCAGCGGTTCTACGATGAATTCCCCGGTGAGGTGCCGGCCGTCCTGTGGATGTTCGACCAAATCGGGCGAAAGCGCATTGCGGTAGACCTGATGGACGCGCAGCTTCTGGATGCCGCAAAAACAATGGTCGCGCGGCTCGACTTGACCGACTACGCCATGCAGGTCCGCGCGATAAAGGAACCCGAAGAGATCGCGCTGACGATCGAGGCCGCTAGTTTCGCTGACCTCTTCCTGACGCGCCTGCACAACGCCGCAGGTGACATTATTTCCCAAGGCGGCACCGAAGCCGACCTGATGGCCGACGCCATGGGTCATGCCCGTGGCGCCTTGTTTGCAAAACACAAAACCGCCTTTGCCGGCACACCGATGGGCATCACCGCCTCGGTCCATTCCGGCCCCCGTGCGGCCCTGCCCCATGGCGCGGTTCTGGAGCGGGTTCCGCAACCCGGAGAGACCCTGATCGCCGGGATCGGCGGCAGCCTTGGCGGCTATCACGCCGAAAGTGGCGTGACCCTGATCGTGGGTGAAATCAGCGCCGAACAGCGCCGGATCATGGCGGCGATGGAGGCGTGCAACGATGCCGGTGTTGCCGCTTTGGCTGCCCGCGCCACGTGTGCTCAGGCCAATGATGCCGCGCTCGACGCCCTGCGCGAGGCGGGCCTTGGCGACACGATCCGCCACCGGATCGGCCACGGTATGGGGCTGGAAGGTCACGAGGCCCCCTGGCTCGCCCCCGGCGACCACACACCGATTCAAACCAACATGATCTTTTCGAACGAGCCCGGCGTCTACCGCCCCGGCCGTGACGGATACCGCACGATTAACACGATGGTCGTGACCGAGGACGGGGTCGATATCCCGTCCCGTTTCCAGACCACCACCCCCATCGACGCCCGCGTCATCGCAATCTGAGGAGCTTAGAGATGCCCGAACCAGCCGCCTGGCATTACCAGAAAATCACCAAACCGATGTTCGAGGCCGAGGCCAAGGATTGTGTGTTCTTTGGCCGTGTCATCACCTGCGTCGGTGACGAGATCATCGAAGATGGCTTCGTCCACGTGAAGGACGGCAAGATCGCCGCCGTGGGCCCCCGCGCCGAGGCGCCCGAGGGCGTCGAGACCCTCGACACCGAGGGCAAGACCCTGATGCCCGGCATGATGAACAGCCACGCGCACCTGTCGTGGGACGGCATTCACGAACTCAGCCAGCAAAGCATGTACGACGCGCCGGAAATCCGCGCCTACAAGGCGGCGGGCAACATGATCAAGAGCCTGCGCGCCGGCATCACGCTGGTTCGCGACCTGGGCGTGCACAACGCCAATCTGTTCACCAAACAGGCCGTGGCCCAAGGCATCTTCCCCGGTCCGCGTCTTCTGGTGTCGGGTGAAAGCATCATCCAGACCGGCGGCCACACTTACTGGGTTTGCCGCGAGGCTTCGGGCGCCGATGAGATGCGCCGTGCCGTTCGCGACCAGGTGAAGGGCGGGGCCGACCTGATCAAGATCATGGCCTGCCACGACACGCTGGAGTTCACCGACGAGGAACTGCACGCCGTCATCGACGAGGCCCACCGCAACAAGCTGCCGATCACCGCCCATGCGACCTACAACGACTGCATCGCGCGGGTTGCCGAGGCCGGGATCGATTGCATCGAGCACGGCGGCTCGATGACCGACGAGACCATTCAACTATTGCTCGACAAGAAACTGCCGATCGTCACGACCTTCTCGGCCCTTGTCATTCAAGCCAACGAGAAGATCGCCCGCGATTTCGGCATCCCCGAGTGGAAGATCGAAGAGCGCAAGCGCGCCGTGGCCGACAAATCCCGCTTCGACGGGCTGGTGCGCGCGGCCAAGGCCGGCGTGCCGATCGTCTTCGGCACCGACGCCGGCAGCCCGGCGGTGGAGCATGACCGCATCGTGCCGGAACTGGGCTTCATGGTGGAAGTGGGCGTCTGCCCCAACAACCTCGATGCCCTGCGTGCGATCACCGCGCGGGCGGCCGTTCTCAACGGCATGGGCGACACGCTTGGCACGCTGGAGGCCGGGAAGCTGGCCGACATGATCGTGGTCGACGGCAAACCCGACCAGGACCTTACCGCACTGGAAAAAGTCGAAATGACCTTCATCGACGGCAAAAGGATGCACGGATGACTTCGCTACTGCTGCAACGCACCGCCCCCCGGATCGTCGAGGAAGACGGCTCCTTCCGCACCAAGATGCTTGATATCGCATCTGGCCTCGACAATGTCATCGCGCTCGGGCGCGGTGATCCCGACTTCCACACCCCGGCCCATATCGTGGAGGCCGCTAAGGCCGCGCTGGACGACAACCAGCACCATTACACCGGCCCCACCGGGCTGCCGCCCCTGCGCCAGGCGATCTGCGACAACCTCAAGGCCGAATATGGGCTGGACTACAACGCGGACGAGATCATCGTCACCGCCGGGGTGCAGGAAAGCATCATGCTGTGCATGTTGGGTCTGGTGCAGGAGGGCGACGAGGTACTGATCACCTCGCCGCGCTTCACCACCTACGACACCGCCGTGCACCTATGCGGCGGCGTGCCGGTGCCGGTGCCGACTTTTCAGAAGGACGACTTCGCGCTGGACGTGGACGAGATCGAGAAGCGGATCACCGACAAGACGCGGATGTTCGTGATGGTCTCTCCCAACAACCCCACCGGCGCCGTGACCCCGCCCGACGTGATCCGCAAGATCGCGGATCTGGCGATCAAGCATGACATTCTGATCATTGCGGACGAGATCTACGCCAAGCTGATCTATCCCGGTCACAAGCATCTCTCGCTGGCCACCCTGCCCGGCATGAAGGAGCGCACGATCACGCTGAACGGGTTCTCCAAGACCTACGCGATGACCGGCTGGCGCGTCGGCTACATGGCCGCCCCGGCGGACTTCGTGGAAAAGCTGACCGAGCCGCGCCACACGCTGTCGATCAACACCTGCACCGTGTCGCAGCACGCGGCGCTGGCCGCGCTGACCGGCCCGCAGGACGAGATGGAGGCGACGTTCCGCGACTATGCCGCGCGCCGCGATTACCTCATGGAGGCGCTCAGCGCGGCAGGCCTGTCCTACGGCGCACCGGGCGGGGCCTTCTACATCTACACCAACATCTCCAGCACCGGCATGAAGGCCAAGCCCTTCTGCGAGAACCTGCTGCGCGAGACCGGTGTCATGGTCTTTCCCGGCGACATGTTTGGCGAGCCTGACAGCGATTTCATCCGCATCAGCTACCTGCAGCCGCTCCCCGTCATTCAGGAGGCGATGCAACGCATCCAAGGCTTCATCACCGCCAACAAGAAGGCCATCGCATGAGCAACATGACCCCGAACCCGGACGAGAAATTCGTCGGCATCCAAGTCAGCCCGATCAGCTTCATCGACGAAGGCGTCGACACGGTGCTCGACACCCTCAAGGATCGCGTCGGTGTCAATGTCCTGATGCTCGGCACGGTAAGCTGGCTTGGCCTGAAGACCGGCCGCTCCATCGCCCACGAGCTGGACGGCTGGCCCGACCACGGCGTGCCCGAGCCTTTCACCATGAGGGGCGGCGCCTACTACAACCCCGATCCGCGCTATTTCTCCAAGACGCTGATCAAAGACTTCCGCGCCACCGACAAAGAGATGGAGGGGATCGACATTCTCGACCTCGTCATCCCCGAGGCCCACAAGCGCGACATGAAGGTCTACGTCGAGCTGATGGAGCCCTTCTTCAAATATGCGGGCCATGGCTCGGTCAACAACATCGAGATCCCGAACCTCGCCTCCTGCATGGAGGTCGATGTCTTCGGCGTCCGCAAGGACGAGCCAAGCACCTCCAACCCCGATTACCGCAACTGGATGCATGCAATCATCGAGGACCAGGTACGCAACTACGATATCGACGGCATCATGTGGTGCAACGAGCGGAATTCTCCGCTGGATCAGATGATGCAGGGTCAAGCCCCCGGTGACTTCTCAGAAGCCAGCCGGAATGAGGCGATTGCCCGTGGCATCGACGTGGAAGCCTGCCGCCGCGCCTGCATCGTGATGTATGATTTCATGCAGGACGCGCTTGGCGGCAAGGAATTTGACGACGGCGCGTTTATCACCTTTATCCGGGTGCTGATGCAAAACCCGGAAGTGCTAATCTGGGAACGCTTCTGGCTGGAGCGCAACAAGGACCTCGACCGAGAGCTCTATGGTCTTGTGAAGTGGTGCAAGCCGAACCTGCCCTTCGGGCTCAACGTCTGGAACCGCAATCATTTCAACATCTTCCGCCGTGCCCAATGGCCGTGGGAAGAGCAAACGATGTACGCCGACTGGGTCAAGCCGATCACCTACCAGCACCAATCCGGCGAAATCTGGCACAAGGAATTCGGCTTCTTCCACAAGACCATCCTGCGCGATTTCGATCCGGAGGTAGCGATGAAGATCCTCGACGGGATCCTCAGCATTCAAGGCTCGGGCATCGATACGGTGATCCAGGACGGTCTCGACCCCGATACCTACGTCTACGGCCAATGCGCCGAGGCGCTGAAGGGCGTCCACGACAAGGCGAAGGTCTTCATGGGCCTCGGCATTGACGCGCCCCGCGTCCGGGCCGATCAGGCGAAATGCACGCCAGATATCGCCTATCGCTCGGTAATGGCGACCTATCGCGCGGGCGGGCACGGTGTTGTGCTGTCGCCCAACTATGCTTCCATGCACCTGACAAATCTGGACGGAGTGGCCAAAGCCCTGACTGAACTGGGGCTGAAATGAACATTCTGGATACATTGATTTCGGGCGGCGACGTGTTGCTGCCCGATAGCTTGGTGAAGGCTGATTTGGGCCTGAAAGACGGAAAGGTCGCGGGGGTCTACAGCCCCGGCACCGCCCCAACTGCGGCCGAGACGATCGACGCAACCGGCAAAACCATCCTTCCGGGCATCGTGGATATCCATTTCCACGTCCGCGCACCCGCCTACCCCGAACGCGGCACGGTCCTGTCCGAGACACGGGCCGCAGCGGCAGGTGGTGTGACGACGCTGTTCGAGATGCCAATCTCGAAGCCCTGCTGCTCCACCCCCGAAGAACTGACCCGCCGTCGGGACCACTTCAGCGAAAACGCTGTCATCGACTTTGCGCTCTATGCTGCGCCCGGTGATCTGACCGAGGCCAGCCGCGACAAGATGATGGATATCGGGGCGATAGCCTGGAAGATTTTTACCACCCCCTCCCCCGCGGGCCGCGCCGATGAATTTGAAGGCCTCGCCTTCCCTGATGAAGCAGACCAGCTGCGCGCGTTGCAGTTGTTGGCGGATACGGGGATGCCCATTGTCGTGCATGCCGAAAGCGCCTCGCTGTTGGCGTATTTCGAGGACGCCGCGAAAGCGTTGGACCCAGCCGATGCGGCGACCCACGGCATATCGCGCCCGGCGATCTGCGAAACCGTGGCGGTTGCCAAGCTGCTGGCAATGAACATGACCGCGCAGGCGAAACTGCACATCGCCCACGTCACCAGCGCCGAGACAGTGAGAGTCCTTCGGGCCTTTGCCGGAACCTCGGATTTCACCGCTGAAACCTGCCCCCAGTATCTTTTCACGACGGAAGAGGACGTGGCGAAGGCTGGCATTTACGCCAAGGTGAACCCGCCGATCCGCCATCAGGCGGATCAGGATGCGTTATGGCAAGCGATCGAGGACGGTGTGATCAACTACGTTACCACCGACCATGCCCCCTTCGCGAAAGCCGAAAAGCAGGCGGCCGAAGGTAACTTCCCCGCCGCCCCTCCCGGCGTGCCGGGGATCGAGTTCATTTTGCCAGCCATGCTCGACGCCGTGGCCCAGGGCCGGCTGAGCCTGAAACGCGCCCATGAGTTGATCTGCTCGAACGGAGCGAGACGGTATGGACTTTACCCGTTCAAAGGCGCACTTCTTCCGGGAAGCGCGGCTGACGTGACAATTGTGGATCTGAACGGAGAGACGGTGTTGTCCTCTGCAACGCTCCACACCCATGCCCGCGAAGTTGCGCGTCTTTTTGAAGGGCGACACCTGCGAGGCAACGTCGCGCAGACGATCCTTCAAGGCAAAACGGTTTTCAAAGACGGCGCCGTTATAGGCGCACAAGGCGCGGGGGAATTTGTGACCCCAGCCGCCGGGAAATGACGAAAAAATATAGATAGCGGCCAGACGCCCCAAGCGTCTGGCCCTTGCTCTAGAGGGAGGACGCTCATGGCTGTGGCTGATGAGATCATGCGCCCCACCGACACCGTCGGTTGGAAAAGCGGGTTTAACACCATCAAACGGGTCACGGCGCTGGCGCTGAAGTCTCCTTGGATGGTGGCGATTGCGCTTGGATCAACCGTTGTGGCCTCGGTGCTGCAACTGCTGGTGCCGGTCCTGCTGGGGCGAGCCGTTGACCAAACGCAGCGCCTTGTCTCCGACCCTTCCAGCGCCGACACGGCGGCCGCAGGCCTTTGGACGACTGCGTTGTTGGTGCTTGGCGTGATGGTGACACGCGGACTGTTCACCGTGTTTCAGAACTACTTCAGCGAAAGCGTGGGCCACAACGTCGGCTATATGCTGCGGTTGGAGTATTACGAGAAGATCCAACGCCTTAGCTTCGGCTTTCATGACCGCATGCATTCGGGAGACTTGATCACCTTGGGCATGTTGGATCTGGAAGGCGTGCGGATGTTCTTCTCTACCGGCCTCGTGCGTATTCTCCTTCTAAGCATCCTGATCGGTGTCGGCGGCTACCTTCTGTTGTCCACCGACTTCGTCCTCGGCCTTCTGGCGCTTAGCTTTGTGCCCTTCGTGGCGTGGCGGTCTTCCGTGACGCAACTCAAGCTGCGCGGCACGTGGCTGGAGCTGCAAAACCGCCTATCCGTGCTGAGCCGTGTGATGGAAGAAAACCTTGGCGGCATCCGTGTGGTCCGTGCCTTTGCGGCCAAACCCTACGAGATGGCGAAATACGAGGAAGCCTCGACCAGCGCCCTCGACCTTGCCCACGAACGGGTCGATATCCGGGTGCGCAACACGTCGATGATGACCTTTTCCTTCCTGCTGGCCATGGGCTTGGTGCTCTGGGTTGGCTCCAACAAGGTGGTCGCAGGCGACATTACTGTGGGCACCTTGGCGTCCTTCCTGACCTTCATGACAATCCTGCAAATGCCGGTGCGCCAGTTGGGGATGCTGGTCAATTCCTTCGCCCGCACCGCGACCTGTGGGGAACGTGTGTTCGCTCTGCTGGATCTGGACCTTGCGATCACCGACGCGGAAGATGCCCGTGATCTGGAAGTGGAAAGCGGCGTCCTGAAATTCGACAATGTCGGCTTCACCTATCCCGGCGCCTCGAAACCCACGCTACATGGGCTTAGTTTCACCGCAAAACGAGGCGAGACCATCGGCCTGATCGGCCCGCCCGGCAGCGGCAAATCCACCATCGCCCATCTGATCCCCCGCTTCTACGACGTGACCAGCGGCGCGATTACAATTGATGGCCAGGATGTCCGTGACGTGACGCTCAAATCGCTCCGTCATGAGGTGGTCGCCGTGCAGCAGGATGCGTTCCTGTTCACAACCAGTCTGGAAAACAACATCGCATACGGCGATCCTTGGGCCCCGCCCTCGCGTATTGCCGATGCGAGCGCCTCGGCGCAATTGCACCAGTTCATCGCCACCCTGCCCGCCGGATACGAGACGATCGTGGGTGAGCGTGGCGCGTCCCTGTCGGGTGGTCAGCGGCAACGCATGACGATTGCCCGTACGCTCATGCTGCGCCCCAGCGTGCTGATTTTCGATGACAGCACCGCCGCCGTAGACGCAGGCACCGAGCAGCGGATCAGGACCACCATTCAAGCGCAGGCGAGCGAGCGTGTGACCATCATCGTGGCGCATCGGTTGAACTCTTTGATGCATGCCGACCAGATCCTGTTTGTCGAGGACGGCCAGATTGTCGAACGCGGCACCCATGAGGAGCTGCTGACCCTTGGCGGGCGTTACCGCGCCCTGCATGACCTCCAAATCAGACCAGAGGAGCCCGCCCAATGAGCGAAGAACTCGAAGTTGAACGCGGCGATATTCGCGATAATGGCCGTCGCCCGCCCCGTGCGGTTGTAGGCTCTCATCGGATTGAGGAGGAGATGTTTGGCCGCGTCTTTGACCGAGCCATCACCTCCCGCATCTGGGATTTCGTCCGCCCCTACCAGCGGCAGATTATCATCGCAGTTCTTGCGGTTTTCGTCTTCACCGCCACCCAGATCGCGATCCCCTTGATCATCAGCTACGGCATCGACAACGGCCTGACCGCAGACCTTGCCGGGCAATCGGCCCTGCGCGCGGCGATGATCGCCTTCATGATCGCCATCGGCCTGAACTACGGCGCAGCTTGGTTGCAGGAAAGCATCGTCGGCAAAGCAGCCGAGAACGTGTTGTTCGACATCCGCACCGCCATGTTCAGCCATTTGCAGGACGTCTCGCTGACCTTCATGGACAAGACCGAAGTGGGCCGCCTGATGTCGCGTCTGCAAGGTGACGTAAACGCGATGCAGGAATTTCTGGAGACCTCCGTCCTGTCTGTGGGCGATATCGTTTTGCTGTTCGGGATCATCATCTCGATGCTGTGGCTTAACGTACAGTTGGGGCTTCTGACGCTCTGCGTGCTGCCGGTTTTGTTCATCGTCCGCATTGTCTGGCTGCCCCGCGCACGCGCCGCGTTCATGGCCGCGCACGAGGCAAATTCCGTCGCCAATGGCGCATTGGCCGAAGCGATCCACGGCGTGCGCACCGTCCAAAGCATGGACCGCCAGCCGGTCAACTTTGCGCTCTATACCGACAAGGCGCGGGCAACCTTGTTGGCGCATCGCACCGCCTCCAAATTCGCGCAAGTTATGGTGCCGATCGTCGATAGCCTGACAGGGATCGCCATGGCCGTGGTGGTTGTGGTTGGTGGCTCGAAAGTGCTGAACCAACAGCTGGAAGTCGGCGTGATGGTCGCCTTCCTGTTCTACATTCAACGCTTCTTTGACCCGATCCGCTCGCTTACGATGCAGTATTCGGTGATGCAGCGGGCGATGGCCTCGGGCCAGCGGTTGATCGACGTGCTGGACGTGCCCGTCGACATCAAGGACGCCGAGGACGCCGTCGACCTGCCCCACGATATGGACGGCGCGATTGAGTTCAAGGATGTGACCTTCGGCTACAATCCCGCCAATCCGGTGCTCAAGAACGTCAGCTTCAAGGTGCAACCCGGCGAAACGGTGGCCCTTGTCGGACCCACCGGATCGGGCAAATCCAGCGCCATGTCGCTGCTCAACCGGTTCTATGACGTGCAAAGCGGCGAGATCCTTGTCGGCGGCAAAGACGTGCGCGAGGTGACCCAAGCCTCCATCGGGCGTGAGATCGCCATGGTCTTGCAAGAACCCTACTTGTTCAGCGGCACCTTGTTGGAGAACATCCGCTACAACAAATCAGACGCGACCGAAGAGGACGTTATCGCAGCTGCCAAGGCTGTCGGGGCCCATGACTTCATCATGGCGCTGCCCAAGGGCTACCAGACGGTGATGGGCGAGCGGGGCGGCACGCTATCGCTTGGTCAACGACAGCTTATCAGCTTCGCCCGCGCCCTTGTGGCTGATGCCCGCATCCTTGTGCTCGACGAGGCCACAGCCAGCATCGACAGCTATACAGAGATGCTGATCCAAAAGGCGCTGGAAACGCTTTTGACGGGGCGCACGGGCCTTGTGATTGCCCACCGTCTGGCCACGATCCGTGACGCCGACAGGATCATCGTCTTGCAAGCTGGTGAAGTGTTGGAGCAGGGCAACCATGATGAGCTGATGGCGATGAACGGCCTGTATGCGCAGCTATACAGCGTGAATTATGCGTCGTTTGATGACGTGCCGAACGCGAGCATTGATCCGGGTGAGGTGCAAAGTTCCTGACCCGTATTGCAGACAGAAAAAGGGCGGCTCCCCGAAGGTGCCGCCCTTTTTGTTTGCCTGGTGGCCGCCCCGCTTAGCCGTTCTCTTTCAAGCGGGGGTCCAGGAAGTCGCGCAGCCAATCGCCGATGATGTTGAAGGCCAGCACGGTGAAGACAATCGCCAGACCAGGGAAGACGGCCAACCACCATTTGTTCGACAACAGGTGATCGCGGCTTTCCGACAACATGCTGCCCCAAGTCGGCACATCGGGCGGCACGCCAAGGCCAAGGAACGATAAGGCAGCTTCCGACAGGATCACGCCCGCCACGTTGAACGATGCAATCACGGTCAGAGGAGCGATGATGTTGGGCAGGATGGTGCGGAACAGAATCGAGAACGTGCTGTCCCCCATGGCTCGCGCGGCCTCGACATATTCTTTTTCCCGAAGGCTAAGGGTCTGCGCCCGCACAATCCGCGCATAGGTAATCCACTGCCCAATCCCCAGTACGAGGATAATATTAACCAGCCCCGGCCCAAGAACGACAAGGAACATGATCGCCAGAAGGATGAACGGGAATGCCAGCTGGATATCGCCCAAACGCATGATGACATCGTCGATCCAGCCACCGAAGTAGCCCGAAACCAACCCCGCTACCGTGCCCAAAGTGCCGCCGACCGCAATGGCGGCCACGCCCACAAGCAGGGATACCCGTGCGCCGTATAGCAGCCGAGAGAACGTATCTCGGCCCAGTTGGTCGGACCCAAGCCAATATGTCAGATCACCCGCGCCGGGCTGGCCGGGCTCAAGCAAACGCATCATGATGTTTTGCCTGTTGGGGTCAAACGGCGCCAGCCAAGGGCCGAAGATCGCCACGAAAGTCACGATCAATAGAATTAACATCCCAATCAACGCCCAACGGCTGGTCAGCATGCTTTGGAAGGCGCGGCGAAGTTCGCGGCGGCGATAGGAATTCGCCATGCCACCAACCTCTTGCGTGGTTGCCGCGCTTGGCGCTGGAGCGACCTCTGACATATTTCGTCCCCTTACAATTTCACACGCGGGTCAAGCCGCGCGTAGACAAGATCGACAAGCAAGTTCAGCAAGATGAAGATGCCAGCCAGCAAGATTACCGAGGCCTGCACGACAGGGATGTCGCGCTGGTTGATCGCTGTGAAAACCAATCGCCCAATGCCCGGATATGAGAAAATCGTCTCGACCACGACGACGCCGCCAAGCAGGAAACCGAACTCTAGCCCGATCATCGTGACGACGGGCAACCACGCATTGCGCATCGCGTGGTTCATCACAACGCGGCCCTCCGAGATACCCTTGGAGCGCGCGGTGCGGACATAGTCCTGCTGCAACACCTCCAGCATAGACGACCGCACCAGCCGCGCATTTCGCGCCAAAGTGTAGGTCCCGACCGCCAGAGCAGGCATGATCAAATGATGCAGCGCGCTGGGAAGGTTTCCGAAGGCTTCTGAGAAATTGCCATCAAACAAGGGCTCCAGAAAGGCGACATGGCCCGAGATCGGGAACCAGCCCAAGTACAGCCCAAAGTAGAGGAACATCATGATTCCCATCCAGAAATTCGGAATCGACTGACCCAGCATCGCCACCGTCATGATCCCACCATCAATCGGCTTGCCCCGGTGCAAGGCGGCGAAGATCCCCAAAGGAATCGAAAGGCCAATGGCGAGAATCAGAGAGAAGGCGGTCAATTCAATGGTCGCGGGCATCGCCTCCAGGACAACACCCATGGCGGGTTCCCGGTAGCTGAGGGAGTTTCCGAAATCGCCCTGCAACGCATTCCAGATATAGCTGACGTATTGCACGTAAAGCGGGCGATCGAACCCAAGCGCGATACGCGCGGCCTCGATCTCTTCTGTGCTCGCGTTCTCTGACACGAATAGATAGGTCGGATCTCCCCCAATCTGGAGCGATACGAAGCTGATCAGCGTAACGCCAATCATTACGACAATGCTTTGCAGCAGACGCCTGGCGAGAAATGTCCACATGTTAGTAGTGCCCTTTACGTGCGCGTCGCGTTCCGCAAGATGCGCCATCGCACCTTGCCAAAATAATAATCTTACCCCGGCCCAGTTGGTGCCGAACGTGATCACTTCTCGACTTATCCAAAGTTCCATCCTCGGGAAGCTTGACAATCAATTTGATATTCTCCCAATGTGGATTATAGATTGTCGACAGTAGAACAACAAGACCATGCAACCATCAATGCGTCAAGCGCGCAAATCGAGAAACCAAGCGCCGACAGGAAGGTCGATGCACAACGCCGGACAAGGGGGCCCTTGTGACCAATAAACGAGCAACTTTTGCCCGGCGATTGCCTTCCCTTGCCTTCCGCGTGTTCACTCGCCCTGCCCTGACGCTGCAACAAGGACCGCACACCCATGACGCATGACCCCTCCGACAGCGCCAAACGCGTGCCCTTGCTAGAAGTCCGAGACCTCCAAACCACTTTTGACCTTAGCAAGACCCGCTCTGTCTGTGCCGTAGACGGGGTGAGCTTTGACGTTCACGCAGGCGAAACCCTTGCGATTGTTGGCGAAAGTGGGTCGGGGAAATCCGTGACAAGCCTGTCTATCATGGGTCTGTTGCCCAAGGACGTGGGCCGCATTTCCGGTGGCAGCATCAAGCTGAATGGCCGCGAAATCACCACCCTGAACGATACGGAAATGCGGGAAATACGCGGCAAAGAGATCGGGATGATCTTTCAAGAGCCGATGACAAGCCTCAACCCGGTGCACACCGTCGGCCAGCAAATCGCTGAAATGGTGATCCGCCACGAAAAGGTCTCCAAGGCAAAGGCGCGGACCCGCGCCATTGAGATGTTGGACCTCGTGGGCATTCCAGAGCCGTCGACACGTGTGGACAACTACCCCCACGAGATGTCGGGCGGAATGCGCCAAAGGGCGATGATCGCGATGGCGCTTTCGTGCGAGCCGCGCATTTTGATCGCGGATGAGCCGACGACGGCCCTGGACGTGACCATCCAAGCGCAGATGCTTGAACTGATGGATGATCTCCAGAAGAAGCTAGGGATGGCGATTGTGTTCATCACCCACGACCTGGGCGTTGTGGCCGAAGTCGCGGACCGTGTGGTGGTGATGTATGCCGCGCAGGTTGTAGAAACGGCCGACGTGGAAGAGATCTTCCGAAGCCCCAAGATGCCCTACACGGCGGGCCTGATGAACTCGATCCCGCGCTTGGGGTCTTCGGTTAACAAGATCCGGCTAGAGGCCATCCCCGGCAGCGTGCCTGCCCTGACGAACCTGCCGCAAGGCTGCCGCTTCCATCCCCGCTGCGCCTTCGCCACCGAAGCCTGCACCCGTGCCTTGCCCCCGCTTGAGGCGGCTGAGAGCGACCACCTGATCCGCTGCGCCCGTTGGCGAGAGCTGAACCTAAGCGAAAGGCAAGCGTCATGAACGCACCGCTGTTAGAAGTAGACAAGCTGCAAAAGTACTTTCCGATCCATGGCGGCGTTCTTCAGCGCGTGGTCAACAACGTGAAGGCGGTCAACGACATCTCGTTCTCGATCAACGCGGGCGAGGTTGTGGGGTTGGTGGGCGAAAGTGGCTCGGGCAAAACCACCGTCGGGCGCACGATCTTACGGCTGGAAGAAGCGACGGGCGGCGCGGTGCGATTCGATGGGGCCGACGTGATGGCGCTGAATACCGCCGATCTGCGTAGTTACCGGAAGCGGATGCAGATTATTTTCCAAGACCCCTACGCCAGCCTCAATCCCCGCGAAAAAGTGCGCGATATCCTGACCCACCCGCTTCGCTTGCATAATATTGGCACGGCGTCGGAGCATGAAGACCGTGCGGTTGCCTTGTTGGAGAAAGTGGGGCTGAACCGCGATCACCTGGACCGGTTCCCCCATGAATTTTCCGGCGGCCAGCGGCAGCGCATCGGAATCGCCCGCGCTCTGGCTGTGGAGCCCGAGTTTATCGTCGCGGATGAGCCTGTTTCGGCGCTCGATGTGTCGATCCAGGCGCAGGTTATCAACCTGCTGGAAGACCTGAAGACTGAGCTTAACCTGACGATGCTGTTTATCGCCCACGATCTGGGCGTGGTGGAGCATATCTGCGATCGGGTGATCGTCATGTATCTGGGTCGGGTGATGGAAATCGCCTCGGTTGCGGATCTTTATGCGCGGCCCAACCACCCCTATACGCAAGCGCTCATGTCCGCTGTGCCGATCCCAGAGCCGGGTAGACGGCGGGACCGGGTGATATTGAAGGGGGACATTCCTAGCCCGATCAATCCCCCCACCGGATGCGTATTCCGCACCCGTTGCCCGATGGCGACGGACGCTTGTGCCACCGTAGTGCCAGAGCTGAAAGCCGTGGGCGAAGGCCATGTAAGCGCCTGTATTCACACAACTTAGGCTTCGTTTTGTTAACACCCACATGGACACGACCCGCAAGCGGGCAGGTTTTGCCTGCCTGCTTTATTTTTGTTTCAGCCTGCCCAAAAAGAACCCATTAAAACAGGCAGGTCGCAGGTCATCGTCAATGAATTCGCATGAATGCTTGACAAGCGTTTCCACCATGCAGCATTGTCCACTTATGGATTGTCGACAACACACAACACTTGGCGCAACGCAGCATCCCGTGGCAGATGTCACGGATTGTATGCAATCGACCCGTGCCATGCTGATTGCTGTTGCAAGACATCGGCCGCATTCCAATATGCTGGGCAATCTTCCTTTCGGACGTTTGTGTGACTCGGAATTGGCGTCATTCGTTCGGCGGGCAGAGAGTGCATGCCTAGGAGGAGCCACGATATGACCGATGCCAAAGCGGCTTTTGACGCGCCGATGCCCCACGACATTGCCCCGATTGAGAATGTGCCCCTGCGTGTTCAAGTGGCAGACCAATTGCGTGCCGCGATTCTGAGCGGTCGGCTTCGGCCCGGAACAAGTCTGGTGGAGACTGCGCTGGCCGAGCAGATGAAGGTGTCCCGCGCGCCGATCCGCGAAGCCATCCAAATTCTCGAAAATGACGGCCTCGTGGAAACGATTGCTTACAAAGGCAAGCGCGTGAAACCGCTTACGGCCCGCGAAGTGGCCGAAACCTATTCGCTTCGCGAAGTGTTCGAGGTGATGGCCGTGCGCCGCATCCTGGAAAACAACGCCCCCCTTGATGCCCTGCGCACCCATTGCGACGAGATGACTGCCGCCGCGAAGGCTGACAACTTCGCCAGATTGGTCGCTGCGGATGAAGCATTCCACCACGCTTTGATCCGCTTGGCCGATCACGACCTGCTCGCGGCATCTTGGCGGAACCTCTACCTGCGCATCCACCAGATCATGGCCCTTCGCAACCGCGATGAGCGCAATCTGGAAGAGGTGGCAGGCAACCACCCACCCATCGTTCAAGCCATAGCCGACGGCGACGCCGATCGCGCTATCTCTCTTATCTCCGATCACACCCGCGCTCTGGCCGCCTTCGATCCGGCGGGCATTGTGCAGGCAATGTGACTTCGAAGTTCTGACAAACGGCGCCCTTCGCCTGACGGATAACTTCGGAGCAACACGAACTGGACTGATCAAGACCAACTAAAAACACGACCCCTCAGTCCTCCGAAGATCATCCAACAGGTGAAAGGAAAGCTAATGCCAAAACTACTCAACGTGCTTGCCGCCGGTGTTGCAAGCCTCGCGCTTACCACGGGGGCTTTCGCGCAAGCCGACGACACGATTGTCGTTGGTCTTAGTGCCGATATCGTCACGCTCGACCCTGCCCCGATTTCGTCGCGCGATAACTCCAACATTGCCCGTCACATCTTTGGGACGCTGTACAGCATGGGCGGCGACGGTGTTGCCAACCCTGATCTGGCCAACAATCTGGAAATCTCCGACGACGGGTTGGCTTATGTCTATACCCTCAACGAAGGTCTGACCTGCCACGATGGTGAACCTTTGACCGCGGAAGATGCGGCCTATTCGTTCAACCGCGCCGCCGACCCGGAGAATGCGTTCACCGGCAACACGCCCGGCTTCATCTTCTCGTCCATCGACTTCCAAAGCGCCGAGGCACTGGATGATCTGCGTGTTCAGATCAACATCGGCGCCCCCAATCCGATCGCGTTCGGCCTGATTGCCGAGGTTTTCATCCACTGTATGGATAGCTACGAGGCGATGACCCTCGACGAAGCAACCAGCAACCCCATCGGCTCCGGCGCATACCGTTTGGTCGAATGGAGCCGTGGTTCCGAAGTGGTCCTGGAGGCCGTTGAAGGTGCCGACGTAGGCTTCCAGAACATCATCTGGCGGATCATCCCCGAAGCCTCCACCCGCTCGGCCGAGCTGATGGCCGGCAACGTGGACATCATCACCAACGTCGCGCCCGACCAGATGGACGTGATCAACAACTCCGGCGTGGCCGAAGTGAACCCCATCCAAGGCACGCGCCGCATGTATGTGGGCTTCAACCTGTCTGACGCGATGGCAGAACAGCCCGGTGGCGATGCGATCCAGGATCCTGCCGTGCGCCGTGCGCTGCAATATGCGGTCAACGTGCCCGCGATCTGTTCCCAGCTGCTCAACTTCGAGTGTGAGCGGATGACCGGCATCGTGAACCCGCCCAACGCCAATCAGGATCTGGAGCCCTACCCCTATGACCCCGCAGAGGCCGAGCGTCTTCTGGACGAGGCCGGTTGGCCCCGTGGCGACGACGGTGTCCGTTTCTCCATCGCGTTCCAAGCCGGTCAGGGCCGCTACCTGAACGACGCCAACGTGGTGCAAGCCATTGCTCAGATGCTGGGTGATGTGGGTCTGGATGTTGATCTTCAGATCATGGAATGGTCCAGCGTCTACATCCCGATCATTCGTGAGCGTAACGCAGGCCCCCTCTACTTCATCGGTTCCGGTGGCGCATTGTGGAGCCCGCTCTACGACATGACCGATCTGGCCGCTGTCGATGCCGGCACCAACTACACCCATTGGGATGACCCCCGCTGGTTCGACCGTTGGGAAGACATCGCTGCTGCCGAGACGGAAGAGGAAACACGCGAGATCATCGACGAGATGCTGCAAGTTTTCTACGACGATGGCCCTTGGCTGCACCTCTACTTCCAGCCTGACTTCTACGGCGTCAGCAACCGCGTCAACTGGACCCCGCGCCCAGATGAGAAGGTTTACCTCTTCGACGCGACATTGAACTAGACCGAGACGACCTCTTAACTGTTTAACACTGCGGGACGCCGGATTGAGAAATCCGGCGTCTTGTCGTCTTGGGGGCGGGGCGTCGACCCTCGGACAGGATGCACCGCGCGACCCGTGACGTCGTAGCCATTGTGGCACCGCATACTATGGCCAAAATAGCGCGACCCTTCGGGCTTTTGCTGTCGCCTTGATCACTTTCCTTGTTTGAAATCCATCCGATACCCTAAAGTGCCACTGCGGAAATGGTTGAGCAGGTCCGCCAAATATAAAGATGGAAAGAAAAATGGCTAAAAGGGTAACCGCCCGCAAGAAGGCCGGCGCACGTCTGCTATTCATGACAATCGACGCCGAAGCGCCGTTCATCGTCGAATGGGTCGCTTACCACCGGGAGCTCGGGTTTGATCGTATTGTGGTGTTTGCTTACGTCGACGACGTGAACACGACGGCACTATTGAAGGCTTTGGCCGCGAAAAAGGTTATTGAACTTCACCTCCAAGGTCCCGAACCCGGCAGTTCGATTCAGGCCAGTGCCATCAATCTTGCGAACGACGCAACGATGCTCAAGGACGTTGAGTGGGCCATGTGGCTGGATGGGGATGAGTTTCTTGTGGTCTCTACCGGCGACGGCACACTGAAGGCGCTCCTCGAAACGCTTGCCGATCGTGACGGGATGCTGATCCCCCGGCGCATGATGGGGGATGGCGGCAATGATCGGTTCCCCGGACGTTTCGTGTCCGAGCAGTTCACCGATGCCGCCGCGGCCGAAGATGACAGCAACTTGCAAATGAAGACGCTGTTTCGCTGCACCAAGCATATCGAAGGTTTCTCTCGCTTTGGCTACCATCGCCCCAAGATCCGCGAAGGGGTTGATCCTGCGGAACTGAATTTCGTCATGGCCAGCGGCAACGGGATCGACATGCGCCACCGCCCCCATCGCCGCTGGCTCCGGGGAGAGGAATTTAACCGGATCGACAAGATGCAGCCCGATGAGCACGGCTACGCCCTTGCGCAGATCAACAGCTACGCCCTGCGCACGCCGGAAATCTTCGCCCTCGAGCGATTTGCCGGGCAGGACATCGCCCAAGCTCTGGCCGATGGCGACACGCAACAAAACACCGTTGAGGCGTACCGCGACCAGAACCATGTCGCCACCCAGGACCGCCGCATCCTGCGCCTTGAAGCGGCGACCGGAACCGAGATGGACCGCATCCGCGCCCTGACGGGCGTGGCGAAGGCCGAGGCGCTTGTGCACGAAGACCTCGCCAGCCGCGTCGCCGACATCCCGGCGTCTTTCCTCGATGCCTGTATCGCCACGCGTCCGGCCCGAGCTGAGCCGCGCACGTTCCCCCTGACCTTGCCGGACGAAGAGGCCGCCCTTGTCCGCAAGGAATATGCCAAGGCCGACACGATCTTGGAGTACGGCAGCGGTGGGTCCAGTTTTGTGGCGCTGGAAAGCGGCGACAAGACGCTATTTACCGTTGAATCGGACCGTTCCTGGGCCCTGACGATCCACGATACACTGCAAGCCGCGCACCCCCATGCCAATTTCACGGTACAATACGTGGATGTCGGCCCGACGAAGGCTTGGGGCAAGCCCTCCAACGCGCAGGGATATGGGCGCTATTCCAGATATCCTTCCAGCGTCTGGGATCTCGTACAGTTCCAGCAACCAGACGTGGTTCTTGTGGACGGGCGGTTTCGGGTCGCTTGTTTCCTGACCACGCTGTTTAGAACCAAGAAGCCCGTCACCCTGCTGTTTGATGACTACACAGGGCGGATCAACTACCACTGGATTGAAAAATACGTGAAGCCGTCCCAGACCGCCGGGCGGATGGCCCGGTTCGAGATCAAGCCAACGGCGCTTCCCGCCGATGATTTGACGGAAATTACCGCGGCCTACGCCAATCCCGAATAGCCCCCCCCGACCACGCACCAAGGCGTCGCGTCACAGCGACATCCCCGACCCCATCAGCAGTCCTTGCATCAGACAAAGATAAGTATGAGCAATGGAAAACAAGGCGAGAGAGTACACTATGGCATTGCGCATTGCGGCAGTAACCCATGTGCGGAAGGACGATTTCTTCCTCGATATCTGGGTCAAACACTATGGCCAGATTCTGGGTCGAGAGCATCTATACGTGATGTTGGACGGTGACGACTGGAAGACCGAGGTCGATCTAAGCGGCGTGAACGTCAGCTACATGAAGGGCCGCTCGGGGCATCGTATTGCCGATAATGAACGCTTCATCAAAGCCCATTGGGATTTGATGACCGAGCTGGATGATCAGTATGATCTGTTCGTGCGTGGCGATTGTGATGAACTTGTCTGTGTCGATCCCCAAAGCGGGCGCAGCTTCCAGGAGGCGGTGCAAGACGCAATGGATATTGGCTACCGCTACACCAAAGGCATCGAGGTCGTCGAAGTCCCCGGCGAGGCCCCCCTGGACCCGACGAAACCCCTGATGGGGCAGCGATCCGTGGGCGCGATTAGCAAGCTTTACGTAAAACCCAACATCGTGACGGGACCGACCGAATTGACCATCGGCGGGCACGTTGCCGTCGGCAAACCGGTGGTGATGTCCGACGATCTGCTGATGATGCATATGGCGAATGCGTCGCTTCTGCATCTGGAGATGAAGGTGGGCGTGCGCACAGCGGAACAGGTGGGCGTGACCTTCACCAATCACACGTCGGGTCGCCTCAGCCTGACCCGCAATGTCGCGGCCTGTGAAGACGTGGTTCCCTACGATGAGATTGCCCAGAAGATCTACAACGAGATCGGCAAGCGCGGCAAAGGCAGCGCCACCCGGCCACGGGATCTGAAGACACACAACGCGATCTACGGCCACGACGTCGAGAAGCCTTGGGTCAACAAAATCATGGTTGTGACCCTGCCAGAGCGTTTCGCGGACATGCTTTAGGACGCCCTGCAACGCCCCCAGAACTCGGGAAATCATATGCTTTGGCAGGGCCCGATTGGCTTTCGGCATCCCGTCTGACGTCTAGGCGCCGTCGGCCCACCGCAGCATCACTCGACACTGGTGCCCGGGTGCCTTTCGCCAATAGTGGTGCCCTGTGGGGGGCACCTTTAGGGTATATCGGGCAGCGCCCGCATCCCTTGAGATAGATCTCCTTACCCCTTGGGGGCGTGCACCGGCAGATGGCGCCACAGGCGATCCTGGCTCGCCGCCGCAGCCTCTCGCAGAGCTGATACAGCCTCCGCATCAACCCCGTCGGGCGCGGTCGCATCAATGGTCGCTACCAAACCGCCAAGCCCCAGCAGCGCGGCGCCACCGCGCAACTTGTGCAAAACGGCGGCTGCGTCTGCGGTCGGGTCGCTCAATTCGGTGGCCGCTGCTTCGGCTTCGGCAAAGAAGGCGGTTGCGGCGGTATGAGCTTTCTCGGGCCCAAGAGCCGCAATGAGCTCGTCGATGACTTCTGTGTCAATCGACACATCAGCTGTATGTGGTGACACGACGCTTGGCTCGGCCAACACCTTTTGCAGGGCGGTGAGGCGAATGGGCTTGGTGAAGAACGCGTCCATGCCTACCGCCAAAGCGTTGTCGCGATAATCCTCGCTGCCGTGGGCGGTCAGGCCGTAAATCCTGGTGCGCTGGTTCGGCCCCTCTTCCGCCCGGATACGTCCCACGGCCTCGATGCCCCCCATGACCGGCATCGAGACATCCATGAAGATCAGATCGAAGGTCTTTTCCTGAGCTGCCCGCACACCTTGCAGGCCATTGGTGGCCTCAGACACGTTATGGCCAAGACGCTCCAGCATGTCGCGCAGCACCGAGCGGTTGACGGCGTTGTCCTCGACAATCAGCACAGCCATCGCGGTCCGAGCCGCCGAAAGGTCCGTATCGCCTGCACGCTCTGTACCGGGGGGAACTGCACCCGGTTGCGCCCGGTTCAAGGGAACGCGCAGCCTGAACGTGCTGCCTGTGCCCACTTCCGATTGCACCGTCAAATCGCCCCCCATCAACCGCGCCACCTTGCGCGAGATCGACAGACCAAGCCCGTCACCGCGCACTTGCCGCCCCTCGGAATGGGCGAGGGCGACGAAATCCTCAAAGATATCTTCCAGATGCTCGGCGGGGATGCCCTGGCCCGTGTCGGTCACGGTGATCGTTGCGATGGTGTGATCGGCCGAGTGGATGCCATCGACGAAAACCTTGATGCCGCCCGTATCGGTGAACTTGATCGCATTGCCGATCAGGTTTGTCAGGATCTGACCAATCCGCCCGCCGTCGCCATCGAAGGCCCGATCCATTCCGGGACTGAACTCTACCTGAAGGAACAGGTTTTTTTCCTGTGCCAAGGGGGTCAACACTTCAATGAAGACCTTCACGATATCGCGCATCTCGAAGCGGTGCGGCGATAGCTTCATCGCCCCCATCTCAATCCGGGTGATATCCAGCGCTTCATTCACCTGCTCAAGCAATATCTCCCCCGAGGCCGAGGCAACACGCGCGTAGCGGTCCTGTTGCTGTGTCAGGTCTGTGTGACGCAGCAGATCAAGCACCCCAAGGATACCGTTCAGCGGGGTGCGCATCTCGTGGCTCATCACGGCGAGAAATTGCGATTTGGCGCGATCCATCGTTTCGGCCCGGTCACGGGCGTCGATCAATTTCTCGTCGTCGATCTTACGTTGGGAAATGTCGCGCAAATAGGTGATGAACAATTGTCCGTCTGCGCTTTCAACCGTGGTAATGTTCAATTCGATCGGAAATTCTTCGCCCGACTTTCGCACCGCCGAAAGCTCTACCCGCCCCGCATCGACCATGCGCGGCACCTTGGTTTCAAGGTACCTTTTCATCCGCGCGCCGTGGGCGGCCCGGTGCTCCTGAGGGATAATCGTATGCTCCATCTTCTGGCCCAGGATTTCATCCCTGCTCCAGCCAAAGATGCGCTCAGCCGCAGAATTGAACTCTACCACAACACCGTCCTCGTTCGACGTCACAATCGCATCGAGGGAGGCTTCCACCGTAGCGTGCAACCGCGCGGTTGATACCAGAAGTTCTGCGCCCCGGCGTGCCGTGAGGGCCAATAGACGGTCTAGCGCCATTAAGACTACGGACAGGCCAAGGATCACCGCGATGGCAATGGCGCCCGTGAATGCCAGGTGTCCGGCGAAAGCCAAGCGACGGGCCTCGGTCCGTTGGACCCCCGTCTCTAGCCCCGATAGAACGAGGCTTCGCATCTGGGGCCGCACGTCTCGGGTCAGATCGCGCATCGCCAATATGTCGTCGCGCGACAGCTCTGGATCGGCGTCCAGAATGTCGATGATCGCATTCTGGTAGGCGATAACCTGATCCCAAATGGGCGCGGCATCTTGCGAAAACAGATCCAGTGCAGCGCCCTGTTCAACGATCAGCAGACGGCTCAAGGCGATGTCGGCGCGCAAACGTACGTTGTCTTCGTCGGGCGTTTCGCTTGCCACCGCGTCACTCAGCGCGACGGCGAAGTTCGCGAACTCAGTCTCGATTTGCTGGGTCGTCCATAGCAGGCTGTCTGTGCCTGCGGTGGAAAGGTTGCGCAACTCACGCCAAAGGTTAGTGCCAAGCACCGCCAGCAGCCCGACAAGCAGGGACACGATAATCAGAACACCGATGCGCCTATACATACTTCCGCCCACGGGTCGGCTGCGTTGGTTGAGTTTCACGCCGCCTACTCCGCCAGCTCGATAGCATCCAATTGCCAGATGCTCTGCGCGTAGATCGTTTCCGTCTGGAAGTCGGGCTCGCTGTCATAGGGGAAAATGATCCAGAAGGGTCCTTTGTCGCGCACCGACATAGGCACACCATTCATCCGCGAGGCGACGATAGGATAGGTGGCACCGGCCTCTGGGGCGGGCATCTCGATGGCGTAATCATTCAGCGCTGTCAGGGTCAGGTCATCATCACCCAGCCCTGCCACGTCCAACACATCGCGAAGAGACGGCCCGGTGAAGGTATTTTCACCCGCGGTCCACTGCGTCGTGGTCGTGATCTCGACCTGCGGCAACCCGTCAAGATCGCTTAGGGCGAAGGACACAATCGTCCCTTCCCCATCCGAGACCTGCAGGGCGCTGGGGTCTTGCGCCGCCGAAGGCAGTGACATCGCCGTGAGGGCCAAAGCGGACAGCATGAAACGGTGAAGGCAACTCATCATGATACGGGGCCTTTCAAAATGAAGGATCGCTCTGTCGATACATCGCCACTTGATTGGCGGCGGAGTGAAAAGGGATAGGTGACTATACAAAGGTATAGGCGCGCCCCGCCCCATGCTTTATTACCTCGCTATTCGATAGGCCCAGTGAAGGGCCAAGGGGCCTCATATGCCAAATATTCTTGTTGCCGATGATCACGACCTAGTGCGCGACACAATTGCGGCCTACTTGGGCCAGCAAGGTGATTTCACCGTGTCCACGGCCTCCGGTGTTCCGCAGGCCCAGGCGCTGTTGGCCGGGCAAACGCCCTTTGACCTTGTTATCTTGGATTACAACATGCCGGGGATGGACGGTCTGTCGGGCCTTGAAAGCGTGGTGAAGACCTATCCTCATATCAAGGTCGTGTTGATGTCGGGCATCGCCACCCCGGATGTGGCGCAATCGGCGATGGAGATCGGGGCGAAGGGGTTTCTGCCGAAATCGGCCACCGCAACCTCCATGGTCAATGCAATCCGGTTCGTGCTGTCGGGCGAGCAGTATTTCCCGTTCGATTTCACCCCTCCTGCCCCGGACCAGCCCAAAAATTACAAGGGCCTGTCCCCCCGTGAGATGGAAACATTGCAGCACCTGTGCAATGGCGCGTCCAACAAGGAAATCGCCCGTGCTCTGGACTTGGCCGAAGTCACGGTGAAGCTGCACGTCAAGAACATCCTCGCCAAGCTGAGCGTAAACAACCGCACCCAAGCAGCGCTTATGGCGAAGGCAGACGGCACCTACTGACACCGCCGAAACAGGTCGCGCCCGCCCCCTCAGAGGTGAAGGGTCACAGCCGGCGGATTTGCGATGCACTCATGCTGGAATTGTCTTAACTCAAGGGCAGTCAACATCGGCAAGGATGAAAAGCGGCATGGCAAACGGGAACAAAACAGCGATCGTCACAGGTGGACTATCGGGAATGGGTCTTGCGATTGCGCGTAAATTGGCAAGCGGTGGCACCCACGTTGTGGTCGGTGCCCGAAGCGCTGGCAACGCGGATTATGCGCGGCAAGTTCTGGGCGAGGACAGCGGCCGCATCGAAGCCGCCGCGCTGGATGTCAGATCATCCCAAAGCGTCGACGACTTCGTGGCCCAGGTGGTCTCATCCCACGGCAGCGTCGATATCCTGGTGAATGCCGCAGGCGTCTACGAGGAAGCCGCCGTGATCGACCATCCCGATGCGGTCTGGGACGATCACATAGACACGAACCTCAGCGGGTCCTTCCGCACGATCCGCGCCGTGATGCCCCATATGAAGCGCAACGGCTGGGGGCGGATTGTAAACATCGCCTCGGTTGCCGCCCATAATGGCATGGCCAACAATGCCGCCTATTGCACGTCAAAGGCGGGGCTTTTAGGGCTTGGGCGCTGCGTCAGCCTTGAAGGGGCGGCCCATGGCGTGACCTGCGTGTCGATCAGCCCCACATGGGTCGAAACCGAGATGCTGAAACGATTCATCGACGCCGACATCGCCAGCACCGGCCAATCCTTGGAAGAGGTCCGCGCCGAATACGCCAAGTCGAACCCGCAGAATCAACTGGTGCAACCGACCGAGGTAGCCGAGCTTGCCGCCTTCCTGGTCAGCGACGCCGCCCGCGCCCTGACGATGGAAGATTTTCAGATCAACGCCGGGTCGCTTTGGTAATCGCCCTCGCGCCGCGATAGCAGGGCCTCCGCATCGCAGATCCCCTCATAGGGCTGGTCAGTCACCCGCGCCCACGCTGCGCGGGCGTCCGTGTTCTGGAAGGTTGCATCGGCGCAGAGCGTATCTGGAAACGTCTCGATCACATTGGCGATGCCGGGGGCAATCTCGACCTTTGCCAACCACTCCCTTGCCGCCAATTGGGGGGCGCCTGTCGGGGTGACGCGGTGATCGGCCATCAGATTGTAAATCGGCGCCTCTGGCCCCGTGACCGGGCCCAAAAGAAACGCGGCGGCAGCGGTCACGTCGGTCATCGGGAAGGTCAGGCCCTGGGGCATGTGACCGGCGCGGAACGAGGCCTCCAGGATAATCTCGTAAATGTCGCGCGGGTTGGGCGCGCCCAGATCATAGAGAGAGGGCAAGCGCACAATCGCCGCAGAAACGCCCGATGCGCGAATGACCTCTTCCGCCGCGATCTTGGCGGCCCCGTAGCCGGTGCAACCGTCCCACTGGGCTGGCAGCATTTCGGGCCATGGGCCGCCCCGATCAGGGAACACCGCGCTGGAGGAGGTGAACCGCAGATCCGCCTTGGCCGCCAGGCAGAAATCCAGCACGGTGTTCATCCCGCGTGCGGACCAATCCAGCATTTCCTCTCGGCCAATGGCAAGGTTCACCATCGCCGCGCAATGCACGACCTTGGTGACCGAGCCGGCCAGTGTGTCAAAAGGCCCCTGCGCCAGCCCAAAGTTGGGGGCGTCCAAGGTTCCGGGCACCATGATATATTTGTCGTCGGCCACGCCGTGGGCGCGGGCCACATCGTCCAGACGGTCCCTTGCCCCCCGGTTCTTGTCGCGCACTAGGCAATAAACGACCTCTCCGCGCCGCAAATCACGGGCGGCTTGGGCCAAGACGTGACCGCCAAGGAACCCTGTGGCCCCGGTCAGCAGAATGCCCGGCCGGTCAAAGGTGTTGGTGGGCGCGGGGGTGTCGGCCTCTTGGGTCATTAGCTGATCCAACCGGTGCAATGGCACATTCATCGCCAGTTCAAAGTCGATCGGACGGCCATAGGCCTTTTCCAGCTCCAACATCAGGGTGACGCACATCAAAGAGTCGCCTCCCTGATCGTGGAAGTTCCGCGACGGGTCGATCTGCGTTGGGTCGCACGACATGGCCAACGCCGCGGCGGCGATCACGGCGTCCTCAGCCGCGGTGCCGGTGGCGCTGTCATCTGTGACCGGGGGCAACGCCCGCATGTCGGCCTTGCCCGACACCGGGTGCAGCGGCAGCGTGTCCATTTGCACAAGGAAGGACGGCACGCAGTAGGCCGGCAGCACGTCGCGCAAAGCCGTGGCAAGGGCGGGCGGCATCCGGTTGGTCCCGGCGCTCAGCCCCCAGGCGTCTGCATTGGCCTTGGCCTGCGTGGCGTCGGCGGCGAAGTAGAAGATCAGGCTTTGCCCCCGCGCGCCGACCTCTGCCACCCAAGGGGCGGCGCTGGTAAAGGCCAGCTTGTCGCGCAGGGTTTCCGTCAACTCTCGTGTCTGGATCGAGAAGCCGCGCAGCTTCAGCATATGGGCGATGCGCCCTTCGATATGAAGCGCGCCCTGGTCATCGACCCATGCCAGATCCCCGGTATCATAAAGCCGCGTGTCGCGTCCGTTGATGGAAAGCTCCCGGAACCGCAGAAGGGTTTCCTCGGGGCGGTTGATATAGCCTTGCCCCAGCATTCTTGGCCCTTCGAAATGCAATTGCCCCGACGTGCGCGCCGGACAGGGTTGATCCGCCTCATCCAGAATAATGGCGCTCAGGTGCTGCATCGGCACCCCAACCGAGGCAGGCCCCGCCCCCGCCGGTTTGGTCAGATGCGACATGCACACATCATGGGTCTCGCAAATGCTGTAGAGGTTCCAAAGCGCGGTATCGGGCAGTTTCCCAAGCGACGTGGTGATAAGATCATCACCCACAACTTCCCCGTTCAGAACCACGCGAGACAGCGGCAAAGCCTTGGCGCGGTCCGTATCCAACGCCGTCAGGAAGGTGTCATAGAACGAGGGCGTGAACAGCATCTCGTCCACATCATGGGCAATCAGGAAATCGGCCAGCTCGCTAGGCGAAAACAAGGTGTTGGCATCGGGAAACCACAGCGCCCCGCCTTTGCGCAGGGGGCGAAACATCTCCCATATCGCGAAGACGTAGATGCCAACCCTTGTGCCGGGACCGTAAGGGGTAAATTCGTCCCGCCACGCGTAGGACAGATAGGCCGCGTCCTGTGATACGGGGATGCATTTGGGTCGCCCCGTGGTGCCCGACGTGGCAACCATGTAGATCGGATCGGTCGGCAGCACATGGCCCGGTTGCAACGGCTGATATGGCGCGGGCTCTTCTTGCGACAAGGCTACTGCATCCACCGTCGCGCAATCGCCCGGCAGATGCCCCGGCGCAGGCGTCTGGCACGTGACGACCAAGCTGACGTCCAGCTCGGAAATGATGTTGTGCAACACCATTTGTGGCATTGCCGGGTCCAGATGCACGAAAGGGCGCCCGCTGATGACACAAGCCACCGCGCTCGCGGCCATGGCGATCCCCGGAGAGCCGAAAATCCCCACCACCTGCGGCGCATCCAGATCGCGTCCAAGGGTCTCTACAAACTGACCGAGCCGCCCGTAGGTGATCGTTTTATCCCGGTCGGACATGGCAGGCGCGTCTGAGAAAGTCTCGATGGCCCGGACAAGATCACCGGCGACGGTCTGAGACGATGTCATAGAGAATACCCTTCTGGATAAAGGGCCGAGTTGGACCGACCCAGATGGCGCCGATCCCGGCGCAAAAGTGTGCCAGCACTGATTGCCATTGTGCGTGTTCGGTGGCCAGCAGGAACATCGCCCCTACGCCCCATCAAGCCGTTCCGCCCGACACCAAGGTGCTGCGAAGACAAGCAGGTCGCCCGAATGATCACACGTGAGAAAATCGGCGTCGCCCTCCCCACCCCGCATGGCCAGATTCGTCGGCACGACGCCGTGCGTGCCGCAGAAGGCTTGGGGAAAAGAGGCAAAAGGCCGATTTCATTGCCGCCCTGGCGATCCGGGGGCGCAATCTCATCAGGCCAGCATGTCACACGTTATGTATGGTGGCGGAGACGAAGGGATTCGAACCCTCGAGACAGTTTCCCGCCTACTCCCTTAGCAGGGGAGCGCCTTCGACCACTCGGCCACGTCTCCGCTGACCCGTCTAATGTCGGGAACCGGGGAAAACAAGCCAGAATTGTTACCTCTGCGCGACCTTTCGGGATTGCCGGAACAAGGCCACGGAATAGAGCGCCAAGGCGGCCCAGATCATTGGGAAGGCGATCATGCGGGCGGGGCCGAAGGGCTCATCGAAAAGGAACACCGCCACAAGGAAAATCAGTGTGGGGGCGATGTATTGCAGGATGCCTATGGTGCTCAACCGCAAGAGCTTCGCGCCGTTCACGTAGAAAATCAGCGGCACGGCCGTGACCAGGCCACAGCCCATCAATAGCCAGGTGTCCGATGCCACACCGGCCATGAAGCTGCCCTGTCCCGTCGCGCCCATCCACGCCACATAAGCAAACGCCGGCACGCAGAGAATCGCGACCTCCAGAAAGAAGCCCTGGTTCGGGCCGATGGGTAGCTGGCGTTTGCAGAAAGCGTAGGCCACCCAGCTCAACATCAGACCCAGCGCCACCCAAGGCAGGCCGCCCTCCTCGATCGTCAGAATGATCACGGCCAACGCGGCAAGGCCCACGGCGGTCCATTGCAAGCGGCCCAGCCGGTCGCCCAACAGCACGGCGCCAAGGAACACGGTGGCCAGCGGGTTGATATAGTAGCCCAAGGCGCCATCCAGGGTGCGTTCGTTGGCGATCGCCCAAATATAAATGCCCCAGTTGATCGAGATAAACAGCGCCGTCAGCGCCCCCATGGCCAGCATTCTCGGAGAGCGCAGCGCCACTTTCAGATCCGCCGTACGGCCCGTGATCAGGATCAGCACACCGATGATCGGAAGCGACCAGATCACCCGGTGCGCCACGACCTCCATCGCGGGCAGGTGCGACAGCGCCTTCAGGTAGATCGGCAAACCTCCCCACAGAAAATAGGCGCTGACCGCATAGGCATAGCCCGCAGGCGTGTCGTCGGAGGTATCGGCCATGGGCTGTCGCTTTCAGGATTAATATCGGGCGGAGAAAGCCTGAAGCGCGGGGTGGGGGCAAATGAAAATTTGTGAAGCGGGAGATCACGGATCGCCCACCCCTCACGGTGCGACTGTGTTCCCGTGTCATCGACGCTAGCCTCGTGCGATGGCTCCCTGCCGCACTCCGTGACAGCTCATTGATAACGTGGGGAAATGTCGGCGCAGATCCGCCCATGGCGCCCCGGCACACCTGCGGAAAAATGCCACCCGAGCGCCCCGAACCTGACTCTACACGCAAGCGCCGAATTCTTCGGAACGAACCCTCGTCCTGTCCGTTGCCACATCGACGGAGCGCCAAGCTGGTGCCCGTAATGAAGTGAGAAGTGAAAGGAAACTGACATGAAGAACATTATCCTTGGTCTGTCTGCCGCAAGCCTCCTGATGGGCACTGCCGCATCCGCAGCCGTTACCGCCAACGCCACCACCGACCTCAACCTCCGCGCCGGCCCCGGGCCGCAGTTCGAAGTGATCGACGTGATCAGCGGCGAGGGTGAAGTGACTGTTACTTCCTGCCTTGAAGCCCGCAACTGGTGTGAAGTGACCTATGAAGGTCAGACTGGTTGGGCCTTTGCCGATTACCTCACTGCCTCGATGGACGGCTCGGCCGTTGTCGTGAGTCAGACGCCAGAAGTCGAAGTCGAGATCGTACGCTACGATGACATCGCCGCCGAAGTCGGCGCTGGTGCCAGCGGTGCCACCCTCGGTGCCATCGTAGGGTCGCTGGTCGCGGGCCCCGTGGGCGCCGTCGTCGGCGGAACGATCGCCGGTGCTGCCGCAGTCGACAGCGTCCCGGACGAAGTTGTGACCTACGTTCGGACCAACGAAGTCGAGCCCGTCTATCTTGAGGGTGAAGTCGTCGTCGGCGCCGGGATTCCGGCCGAAGTCGAACTGCAGGCCGTGCCTGACACCGAGTACAGCTACGTCTACGTGAACGGCGTCCCGGCTGTTGTCTCGACCGAGAACCGCACGATTGTGTCCATCATTCGCTAACTTGCGTCTGATCTGACAGAATTTCAGGGCCGGTTGCCTCCAAGGGGGTGACCGGCCCGCTTTCGTTCAGGCGCGGGCCTCAGCCGCCATGCAGGAAGTGCAGCACATCGCCGTCTTTCACGACGTAGCCCTTGCCTTCCGCGCGCATCTTGCCCGCTTCCTTCGCCGGGTTTTCACCGCCCAAGGTGACGTAATCGTCGTAGGCGATGGTTTCGGCGCGGATGAACTTGGCCTCGAAATCACCATGGATCACGCCGGCGGCGGCGGGGGCAAGGGTGCCCTCCTTGATGGTCCAGGCGCGGGCCTCTTTCGGGCCGACGGTGAAATAGGTTTGCAGGTTCAGCAACTCGTACCCGGCACGGATCAAACGGTCGAGGCCGGGCTCTTCCAGCCCCAATTCTTCAAGGAACATCTCGGCGTCCTCGGGGTCCAGCTGGCTGATGTCCTCTTCGATCTTGGCAGAGATCACCACATGGGCGTTGCCTTGGGCCGCAGCCATTTCCGCCACGCGGGCCGATTGCGCGTTGCCCGTGCCCGCATTCGCCTCTTCCACGTTGCACACGTAGAGAATCGGCTTGGTGGAGAGCAGTTGCAGCATCTTCCAGGCTTTGGCGTCTTCTTCGTCAACTTCGACAGTCCGGGCGGGTTTGCCATCTTCCAGTGCCGCTTTGGCGGCGTTCAACAGGCGCTCCTGCTGCACGGCTTCCTTGTCGCCGCCGCGTACTTTCCGCACGAGGTTCGCCATGCGCTTCTCGATGCTTTCCAGATCGGCGAGCATCAACTCGGTCTCGATGGTTTCGGCATCGGCGATCGGGTCGACGCGGCCGTCGACGTGCACCACGTCGCCATCCTCAAAGCAGCGCAGCACGTGAGCGATGGAATCTGTTTCGCGAATGTTGGCAAGGAACTGGTTGCCGAGGCCTTCGCCCTGGCTCGCGCCTTTTACAAGGCCCGCGATATCCACGAAGGTCATGCGCGTCGGGATGATGGATTTGGAGGCCGCAATCGCCGCCAGCTTATCAAGGCGCGCGTCAGGCACCGCCACGTCACCCACGTTGGGTTCAATCGTGCAGAACGGAAAGTTCGCCGCCTGCGCCGCCGCCGTGCGGGTCAGCGCGTTGAACAGGGTCGATTTGCCGACGTTCGGCAGGCCCACGATGCCCATTTTGAAACCCATGTGACGCACTCCGGCTAAAGCTAAAAATCAAGGGCGCATGTAGGTCGTGCAAGGGCGAAAGGTCAAGGCTCTGCCAGACAGGGCGGCGCGGCGAGGACGCTTTGGCGGAGGAGCCGTTCAGCGCCTGCGCGCCAATTGACATACCCCGCCACAGGCGTAGACGGGATCCATGAACAACGCCCCCACGACCAAGGCCGAACTCGCGCCCCTGATCCGCCTTGCGGTGCCGCTGATGGTTGGCCTGACGGCGGCGCTGTTGATCGGCGTTGTGGACACGGTGATGATCTCTCCGCTCGGGACGGTGCCCTTGGCCGCCGCCGGGGTAACGACGGCGGTCCTGATCATCCTGATTTCGGCCCTTTGGGGCCTTCTGACGGTCATCTCCGTGCAGATCAGTCAGGCCGAGGGCGCGGGCGACCCGGCCCGTGTGGCGATAGCGTTCCGCTCCGGCCTGCTCCTCTGCCTTATCGGAGGCACCCTCGCCGCGTTTGTCATGATCGCGGTCTATCCCCTTCTCGGGCCTTTGGGTCAGCCGCAAGAGGTATTGGACATCCTGTTCCCCTACTGGCTGAGCATGTCGTTGTGGATCATCCCCTTCACCCTGTTTTTCGGCCTGAAAGCGCTGTTTGACGCGGTGGAATGGCCGTGGGCGGCCGTGGGGCTCAGCTATATCGGCGTGGTGGCCAACATTCCGGCCAATTACACCTTCATCCACATCCTGGACATGGGAATTCTGGGGGCGGGGTTGGCCTCGATCCTGTCCCAAAGCCTGTCGCTGATCGCGGCTTGGCTGGTGGTCTCACGGGCCGAGGGGTTGCGCGTCTATCGCCAAACGATTGCCGTGGCGTGGACAGACGTGCGGGCGCAATTGCGCGACAGCGTGCCGCTCTGCCTTGGCTATGCGGGCGAAGGCGGGGCCTATGCGATGATCGGCCTGATGATCGGCTGGCTGGGGGCCGAGGCCCTGGCCGCCCACCAGATCGTCAACGCCTTGGGCGGGGTGGCCTATGTGATCCCGCTCGGCATGGCGGGCGCCGTATCCATCCGCATCGGCAATGCGGTCGGCGCGGGCCGCCACGATCGGTTGCGCCCGATCCTGAAGGCATCGTTCCTGATGGTGGTGTTGTGGCAGGCAATGGCGACAAGCGTGTTCATTTTCGGAGGGCGTCTGCTGGCTGAAGCGATGTCCAGCGACCCTGCCGTTATTCAACTGGCCACGAATTTGTTCATTGTCATGGCGATGATGCAGATCGCCGATGGCATCCAGGGCACCTCCCTCGGGGCATTGCGGGGCATGTCGGACATGAACCGCCCCACCGTCATAACGCTGATCATCTATTGGCCGCTGGCACTTCCCGGCAGTTACGTCCTCGGAATCGTTTTGGGGTATGGAGCTATGGGAATTTGGCTTGGCTACACCCTTGGTCTGGCAGTAGCTGCCGTTGCACTGCCTTGGCGCTTCTGGCGCCTTACGACCCCAACGGTGCCACACGCAAACCGGGCTTGAGCCCGGCCAAGCTGTTATCCGTTATCCGTGCTTCTCGCGCCGCTCGAAGATAACAAACCACGCCAACAGGACAAACATCGGGTGGGTCAATCCCCCCGAGAAGATCAGCGCCAAGATCCAGATCGGCGCAATGATGATGCCCAGGATGACCCGTCCGGCAAGAAAGATGGAAAGGGGCGGAAGCAGAATGGCGAGTAAGTAATTCATGGTAGGTAAATGGGGATGCCCCCGCGTTGGTTCCATAGTCGGTGGGAAAATCTCGCAATCTTTCCCCTGCGGCCCCCAATCGGCCCCCGATCGGCCAACGCGGCGCGTGCGATACCACCGCCCACTGATAACACCCTCCCATTGATTTCTGCCCTCCCTTGGGTCAAACCACCCAGACGACAGCTAATTGAGAGCCCCACCATGACCCGTATCGACGACACCTTCTCGCGCCTTTCCGCCTCTGGCAAAAAGGCTTTTGTCTCGTACATCATGGCCGGCGATCCCGATTATGACACCTCGCTAAAGGTGATGCGGGGCCTGCCAGCGGCGGGCGTCGATATCATCGAGCTTGGCTTGCCCTTCACCGACCCCATGGCCGATGGCGCGACGATCCAATTGGCCGGGCAACGGGCGCTGGACGGCGGTATGACGCTGGAAAAAACCCTGCAAATGGCCCGAGATTTTCGGGCGGGCGACGACACCACACCCATCGTCCTCATGGGCTACTACAACCCGATCTACTCGCGCGGTGTGGACCAGTTCTTGACGGATGCGAAAGCCGCCGGCATCGACGGGCTGATCGTCGTGGACCTGCCCCCGGAAGAAGATGATGAACTCTGCATTCCCGCCCAGGCCGCCGGCCTGAACTTCATCCGCCTCGCCACCCCCACCACCGACGACGCCCGCCTGCCCAAGGTGCTGACCAACACGTCGGGCTTTGTCTATTACGTTTCTGTCACCGGCACGACCGGGGCCGCCGCCGCCCAAGCCAGCGACGTGGCACCTGAAGTGGCCCGGATCAAATCCAAAACAGACCTCCCCGTCATCGTGGGCTTCGGCATCAACACGCCCGAGGCCTCCGGAAGCATCGCCTCCATCGCTGACGGCTGCGTTGTGGGATCTGCCATCGTGTCGCAAATCGCTTCGGGTGAAAGCGTCGAGGATGTGCTGGCGTTCGTGAAATCCCTCGCTGACGGCGCGCACCGGGGCTAGGTGCCCCGCCAGCGATCAACACAACAAAACAGGCGGACCGTCACAGCTGGGGTCGGCTATGATGTTGCTTCCACCGGATTGTGTTTGTTGAAGGCTGGCAATCGCTGCTCTGATTCTTTGCCCTTCCGCAGTCGTAACGTATCCAGATTCGATCTTTTCAAGAATGAGGTTCAACCCCATCACGTTGACGATCAACAGGATCATGAACAACGTGACCACCAGACCGAACGCGGTGTCGGCGATCATTTCTCCGCGCAACGCGCCGTCAATTGTGAAAGCCTGACGCTGCCCGCCCTCAAGGGCAGAGACGGCAACGGGAAATTGTTCCCCCTCCAACACCACCTCGAAATTTGTGCCGCGGGATATGTCGCGCATATCCAGCATAGCGTCCGGGTCTGTCTCCAGGTTGAAGACCATATCTTCACCGGACTGGCGCAGGTGCAACAGGAAGGATGTGGCCCCTCGCCCCTGATAAAGACGCAGCACGGTTCTGCTCTGGCCCTGTCCGGTTGCGATTATGGCGACAGGCCGCTGATGTCCGTCGGCACTGCCAGCCGCGGGAATAAGGCTAAGTCCGAAGGACAGACCAAGAAGTGAAAAACGGCGACGATCCAAAGGGAATGCTCCTGAAAAGAAAGGTTTGCAGCAAAATCAATGGCAATTATATACTTGAGAAAGCAAAGCTAATGGCGAACTTCTTTGATGAACGCTTTTTGCGTGCTTTTAAGAACATCAATGACAGTATTTTGCATGTCGACCAGAAATGGGACAATGTGCGTGCCAGGCAATATTTCGGATTTGCCGAAGGTTATTTCCACGGATGCTTTGGGATTGGAATAGTCTTCGATATGAGCGTTTGCGGGGATTCTAAACACAGATTCTTGGCCTGGTTGGAGCAGTCTGTAGTTGTCTCGCGAGATGGTGGTTCCAGAGGTCGAACCGTGAGCGACGAAATTTGGTTCGGGGGCAAACAGGATTACGGTCGTAACGATCAAGTTCCTGTGTTTGTTGATTCTATCGAGCTGATTCAAAATCCAAAGGGCGTGTCCCTTCCCGGATTGTGTCGCGTCTATTTCGTTGAGAAAGAACGGGGTCAATGCTTCGAGACCCGCTTTTTCCAATCCGCCTTTAATGGTACTACTAAGCCCGGTCCGGTTGTTCGAAATGGGGAAGTAAGCATGTTGGGGGTTGGCACCAACGAACTCGAAAATGGCGCTAACCGCGAAATCAAGCGCGGCCCTTTGATTTCTGATGATATCGCCTACGTTGAGAGAGAGAGGGAAGTCAAACGGCTTTGCCATCATCTTGACTTCGCGAAACTCGTGCCGAAGATCTGGTTCAGAGATGATGGCGGAAAGCCCGTCGTTGACATAACTATTGAGGATGGCGTCAAGGTTGTAGATGTTTTTAAGGGCCCAATGAGCCTTTAGACCGGCGTCACGAAAAGGTGGAGTGATTGTGGCTGAATCGTCGTTCGAAGACATAGTGAAAAACCTCTTGGCAATGAAACCGAAGCCCCACAGTGGGGACTCCGATCTATCCAAGAGTCAATCTGATGAGGACCAGTCGTCCAGCAAGCGGCCTACCAAGTCGCGGAACTCAGACGAAGACTGAGTTAGTCCGCCGATAGGTCAGGCGCTTGCCTTCTGCACCCTTGATAATCAGGGCGGCGCGGGCGGTGTCGTCAATGCCGTTGGCAGTGCGGTTGGAGTAACGGAAGGCGAACTCAGCGGCGTAGCGGTGCAGGTGTTGCTTGTCGCAATGCTGATAGACGCCCTTCATGCCGCGCTTGAAGATGGAGAAGTAGCCTTCCACGGTGTTTGTGGTCACATCACCACGCACATACTCGTCAGCGCCATGGTTGACGGACTCATGCTTGGAGAAGTGCTGGTCGAGATTGTCATACTGGATCGCTGTGTCGGTGTGGATGATGGCTTCCTTGGCGATGTGTGCTTCTAGGATCGGCATTAGCGTCTTGATCTTGAGATCGTCCACAACAACGCTTTTGGCGCGGCCAGTGGAGCGGTCTACCAGCGTCAGAACTTTCATTTTGTGACCGACGCCACGGCGCACAGGCTTACCCGGTTCGCGGCCAATGAAGGTCTCGTCAACTTCAACAACTCCACCACCCGCGCCGAAATCCGAATTGGTGTTGTCGGTCATGGCTTCGCGGATGCGATGCCACATGAACCACGCAGTCTTATAGGTGACGCCGATGGAACGGTGCAGTTGATGGGCAGAAAAGCCCTTCTTTGAAGATGCCATCAGGTGCGTTGCCAGCATCCACTTATTCAGCGCAACCTTAGAGCGCTCAAATACTGTTCCAACAGTGACAGTGAATTGCTTGCGGCAATCGCCGCATTGAAACAAGCCGGGGCGGTGCTTTGCGCCCTCAAGGCGCTTGCACTTGTCAGTGCCGCCACAATGAGGACAGAAGACACCATCAGCCCAACGCTGCGCTTCCATATAGGCGCGAGCAGCGTCCTTGTCGGTGAAGATGGGGTCGGTGAGGTTCATGGCTTAACTCCTTGAACCTTATATAGCATCCGCTATCTGCTTTCTCAAGTATATAATCGCCAAATCAATTGCCTGCGCATGATGGTCCTGAAGCAAAGCGCAAAGTCAGCTATCTGGCAATTGAATTTGTCCTTGCCGATATCGCGCTCGCCCTTCGGTTGAAGCTTTGAAATAGCACCCCATAGACTCCGCCCTCTCGTATTGGTAAACATTTCTTACCACATCGCGGAGAGCCCCATGGCCGACATCACCGAAATCGAAGACCTCAAGCGCATCTACAAACGGCGCGTGCCGAAGATGTTCTACGATTACGCCGAAAGCGGCAGCTGGACGGAACAGACATTCCGCGAGAATTCCTCGGACTTTGACCTGATCCGCCTGCGCCAACGCATCGCGCGGGACATGACCGGGCGCTCCACCGCGTCCGAGATGTTGGGCCAGCACGTCTCCATGCCCGTAGCACTCGCGCCTGTGGGCCTGACGGGGATGCAGTCCGCCGACGGAGAGATCAAAGCCGCCCGCGCAGCGGAACGTTTCGGGGTCCCGTTTTGCCTGTCCACCATGTCGATCTGCTCGATCGAGGACGTGGCCGAACACACCAACAAACCGTTCTGGTTCCAAGTCTACACTCTCAAGGACGACGACTTCATGAAGCGCCTGTTTGCGCGGGCCAAGGCGGCGGGCTGCACCACGCTGGTGATTACCGTCGACCTGCAAATCATGGGCCAGCGTCACAAGGACATCAAGAACGGCCTCTCCGCCCCGCCCAAACTGACGCCGAAATCCATTGCCAACATGATGACCAAGGTCCCTTGGGGGCTGGAGATGCTGGGGACGAAACGGCGCTTTTTCGGCAACATCGTGGGCCATGCCAAGGGGGTGACGGACCCCTCGTCACTGTCCTCCTGGACGGCCGAGGCCTTTGACCATGCGCTCGACTGGGACCGCATCCGCGAGTTGCGCTCGTGGTGGGATGGCCCGGTGGTGCTGAAGGGCATTCTGGACGCCGACGATGCCCGCAAAGCGGTCGAGGTCGGGGCCGATGCCATCACTGTTTCCAACCACGGCGGGCGGCAGTTGGATGGCGCGTTGTCGTCGATCCGCATGTTGCCGCAGATCATGGATGCGGTGGGCGACAAGATCGAGGTGCACCTCGATAGCGGCATCCGCTCGGGGCAGGACGTGCTGAAAGCGCTGGCGCTGGGGGCCAAGGGCACCATGATCGGGCGCGCGTTTGTCTATGGCTTGGGCGCGCGCGGCGAACAGGGCGTCATGGAAGCGCTCGAGGTCATCCGAAAGGAACTCGACACCACCATGGGCCTATGTGGAGAGCGTTCCGTCCACGATCTGGGCCGCCAGAACGTGCTGGTCCCGAAGGGCTTTCAAGGCGAATGGGAATGACGCCCGCGTAGATATACGGCGAGGAGCGGAGCGAGGAGCGCCACCGCCGCGACAGCGGCGAACGCCCACCGCAAGCCCACAGCGCCCGAGATGAAGCCCATCAACGAGGGCGCAAGAACGAAGCCCAGAAAGCCGATCACAGCGGCGCGGGCCACGGCAGCGGTCCGATGTTCGGGCCGCACCATCCGCCCCACAATGGCAAGGCCAACGGGCCCCACGGCTGCAATCCCCAAACCCATCGCGCCAAAGCCCACATAGGCCATCAGGGGCGACAGGGCGGCTGCCGCAATCACCGCGCCGACCATCGCCATGCCGGTGCCGATGACGATTATCGCGTGCTCGCTGAACCGCTCGGTCAGGGCTTGCCCCGAGAACCTGCCTACCGCCATCGTCAGGCCCAGAACCGCCGGGCCAAACGCGCCCTCTGCCGCGCGCCCGCCCAGGGTGCGCTCAATATGCAGGGCCGACCAGGCCTCTACCGTGGCTTCCACGAAGAAAGCGACCAGCACGATCGCCCCGCACAAAACGACGGTGCCCCAGGGAAAGCGGTTGGCGCGGCGGGCGGCGTCATCCACCTGCTCGGCATCCATCCGCAAGGGCAAAGCCATCACCGCGATGGCAACCGCCACCACGGCGAAGATCTGCTCCGGGGTGGACCCCGCCTCTCGGGCCAGCCCCGTCAAGATGGCCGAAATCGCGTAGGCGACCGAGAACATGGCGTGGTTGGCGTTCATCAGACTGCGCCCGTGACGCGCCTCCAACTCGGACACGCGGGCGTTCATCACCACGTCCAGCAGACCCGAACAAAACCCCGCCAACACCATCGCCACAAAAAACGCGATGGGCGCGCTGGCCCATGCCGGGCCAAGGGCCGCCACGGCAAAAATGCACCCCGCCGCGGGCATCGCCCAAGGGCCCAACCATCGGTCAAACAAGGGTGCCAGCCACATCGTGGCGACCAAGCCAAAGGACGTCCCCAACAAGATCACACCGAACTGGGTGTCATCGGCCCCGATCCCCTCTTTCAGCACCGGAACCTGTGCGGCAAAACTGCCCCAGAACACCCCCACAATCATGAAGGCAACCAAAGGGCGACGCGATAGCGATAGGGCGGACAGAACTGACATGGACGCAACCGCTGTCACGGCCCAGCGCCGGACGCAATAGGGGCTTTCCAAAAGCGCCCACACCCCCTATACGCGCGGACTTACGAACCCAGAGCCGACACCCTTGGAGGCGGCTCATAACTCTAGGAGAATTCCAATGGCTGGTGAGATTCCTGATCTTATCGCTGAGGCACGGACGGGGACAGGCAAGGGGGCCGCTCGTCAAGCACGCCGTGATGGCAACGTGCCCGGTATCGTTTATGGTGGCGGTACAGACCCGCTCGCGATCAACATCCCCTTCAACGTGCTGTTCAAGCGCTTGAAAGATGGTCGCTTCCTTTCGACCCTGTTCAACCTGAAGGTTGAGGGCCAGGAAGACGTCCGCGTGATCTGCCGCAACGTCCAGCGTGATGTTGTCAAAGACCTGCCCACGCACGTTGACTTCATGCGCCTCAAGCGCACCTCGAAGGTGACGCTGTTTATCCCTGTTGAAGTTGTTGGCGAAGAAGAATGCCCCGGCCTCAAGAAGGGTGGCGTGTTGACCATGGTTCGCCCCGAGGTTGAACTGCGTGTGACTGCTGGCGATATCCCAGATGCGATCACCATCGACCTCTCCGGTCTGGAAATCGGCGACACCGTCACGATCTCCTCCGTGGATCTGCCCTCCGGCGCGAAAGCGACCATCGACCGCGACTTCGTGATCGCCAACCTGACAGCGCCTTCCGGCCTCGTCAGCGCCGAGAGCGAAGCCGACCACGATGACACGCCGCCAGCCGACGAAGTGCCCGCGATCGAAGTCAACGAAGACTGAGCGCCAGCCTCGCCGAAGATTTAACGCCGTCCGGGATGCCGGGCGGCGTTTTTTTTGTCATAGATCCAGCGCAGACTCGGGGCAGGCAATGCAGATAACGCGTCGGAAAAACCTGGGAACGGCTCTGAGCCTTTTTGGGGTCGGGATCATGGCTGAACGTCCGGACGCGCGAACGCGGCCCCGCTGTTCCGACCAACGGCGCAGGCAATCGCGCCATCCCCAACGCCGAGGCGTGCCCCGCAATCCGCGACAGGGCACAAAACCAGAAAACCCGCGACATCCACACCAACGACGCGGGCCACGGATACTACTCAAGGCCGATCACGCGCGCCCGCTATATACGCGCCCGTTCCTTCATCTTGGCAAATACAACTCAATCCCACGGCAAGCCCCGAACACGCAGCTTCATTACGGCAGCGCCTCAGCTCCCCTCGCCCCAGACCTTCCGGAACCCAAGGATCTTACCCCGCGACGTGACCGGATCATACGTCATGTCCATGGCGCTCATCCGGTCGATGATCTTCTTGATGACCGCCGCCTCATATTGCCTGGGATGGATCTCCATCACGCAAAACCTCAGCGGGCACTTCCAAGGCCTGTCAAAATAGCCAGCCTCAGCCCCCTCCACGTCCATCAACACCACATGGGGGCGATGGGCCCGGATCAGCTCGTGAAACCCGATCAGCGGCACCTCCACCTGCCGCCCGCCCTTGGCCCCAAGCCGCGATCCGGTGAACCCTCCGGCAATGTGGAAATGCGCCGTCGCGCCGTCCTCGGCATGGCCCACAACTGCCCCATGCATCAGGCTTACCTCCTCCACACCATTGCGAACATGGTTGGCGCGGATCACCGGCAACAGGTCCGGGTTTGCCTCCACCGACAAGACGTTTTCCGGCTCGGTCTTCTTGGCGGCCAAGGTGCCGATATAGCCCAGCCCCGCCCCCAATTCGAGCACCCGAAACCCGGGCCGCACACAGCGATCAACCGAGCGTGCCTCGTCGCCCTCATAGGTGCCATCGGCCAGTTTCTCGATAATCGCCTCAGTGGCCAATCCCTCCGGCAGGCCAAGATCCACCCCGTTCAGGCGATAAACAGCATCCGCTTGGGCGTTATGGGGTAGGGTCATCTCTGTCATACTCTGCGCGCTAACCGGGGATTCAGGCAGTAATAGGGCGCGACAGGCCCCGTGAACAGGCCCGCGAAACCCCGGGTGCACTGCCGCCACACCCAGCGGCAGCGCATGCCGCGCCTCCAACTTGCCCGCCATGCCCCTTGCCTTGGCAATTCCGCCCCCAGCCCATATCAACTGAGCACCATCATATGAGGCCAGTCATGCAACTTTGGGTCGGTCTGGGAAATCCGGGCGCGAAATACGCGGGCAACCGCCACAATATCGGCTGGATGGCCGTGGACCGGATCGCCGAGGATCACGGCTTTGCCCCTTGGCGCAGCAAGTTTCAGGGCAAAGTGACCGAGGGCGTCATTGGCGGCGAGAAAGTGCTGCTGCTCAAGCCCGAAACCTTCATGAACCTCTCGGGTCAGTCGGTCGGCGAGGCGATGCGGTTCTACAAACTCGACAGCACCGATGTCACCGTTTGGCATGATGAGTTGGACCTCGCCCCCGCCAAAGTCCGCGTCAAGGCGGGCGGTGGCCACGCGGGTCACAACGGGCTGCGCTCGATCCACCAGCATATCGGCCCGCATTACGATCGCGTGCGGCTTGGCGTGGGGCATCCCGGCCACAAAGACCGCGTGGCGGGCTATGTGCTTAGTGACTTCGCCAAGGCGGATGCTGACTGGCTGGATGACGTGCTCCGTGGCCTTTCCGACGGCGCGCCGCAGCTGGCCAAAGGCGATGGCGGCAAGTTCCTGAACGCAGTCGCCCTGCGCACCGCCCCGCCCCGGTCGTCCACTTCAAAACCCAAGGCGCCAAACCGCCGCGAGGAAGCCGCACCCGCGGCTGAGGAGCCGTCTGAAGACACGCGCAGCGCCCTGCAAAAACTGGCCGACAAGTTCCGCTAACCCCAAAGGACGCCGCCATGGCCTTGCCCAAAGACCCTTCCCTGAACGTCTACGGCGACGCCCTCGCCCCCTGCTCGACCGAGCCGTTGACAGGTTACTTCCGCAACGGCGCCTGTGACACCTGCGCCCAAGACACTGGCTCTCATACCGTCTGCGCCGTCATGACCGCTGAATTCCTGGCCTATTCCAAATATGTCGGAAACGACCTCTCAACCCCGCGCCCCGAATACGGGTTCGCGGGCCTCAAACCCGGCGACGGCTGGTGCCTCTGCGCCAGCCGTTGGATGCAGGCTGCCGAGGAACATGCCGCGCCCTTGGTCAACCTCTCGGCCACCCATAAGCGCGCGCTGGAGATTATCCCTCTGGAGTTGCTGGAGGCGAACGCCGCCCCCTAAAGGACCGCTGCCACAGCCCCCAAAGTGCCGCCGTGAACAGTACCGACGCCAACAGCGCCGTCTCTCCCGGCGTTGTCAGGCCAAGCACAATGCTTGCAACAACTATCGCCAGAACAACGGCCAGCACCAGCGCCACGATCCATTTCGGAACCACCGCGCCCGCCCGCCGTAACATCGCCGCGCCGCAGGCGCTGCCTGAAATCAGAAACACGGGCACAGCGAATGCTGCCTGCATCAAGGCGTCAGGGGGCAGCAGAAAAGCGGCCGCAACAAGGCTGACGATAAAACACCCCATCACCGCCAAGCCCGCGAGCAACACCCAGACAACCGCCTTAGGGGTGGTCACGCGATCTCGCTCATGTTCCAGCCAAGGGCGCGTGCCACGGTGAAGATATCCTTGTCGCCGCGCCCGCACATGTTCATGCAGATCAAGTGATCCTTGGGCAAATCACCCGCGATCTTGGCCACATGGGCCAACGCGTGGGATGGCTCTAGCGCCGGGATAATACCCTCGGTCTCACACGACAGCTGGAACGCCTCCAGCGCCTCCCTGTCAGTGATTGAAACATATTGCGCCCGACCAATCTCGTGCAGCCATGCGTGTTCCGGCCCGATACCGGGGTAATCGAGCCCTGCGCTGATGGAATGCCCTTCAAGAATCTGCCCATCGTCATCTTGCAGCAGATAGGTCCGGTTCCCGTGCAGCACGCCGGGGCGCCCTCCGGTCAGGGATGCACAATGCTCCATCTTCTGATCAACGCCGTGGCCCCCTGCCTCGACCCCGATAATATTCACGTCCTTGTCGTCAAGAAACGGGAAGAACAGCCCCATCGCGTTGGAGCCTCCACCAATCGCGGCAATCAACGTATCGGGCAAACGCCCCTCGGCGGCCATCATCTGCTCCTTGGCTTCCTTTCCGATAATGGCTTGGAAATCACGGACCATCGCAGGGTACGGATGTGGGCCCGCGACCGTGCCGATGCAGTAAAACGTGTCGCGCACGTTGGTCACCCAGTCACGCAACGCATCGTTCATGGCGTCTTTCAACGTGCCGCGCCCGCTGGTCACTGGCACAACTTCCGCGCCCAACAATTTCATGCGGAACACATTTGGGGCCTGACGCTCCACATCTGTGGCCCCCATATAGACCACACATTTCAGCCCGAACTTGGCGCAAACTGTCGCCGTCGCCACACCGTGCTGGCCCGCGCCCGTCTCCGCGATGATCCGCGTCTTTCCCATGCGCCGCGCCAAAATGATCTGGCCCAACACGTTGTTGATCTTATGAGCGCCCGTGTGGTTCAACTCATCGCGCTTGAGGTAAATCTTCGCGCCGCCCAACCGTTCCGTCAGCCGCTCGGCGTAATACAGAGGCGAGGGCCGCCCCACATAATGGGTCCACAGATCGTGCATCTCGGCCCAAAAACTATCGTCAGTCTTGGCGAACTCGTACTGCTTCTCCAACTCAAGGATCAGCGGCATCAGCGTCTCGGACACAAACCGCCCGCCGAAATCCCCAAACCGGCCCTTCTCATCGGGGCCCGTCATAAAGCTGTTCAAAATGTCGTCCGGCATATCGCGTCTCCATATCCTTGGGCACGCCCTGCCCTTCCTCGTTCTTTAAATATCCTGGGGGGCCAGGGGGGCAAGCCCCCCTGAAAGAAACTTGGGCCACGGGGGGCCTGCATAACTGGTAGCATCCTGGGGGTCTGGGGGCTTGCCCCCAGCCGGTCGACGCGCGAAGCGCGGCGAAACACCTTCACCCCTCTAGCGCGCCGGCAAAGGCCATCATCTTGGCGGCGTCTTTCACGCCGGGCGCCGACTCGATCGCCGAGGATAAATCCACCTGGCGCGCGCCAGTCACGCGCACCGCCTCGGCCACGTTGCCCTGCGTCAACCCTCCGGCCAATATCCACGGCACGGTCCAGTATTTGCGGCCGGCCAGAAGCGTCCAATCAAACGTCACCCCGTTGCCGCCCGGCAAGTCCGAGCCCTTGGGCTTCTTGGCATCAATCAGCAGCTGATCCGCAACTTCGGCGTAGGTGTCGATCGCCGCCAGATCCCCCGCCTCGGCCACCGCGATGGCCTTCATCACCGGCAGGCCGTAGCGGGCGCGGATCTCGGCCACGCGCTCTGGCGTCTCGGAGCCGTGGAGCTGCAACATATCCAGAGGCACCTGCCCCACGATCTCATCCAGCGTCGCATCGTCAGCATTCACCACCAGCGCCACCTTGGCGATGCCCACAGGCACCTCCAGCGCCAAGGCTCGCGCCTGCGCGACCGAGACATTGCGCGGCGACTTCGGAAAAAACACAAAGCCCACGTAGCGTGCGCCCGCAGCGGCGGCGGCGGCCACGTCCTCGCGGCGGCTCAACCCGCAGAACTTGATCGAAACGTCTGCCAAAGGATCAACGCGCAGTGTCGGCGTCTTCGAGAATGGCGAGGACGTCATCCTGGCTTTCGCTCTTGCGACCTTTGACCGCGACGACCTCACGCTCCAGCTCTTTGGCCTTGCGGCGCTGGGTTCTGGCTTCCGCGCGGAAGCGATGCTCTCGCAGCCATTCCAGAATGAACCCCACGACGATGCCGACCAGAAGTGCCGCAGCCACGACAACGAACAACGATACGTTCCACGCGTTCCGGATGCTCAGGGCGTCGGCAATGCCCTGCGGCATCAGGTTAAGCGTCACCGTTTCGCGATTGGCGAAAAACAGGAACACCAGCGCCAGCAGAACCAGCGCCAGGAACAGAAGTTTAATAAACCGCAGAATTTTCAAAGCATCCCCCTTGGGCCTCTACGGCCACCAAGGACCGCCGCACCTAGCTTTCGTGACCGTTCAGCCTGTCGCGTAGCAGTTTCCCGGCCTTGAAGAAAGGCACATGCTTTTCCTCGACCGAGACACTTTCGCCGGTGCGCGGATTGCGACCGATGCGGGCATCCCGTTTCTTCACCGAAAAGGCGCCGAAACCGCGCAGCTCAACGCGATCACCCGCGGCCAATGCATCAATTACTTCTTCGAAGATCGAATTAACAATCCGTTCAACATCACGCTGAAAAAGATGTGGGTTTTCATCAGAAAGCTTCTGAATCAGTTCGGATCGTATCATGGATCATCCCCCAAGGATCATTCGCGGCGTGGCAGTGCCGATTAGCTGGCACTATACCCACATTCACCGCTTAGTGAATACTCTAAAGCCATCCATTTCCGCGGCAAGCCCTTGCCAAACGCCTGTTTCCAAGCAGGATTTCACCGATCCGGGGGGGGCTGCACCCCCTTGGCGGTCTCAATAATCGCCGGGCTTAACACCCGATTCGCGCCGGGTTACTGCTGGATTCAGGGGGGAATGGCGGGCCCAGAAGGACTCGAACCCTCAACCTGCCGATTAGAAGTCGGCTGCTCTATCCAGTTGAGCTATGGGCCCGCTACGGCGCGGTGTAGCGCCTCTGGCCGGGTCCGGGAAGAGGCCGCGCACGACAAAATACGCATGGGCCCGAATTAGGGGCCTGAAGCGCGCGCCTTGGTGACAGAGTTCGGGTCTTCACCATAGCCACCAAAGTCATCCAGCGGGCTTTTTGCGTGGGGGGCACGACCTGATCGGGCCCGGTTTGCGTTATGGATCGGCAATCCAAACAATAGCCTCTGATCCTTGTCTATATTTTCATCGAAAAGTTGATGCGAAAGCACGCTCCTGCCGCATCACGTTGCATTAAGGGCCAAAACCTCTAGCGTTGACGAATGGACAAACCACAATCGCACTTTAGCGAGATGTATGCCGGCAGCACCCCGCGCAGCCCCTACACCAAATACGATGCTTGGTTCGCCGGCCAGAACAACGCCCGGCTCGCCACCAAGTCGCAAGAGGCCGAGGCCTTCTTTCGCCGCACCGGCATCACGTTTAACGTCTACGGACAGCAAGATGCCGAGGAACGGTTGATCCCGTTTGATCTGGTGCCGCGCATTATCTCGTCTCGGGAATGGACCAAACTCTCAAAAGGGATCGAGCAGCGCGTCTACGCGATCAACGCCTTTCTCCACGATATCTACAACCGCCAGGAAATCCTGCGGGCGGGCGTTATCCCGACCCAGCTTATCGCCCAGAACGAAGCATTCTTGCCGCAGATGATGGACTTCAGCCCGCCCGGCGATGTCTTTACCCATATCGTCGGCACCGACATTGTGCGCACCGGAGAGGATGATTTCTTCGTCCTCGAAGACAACGCCCGCACCCCATCGGGCGTCAGCTACATGCTGGAAAACCGCGAAACCATGCTGCAAATGTTTCCCGAGTTGTTCAGCAGCATTCGGGTGCAGCCGGTCAGCGACTACCCCAAGAACCTGCGCCGCTCGCTTGAGGCGTCGGCGCCCAAAAGTTGCTCCGGGCGGCCCTGCGTGGTGATCCTGACGCCGGGGATTCACAACTCTGCGTACTTTGAACACAGCTTCCTGGCCGACCAGATGGGGGTCGAGCTTGTCGAAGGTCATGACCTGCGGGTGGTCGATGGCCACATCGCCATGCGCACTACCAAAGGGTACCGCAAGATCGACGTGATCTACCGCCGCGTGGATGATGAATATCTGGACCCGCTGACCTTCAATCCTGCGTCGATGTTGGGTGTTCCCGGCATCATGGATGTGTATCGCGCGGGCAATATCACCATCGCAAACGCCCCCGGCACGGGCGTGGCTGATGACAAGGCGGTCTACAGCTATATCCCTGATATCATACGCTTCTACACCGGAGAGCCGCCGATCCTGAAGAACGTGCAGACCTTCCGGTGCTCGGAGCCGGACAGCTTGAAATACGTCTTGGAAAACCTCGCTGATCTGGTGGTGAAAGAGGTCCACGGCTCAGGGGGCTACGGCATGTTGGTCGGCCCCGCTGCCAGCAAGAAAGAGCTGTCGGATTTCGCCGACAAACTGCGCGCGCGCCCCGACAATTACATTGCTCAGCCGACGCTGTCGCTGTCGACGGTACCGATCTTCACCGAAAGCGGCCTTGCGCCGCGCCACGTCGATCTGCGCCCCTTCGCGCTGGTCTCGCCCAAGGGGGTGGACATCACGCCCGGCGGGTTGACCCGTGTGGCATTGACCGAGGGCTCTTTGGTGGTGAACTCCAGCCAAGGCGGCGGCACCAAAGACACTTGGGTATTGGAAGACTGATATGTTGGGAAAAACCGCAGGTGGGCTTTACTGGATGTTCCGGTCTCTGGAACGGGCCGAGAATACAGCACGTTTGATTGAAGCGGGCTTTCGGATCGCATTGACCCGCTCCAATAACGCCGAGGCTGAATGGCGCTCGGTCATTCAAACGCTGGCCGCGCAGCAGGCCTATGAGGCGATTTACGACGGCTACGATAGTGCGCAGGTGGTTAACTTCCTGTTGCGCGAACCGACCAACCCCAGCTCTGTGCTGTCGATCATCAAGTCGGCCCGTGACAACGCGCGGCTGGTGCGCACGGCGCTGACAACCGAGGTTTGGTCAGCGGTGAACGAGTCCTGGATGTTGTTCACTGACCTTCTGAAAGACGAAATTCCGCAAACGGAACTGCCCGCCATTCTGGCCACGATCCGGCAGCAATCGGGGTTGGTGCGCGGGGCGTTGCACGGCACCATGTTGCGCAACGACGTTTATGACTTCTGCCGCCTTGGCACGTTTATCGAGCGGATGGACAACACCGCGCGGATCATCGACGTGAAGTATTACTCGCTTCTGCCTGCCCCGTCCTTCGTGGGCAGTCGCTTGGATAACGTGCAATGGGAAACCATGCTGCGGTCGGTCTCGGCGCATCGGTCATTTCGGTGGGCGGTGGAAGAGGATTTCAACGCCTCCACCATTGCCGAGTTCCTGATACTGGACCGCCGAATGCCTCGTGCCTTGGCCTTCAGTGCCGGAAAGGTTGTCAAAAGCCTGCAAAAACTGGGCGAGAACTACGGCGCATCGCCTGAATCCCATGAGATGGCGAACGTTCTCTGTGCCCGTTTGGTAAATCGCGATATCGACTCCATCTTCGAGGAAGGCCTGCACGAATTCGTTCGTTCGCTGATCGACAAGACAGCTGGCCTCGCTCACCAGATCGAGCTGGACTATAGGTTCGCGGCATGATGGACCTCAGCATCACCCACACAACTGAATACGCCTATAGCGCCCCGGTGGACTACGCGCTGCAAAAAGTGCGGTTGCGCCCTCTGGCCTCTGTCATGCAATCGCTGGCGGATTGGTCGCTTGAGGTATCCGGCGGCAAGGTCGAGGCGAGCTACAGGGACCATCACGGCAATCACGTTGATCTGGTCAGCATCACGCCCGGCGAACAAGTGCTGCGCATCACGGCCAGCGGAAATGTCACAACCCTGAACGACACGGGCGTGCTTGGCCCCGTCCATGGCCGTGCGCCGCTGTGGCATTTCCGCCAACCCACGGTTCTGACCATGCCGGGCGCGGCGATTGCCGCCTTGCCTCGCGTCCCGCCCGAGCCCGAGGCGCAACTCCCCGCGCTCCACGCTCTTTCCGCCACGATCCTGGAGGCCCTGCCCTACAAGACGGGCACGACATCGGTGGACACAACCGCCGAAGAGGCCCTGCAAGGCAACAGCGGCGTATGTCAGGATCACGCGCAGATTTTCGTTGCCGCCGCCCGACAATCCGGCCTTCCGGCGCGTTATGTCAGCGGCTACCTGATGATCAACGATCAGGTCGTCCAGGAAGCCACCCACGCCTGGGCCGAGGTCTATGTGGATCGGATTGGCTGGGTTGGGTTTGACGTGTCCAACGGCGTGTCCCCGGATGAAAAATATGTCCGCATCGCCGTGGGCCGCGACGCCCGCGACGCCGCTCCGATCGAGGGACTTCGTTTAGGGACAGCCCAAGAAACGCTTATGGTATCTTTACAAGTCCAACAGTAGACAGGGCGCGCACCCTTCTAATCTGAATGTAGAGCTTCATGACTTACTGTATCGGAATGCGACTGGACCGCGGGCTGGTTCTGATGTCGGACACGCGCACCAGCGCGGGCGTCGATAATTTTGCCGTCAGCAAGAAGATGTTCACTTGGGAAGTCCCCGGCGAACGGGCGATTACCATCATGACCGCCGGCAACCTTGCCACCACGCAATCCATGATCAGCTTGCTGGAAGAGCGCTCCGTCTCCGAACAGGACCGCGATCCCAGCATTTTGCAAGAGCCCACGATGTTTCAGGTGGCGCGGCTGGTCGGGGCGACCCTGCGCGAGGTGATCTCAACCTCGTCTGCGTCGGGGCAAACGTCCGAGGATCAGTTCGGCGCGTCGATCATCGTTGCGGGGCAGATCAAGGGCGGCAAGCCCACGATCTTCATGATCTACCCGGAAGGGAACTTCATCGAGATCACCGATGACACGCCGTTCTTTCAGATTGGCGAAACCAAATACGGCAAGCCGATCCTTGTGCGCGTCTATGATGCGGCGATGGACTTTGACGACGCCGTGAAGCTTCTGTTGGTGTCGTTCGATTCCACGGTGAAATCCAACCTCTCTGTCGGTCTCCCGTTCGACCTGCAAATCTATGAGAATGACAGCTTCTCGGTGGGCCGCACGACGCGGATCACGGCCGATGACCCGATTTATCAACAAATCTCGGACGGGTGGGGCGATGCCTTGCGCGATGCGTTCGACGTGTTGCCGCGCTACAAACTCTGACGTCCCCGTTGCCCCCCCGGCAGAGCGCCAGAGGGGGCAACGGGGGGCATCCCTACCCTGCCAAACGCGCCCGTTGATCCGCGCGCTTGAAGAACAGAAAGTAGAACACTGGCGCCGCGATCAATGTCAGCACCGAGGCAAACGCCAACCCGCCCATGATCGTCACTGCCATCGACTGGAAGAACGCGTCCGAGATCAGCGGCAGCATCCCAAGGATCGTTGTGGCCGCCGCCAGGAACACCGGCCGCAAACGCGATGTAGAGGCTTCGACAATTGCGTCTTTCAAAGGCATGTCCGGCGTCGCTTCTCGGGTCAGGTCGATCTCTTCCACCAGGACGATGCCGTTCTTGATCAGCATCCCTGACAGGGACAGAAGCCCCAGAAGCGCGGTGAAGGTGAAGGGCAAACCCGCCCCCAATAACCCAAGGCTGACCCCGTTCACGGCCATCGGCACCATTAGCCAAATGATGATCGGCTGGCGCAAGGCGTTGAACAACAGGACCGAGATCAGGACCATCACGATCAGGCTGACCGGCAATTGCCCTGCAAGGGAAGCCTGCGCATTGGTGGAGCTTTCAAGCTCTCCGCCCCATTCCATCGCGTAGCCTTCGGGCAGGGTCATCTCTTCAATGATCTCCCGCACCTCGATCTGCACTTCGCTGGCCGTCATGTCGCGCGGGATATCGGCCCCCACCGTAATGACATTGGCCCGGTCCCGGCGGTGCACCAGCGTGTCTTGCGGCTCGAACGTGAACCCGTTGATGACCTGATGCATCGGCACGAAGCCGTTGCCGCTGTCGGAATACAGCAGGTAGTCGGTCAGGGCGATGCTGCCATCTTGTGGCCCGCGCAAAACGATGGGGATCTGGCGGTCCCCTTCGCGGAACGTACCGGCAGCGAGACCCTCGCTGGCGAACTGCATCATCTCGGTAATTTGAGACCGCGAGATACCCGCATCTTGGGCACGGTCTTCGGCATAGACCGGGCGCAGCACCAATTCACGCTCTCGCCAATCGTGGCGCGGCGAGATGATGTTGTCCGAGACACTGGCCATCCTTGCCATTGCCTCATCCGCCAGATCGCGCAGAACGTCTGGGTCACGGCCAAGGAAGCGCACTTCGATCGGCGCGCCGCCACCCGGCCCGAAGGCTAGCCGCATGACGCGGAATTCCCCTTGGGGCACCGCATTGGCGGCAAAGGCCTCCAGCTCGTTCATTTCTTCTTCGATCACGTCCAGTGACGTGACCCGCACGATCAGGTGGCCATAGCTGGGGTTCGGGTCTTCGCTGTCGTAGGTCAGCATGAAGCGTGACGCGCCCATCCCGGAGAAGGACGTCACCGCCTCCACTTCTTCACGCTCGCTCAACCAATCTTCCAACACCGCCATGTCCTCGGTCGTTTGTTGGATCGAGGCCCCTTGCGGCAATTGGTAGTGCACGAAGTAGAGCGGCGTGTTGCTGTCTGGAAAGAACTGCTGCCGGATTTGCCCGAACATCGCGTAGCACGCGACCGTGGTGACAATCAGCGCAGCGACCACGATCCAGCGGAATTGCAGGCAGACCCGCAGCACCGAGGCATAGCCCCGGAACAACGCGCCATCGTAGCTGCCCGCCCCTTCGCCGGTGGTGCCTTTCTTGAAGAAGTAATGCCCCAAAAGAGGCGTGGCGGTAAGGGCCAGCACCCAAGACAGCAGCAACGAAATTGCGATAACCGCGAAGAGGGAGAACAGGAACTCTCCCGTGGCGTCAGGGCTTAACCCGATTCCGGCGAAGGCCATGATCCCGATCACCGTGGCGCCCAACAGCGGGATTTGCGTCTTGTTGGCCGCCTCTGTCGCAGCATCGCGGGACGATTTGCCCCGCGCCATGGCGATCTGCATCCCCTCCGCCACCACAATGGCGTTATCGACCAGCATCCCCATGGCGATAATCAGCGCGCCCAGGGAAATCCGCTCCATCTCGATGGAGGACAACATCATGAAAAACAGCGTGCCCACCACGGTCAGCAGAAGGGTGCTGCCCACGACCACGGCGGCCCGCCATCCCATGAACACCGCCAGAACCACCACAACGATGGTCACCGACATCAACAGGTTCACCAGGAAGGCATTGGATGCTTCTTCCACAACGATGTGCTGCTGGTAGACGGGCTCGACCGAGACGCCCAGGGGAATGACGCTTTCCAACTCGGCCAGACGCGCATCGACGCGGTGGCCCACTTCGACGATGTTCTCGGTCGATATCCCGGCAACGCCCAGGGTGAAGGCCTCGGTCCCGTTGTGGCGCACGATCAGGTTGGGCGCGGCTTCTCGGGCGCGGAACACCTCGGCCACGTCGGTCAGGTTGATGATCTCTCCGCCGACACCCACCGAGAGCGTCGCGATCGCGGACACGGTATCGGACCCTTGGGGCCGCTGAATAAGCGTGCGCCCCTCGGTCGATTGCAGGGTGCCGCCGTCCACCATCTCGTCGGCCCCCGCAATGGCGGCCAGCATGGCCGCGGGGGGAATGCCAAGAGTCGTGGTCAGGGCCAGATCCGGCTCCACATAGATGACCTCGTTGGGCAGACCCGACAGCGCCACATCGGCTACCCCGTCCACCGCGAGCAATTCGCGGCGCAAGAAAGCGGCGATGCCGTTGATCTCGGCGTCGGTGTAGCCGTCCGCCGTCACCGCGAAATAGAGGCCAAACACGTCGCCGAAATTATCGTTCACAAAGGGATCGGACGCGCCGCTTGGCAGGGCGGCATCGGCCACACGGTTGCGCAGGTCTGACCAGATGGTGGGCAACTCGGTGCCGTCATATTGGTCGCGCATGTTGACCACGATCCACGACAGGCCGGGCTGGTTCATGGTGACGATGTCGTCCACCTCGCCCATGCTCTGGATCTCGGACTCGATCGCCTCCGAGACCTCCAGCGCCACTTCCTCCGCCGAGGCACCGGGATATTGCGTGACCACAATCGCGGTCTTGATGGTAAAGGCAGGGTCTTCCAGCCGCCCCAGGTTGGCGAAGCCCCAGATGCCGCCGATCAGGCAAATCAGCATGACGATCCATGTGTAGATGGGCCGATCAATCGAGAAACGTGCGATATCCATGATCCGACCTATTCCTCAAAGCCAACGAAGCGCCGGACTTGCGTGCCATCGGCTAGCTGTCCTCCGGCAATTGTCACGATCTCCTGGCCGGGCTCCAGCCCGTCGATCACCTGCACGCGACCGTTGTCGGTGGGGATGATCTCCACCGGCGTTCTCGCGACCGTTCCCGCCGATGCCCCCGTGGGGTTGAAAACCACCACGCTGGTGCTGCCGTCGTTTTCCACCACAACCGCCGATGCGGGGATCACAATGCGCCCACCGCTGGTGCCCAGAACCGCTTCAACCGTTGCCGATGATCCGGGCCAGATGGTCAGGCCCTCCAGCGGTTCTCGGCCCAAGGTGATGGTGTAGGTCTGCCCGATGGGGGCGGTCTCGGCGTTGACCTCGCGGATATCGAAATCATAGCTTTCCTCGCCCGAGGGGAACTGGACCGCGAACGACGCGTCCGGGTCTTGGCCCGCCCGTTGAAACAGCGTTTCCGGCACGTCGATTTCCACCCGCAGGTCAGACATATCGTGCATCCGCAAAACCGCTGTGCCGCTTCCCACAGTCGAGAAGTTCGGCACCAAGCGGGCCGCCACCAAGGCGTCAAACGGCGAATGCAGGGTAGCTTGTGACAGGGCACGTTCGGCGTTGCGCACCGCCAGTTCTGCCAGGTTCAGCTCTGTCTCTGCGTCTTGTACGGCAGTTTCGCTCACGGCGCTGCCCAAGAGCGCGCGCAACCTTGTGACCGTGCGCAGGGCTTGTTCGTGCTGCACCTGCGCTTCTTCCAAGGCCAGCTCGAACGGCACCTGATCCAGCGTTGCCACGACGTCATCGGCGGGCACGAAGGCGCCTTCCTCTACCGGGAAATCAACGATCTGCCCCCCGGCCTGGAACGCCAGATCCACCGTTTCCCGCGCCACAACCCGCCCGAAGAACACGCGCCGCACTTCGGCGTCGCTGGCGGTGACGGTTTCCAACCGGACGAAGGGCGCGTCGGCCACGGCGGGCAAGGATGACAACATGAGACAAAGCACCGTTGCGGCGCTGAACTTGATGAACATGAGTGTCTCCTTGGGGCTGAGCATGCACCGGCACCGCGGTCGGTGTTCTGACAATTTATCGTGGTGAGGTCGGCGCGTCACCGCTCAATATCAAGAGGGTGGCCACCATAAACCCCCCATCTCCGCACAGAAAAGTGCGCCCCTTGTGCAAAGCGTTGTTTGCAAGCCGCATTCCGGCCCTTGCAACGCGAAAGACTTGCCCTTGGGGCAGCCCGATCTTCAGGCACAAACCCTGGTTCTGTCCGCAAGCCTAAGCGTCGGTTTTCGGGACATCCAGGGTGGACCATGTGTCATCGGTCGGTGGAGCGGGCGGCGTATCGCACGACCGACTATGGATGCTCACCTTGGCGATGAAATTCGCCGAAATCGGCGCGGTCACGAAAAGGAACGCCATGATCAACAGCTCGTGGGACGATGCGTCGCCCAAAGCGAACGAATGCAGGATCGAGGCCAGCAGCAACATCCCGATCCCCACTGTGCCCACTTTCGTCGGTGCATGCAGGCGGGTCATGGGATCATTGAATTTCAGCAGGCCAATGACACCCACCAGAATGAAGAACGACCCGATAAACAGGGACACGGCGGCGGCGTAGGTGGCGATAATCTGAACGCTCATTCGATGATGTCCCCCCGCAACAGAAACCGTGCCAAAGCCACGGTGGATACAAAGCCGAGCATGGCGATTAGCAAAGCCACCTCGAAGTAGATTTGCACGCCTTGGTGAACGCCCAGAATGACAACCAACCCCAGCGCGTTGATGACCATCGTATCAAGGGCTAAAATCCGGTCCCCCTGCGTGGGCCCTATGATGAGCCGCACCATCGACAGCACTTGCCCCAGAACCAGCGTCACGAAGGTCACGCCCAAGGCGATGTTCAAAAGTCCTTCTGCACTCATCACGAGAAAATCTCCTTCAGGCGGCGCTCGTAGCGGTTCTTGATATCGTCTCTCACGGCGTCGGGATCGTCGGTATGCAACACATGGACCAGCAGGCTATGCCCCTCATCCGAGATATCTGACGACACCGTGCCGGGTGTCAGTGTGATCGTTCCCGCCAGAAGCGTAATCGCCTCGGGCAGGCGCAGGTCGAGCGGCACCACGATCCATGCGGGCTTGAGCTTGGCGTTTGAAACGCTCAGCACGATCCAGGCGACCTGGACGTTGGCCACCAAAATGTCCCACAACACGATCACCGCGTAAGAGGTCATTTTGCCCAAGCGGAAGCCCTGGGGCGTGTCCGGCCACCAGATCGACGTGGCCCAAGGGATCAGGATGCCAAGGATCAGGCCAAAGACGGCCATGCCCGCCGACACCTCGTTCTGCAAGATGATCCAGACGACCGCCAACAGCAGGGTCAGGAATGGGTGCGGCACCAACCAGTAGAATGCGCGGGCCATATCAGTGCTCCTCTTCCGACGACGGGGTGCTCAACCGGCCCGGCGTGTCCAACACGGTCGAGATATAGGGGCCGGGGGCGAACAATTGCGCGGCCATGCGGGTGGTGTAGCTGTGCACTTGGCCGGCAAAGACGGTGTGGGCCAACAGCAGCGCGATCAGCCCGCCCACCGCCACGTAAGACAGGGTTTCAGGGCGGGGCAGAACCTCGGCCTCGTCCGGCGCGGTGACGCTGTGGGCCTTCCAGAACAGGATGCTACCGGCGCGAGAGAACCCGACAATGCTGATCAGGCTGGACCCCAGAACAATCGCCCAAATCCATACCATCAAATCGGTGTCAAAGGCGGCGTCCAACACCAGCAACTTGCCCAGAAAGCCCGACAGGGGCGGCAGGCCCGCCATGGCAATCGCGCCCACAAAGAAAAGGCCCGCCGTCAGCGACGTTCCGGTCATGGCCGGTTGCGCCGTCAGGTCCACGTTGCCGCGCCCGCTGCGCACAAGGTCCGAGATCAGGAACAAGGCCGCCCCCGCCAAGGTCGAATGCACGATGTAATACAGCGCCGAGGCGATGCCTTCCGGCGTGAACAGCGCGATGGAGATCATCACCATTCCCATCGACCCGATGACCGAGAACGCCACCAACCGGTCCAACCGCTTGGCCGCCAAGACACCCACCATCCCAAGGGCCAACGACACCAGTGCTGCGGGCAGCAGCCAGACGTCATGCAACCCGCTTGTGACCTCGAGCTCTGGGGGAAAAATCATCGTGTAGACGCGGATGATCGCATAGGCGCCCACCTTCGTCATGATCGCAAACAACGCCGCCACCGGGGCCGGCGCCTCGGCGTAGCTGGAGGGCAGCCAGAAATGCAGCGGCACCAGCGCCGCCTTGATCGCGAAGACCAGCAAAAGCAGCACAGCCGCCACGCGGATGCCCACGGTTTCCTCGGGCCCGATCAGCGTCACACGGTTGGCCAGATCGGCCATGTTGAGCGTCCCCGTCTCAGCGTAGATGGAGCCCAAAGCGAACAGAAACAGGGTCGAGCCGATCAGGTTGAACAGCACATATTGCACCCCCGCCCGCAGTCTTTCGTTGCCGCCCGCGTGGATCATCAACCCGTAAGAGGCGATCAGCAAAACCTCGAAGAACACGAACAGGTTGAACAAATCCCCGGTCAGGAACGCGCCCATAATGCCCATAAGCTGGAACTGGAACAGCGCGTGGAAGTGCCAGCCGCGCTTATCCCACCCCGAGCCGATGGCGTAGAGCAGCACGAATAGCGCCAGAATGGCGGTGAGGAGCACCATCATCGTCGACAGGCTGTCGCCCACCAACACAATGCCAAAAGGCGCGGCCCAATCGCCAAGCTGATACAGCAAGATGCTGCCGTCCGAGGCCTGTATCGACAGGCCCAAGGCCACCGCGATCAGGGTCAGCACTCCGGCTACGGACAGAACGCGCTGAATGCCAATGTGATAGCGGGCCGCAAGCACGATGAACGGCGCAAGGATCGCCGGCAGAACGACGGGGGCGATAATCCAGTGGGTCATACTTCGGTTTCCGCCGGTTTGGTGCCCGTCACGGGCTGGTCATCTACATGGTCATCGTCCGAGCCGAGAAAGCCGCCCAAGGCGATCATCACCACCACGGCAGTCATCCCGAAGGAAATCACGATGGCCGTCAGGACGAGGGCTTGGGGCAGCGGGTCCGTATAGGTCTCGACCCCGTAGCGCAGGATCGGGGGCGCGCCGGTTGTCAGACGGCCCGAGGCGAAGATGAACACGTTCACCGCATAGGTCAGCAAGGAAATACCCATGATGACCGGGAAGGTGCGCAGGCGGAGCACAAGGTACAGGCCGCCCGCAGTCAGAATGCCAATGGCTGAAGCTACTAGAAACTCCATCCTACACGTCCCCCTTCGCAGGTATCTGGCCAACAGGCGTTGGCGATGGCGGGGCCGGTTCCACTGGGGCCTTTCTGGAAGGGTCGATGTCCATAGGATGCTCACTATCTGGCACATGGGTTCGCCGTGCGAGGCGCGAGAAGCTTTCAAGCGACAGCATTACCGCGCCGACCACGGCCAGGAAAACGCCTAGATCGAACAGGGCGGCGGTGGCGACCTCGAACTCGTCAAACGGAGGGATGCGGATATAGGTGAAATTCGAAGTCAGGAACGGCTTGCCGAAGAACCACGCCCCGATCCCGGTCAGCCCGGCAATCAACACGCCCGCCCCGATGACCCCGTGATAGGGGTACTTCAAGCGGGCCGAGGTCCAGGCAAAACCGCTGGCCATGTATTGCATCACCACGCCGATCGACACGATCAGACCGGCAATGAAGCCGCCGCCCGGCTCGTTGTGGCCGCGTAGGAAGATGTAGAAACCAACCATCATCACCACCGGCATGATGACCCGTGTCAGGACCACCATCATCATCGGATGGGCATCGCCCGAGATGGTGTGGCTTGGCAGACGGTTCAGCAACCGCGCCCTCACCGGGCCGCTCAACAGCGTTTCCGTCAGCGCGTAGATCAGCAGCGCCGCAATGCCCAATACGATAATCTCTCCGTAGGTATCAAAGCCCCGGAAATCGACCAGGATCACGTTCACCACATTGGTGCCGCCGCCGCCCTCGTAGGAATTGGTCAGATGGAATTCCGAAATCGGCGTCGTGACCGCATCGCGCAGCAGATAGTGATAGGCCAGCGCAAAGGTGGCCAAGCCCCCCGCAATCGCCACGCCCGCATCGCGCACCCGGCGCAGCACGGTGCTTTCTATCGGCGTCCGGTTGGGCAGGAAATTGAGCGCCAGAAGCAGCAGGATGATTGTCACGACCTCAACGGTGAATTGCGTCATCGCAAGGTCAGGCGCGCTGAAGAACACGAACCCGATAGAGACCATCAAGCCCACGATCCCAATCAGGATCAGCGACAGCAGGCGATTGCGGTGCAACAACACCAGCGCCACGGTCGCGGTCACCAGCATCAGCCACCCGGCAATAGGCACCGGACCCGCGCTTTGCATCTCGCGGGTGGCCTCTGCGATTGTCCCGGTGGTCCATGCGTGGAAGCCCGCCGCCAGGATCGCCACGGTGCCGATGGCCGCATAGCGGGTGAACGCGCCGTTATGGAGCGGCAGGATCAACAGGCGGGCGGCAGCGGCGGAGGACTCGACGATGGCCTCGAAGATGGTTTTGGCTTCGGGCCGGGGCGCAGCATCCCACAGGCGCAAGGCGGGGCGGAACAGCGCCAACATCAACAGGCCCCCGGTTACGGCGACGATAGACATGTAAAGCGCCGGGGTCAGGCCGTGCCAGATTTGCAGATGCGCGCTCGGCATCTCGGCGGCAGAACCGATGAGCGCCCCGGTGACGAGCTTCACGAAGGGCTCTACCAGGAACGGCGCGACGCCAATGGCCACGACCAGAACCACAAGGGTCGCCGGCGGCAACCACATGCCCGCGGGCGGATCATGGGGGTGGGCGGGATAATCATCGCGCACCGGGCCAAAGAACACATGGCCGATCAGGCGGAAGCAATAAGCGGCCGAGAAAAGCGAGCCCACGGTTGCCAACGCAGGCACAAGCCAAGGCGTGCCATAAAGCGTCGTGTGGCTGGCTTCCTCCAGCATCATCTCTTTCGACAAAAACCCGTTGAGCAGTGGGATACCCGCCATCGACAAAGCGGCCAGCGTGGCGATCACAAAGGTCACCGGCATCAGCTTGCGCAGCCCGCCCAAACGGCGAATGTCGCGGGTGTTTGTCTCGTGGTCGATGATCCCCGCCGACATGAACAGCGCCGCCTTGAAGGTGGCGTGGTTCAGGATGTGGAACACGGCCGCCATGGCCCCAAAGGCCGTTCCGGTGCCCAATAACAAGGTGATCAGGCCCAGGTGGCTGACCGTGGAGAACGCCAGTAGCGCTTTCAGGTCGTGCTTGAACAGCGCGATCACCGCGCCAAGGACCATGGTGACGATCCCCGCCGTGGTCACGATCGCAAACCATTCCGGCGTGCCCGCCAGAACCGGCCACATGCGGGCCATCAGGAAGATGCCCGCTTTGACCATCGTGGCCGAGTGCAGATAGGCAGACACCGGCGTCGGCGCAGCCATCGCGTGGGGCAACCAGAAGTGGAACGGGAACTGCGCCGATTTGGTGAAACAGCCCAGAAGGATCAGAATCAGCGCCGGCAGATACAGGGGGTCGGCCTGAATGAGTTCTCGGTTTTGCAGGATCACGCTCAGATCGTAGCTGCCCACGATCTGGCCCAGAATGAGCATACCGCCGATCATCGACAGCCCGCCGGCGCCCGTCACCGTCAGGGCCATTCTGGCCCCTTGGCGCCCCTCGGGCAGGTGCTTCCAGAAACCGATAAGCAGGAAGGACGACATTGACGTCAGTTCCCAGAACACCAGCAGAAGCAGGATGTTATCGCTTAAGACAATGCCCACCATCGCGCCTTGGAACAGCAGCAGATAGGTGAAAAACTCTCCCATATTATCCTTACGGCTCAGGTAGTTGCGGGCGTAGATGATAATCAGAAGGCCAATGCCAAGGATCAGCAGCGCGAAAAAGAACCCCAGCGCGTCCAGCATCAACGTGAAGTTCAGCCCCAGCACCGGCATCCAATCAATCCGCGCGGTCACGACCTCTCCGGCAATGATCGCGGGCAGGTTGGTCAGAAGGCCGACAAACGCCGCCAAGGACACGGTAAAAGTGACACCCGCACAGGCAGACCGCCCCGCTGAATTCATGAGCCCCGGCAACAAGGCACCGAGGAATGGCAAGGCAACGATGATGAATAGGGACACGAAACTTCCTGTTTTGGCTGGCAACACAAAATGCGCGAAACTGCCCTAAAATGGCAAGGGCACATTGGGTCCAAAACGGGCGATTTGGTGCAGAGTTCGCGCCTTCTTGATCCCCGCACCCCTTGTGTTGGCCCTCGCTAGTGCGCCTCGGCCCCCAACAACACCATTCCGCTGATCATCAGAAACACGCCCAACACGCCGTAAATGCTCATGGATTGCTGGAAGATCACGACGCTCACGATCACAGACCCCACCGACCCGATGCCCGTCCAGATCGGATAGGCGATGCCCAAGGGCAAGCGGGCGGTCGCTGCATAAAGTGCCACCATACTGGCGACCAAGGCCACGGCCGTGACCAGAACACCGCCCCAGGAGAAACTATCGCCAAGCCGCTTCAGGCCCGTCGCCCAGACGATTTCCAATGCACCAGCTGTAAGTAGATATACCCACGCCATTTCAACCTCCTGTCACTCAGGTCGTCCTGACTTCACACGCCCCCTCGATGCCGGGTCGTCCCGGCGGGCCTACAACGGAACCGCTACGCCCGGATTTTCAGGGAGTCAATCTGCGCGTCAGCCCACGCTTTTGCGTAGCAGCGCCATGACGGACCACATCAGCAGGACCGGCAATACAAGTGTGCGCAGTACGAAGATGCCGATGATCGTCAGCGTCGCGTTGAACAGGGCGTCGGCCTGTTGCGTGAAGACCCCCGCCGCCGCTGCGTAGCTTTGAACCGAGGTTGTCGCATCACTTACCGCGCCAAGAAAGCCCGAGAAAAAACCGCCATCCTCGGCCTCTGACAGGAGCTCGGCGTCGCCCGCGCCGATCAACACCTGCGCCTCTCCGGTGACGTGTTCCAACTGCGCCATCGCGGAATTCCACTGGGGGGCTGTCGCCCTCTCTCCCAGCCAAACGCCGCCCGCGAACACCAGTGGCAGGACAAGGCCCAGGGCCGCCCCAAGGCGCACCGCCCTCAGGCTGGCGGCGGCCATGCTGGCGCCGCTTGCCATGGCGGCACAGCCCAGGCCGATCAGGCCAATACCCAGCACAACCAAGCCAATCGCGGCCACAGGCTCCAGTCCCACGGCGACCAAGGCCGCCCCGGCCGCCACGCTGAACACCACGTCGGCGACCCGTTCAACGGTGTCATCCACCGGCTCCAACACCTTGAGCGGCTGCAAAGACGCCTGCGCCCCGATGGAGGCGCCAATCTCGATCTCTTGCGCTGCCGATAGCGCCGCGTTGATCGCCCTCAAGGACACGTAAACGCTGGCCGTGACCACGGCGATATCTTGTGCGGCGGCTCTGGCAGGCGGTAGGGCGGGGTTCACTCCGCCGCCCCGCGACAGGTCCAGAAGACCCACGCAAAGGCATACCAACCCCACCGCGACAAACGCCACCAGCCGTAGACCGGGCTTCAGTCCAGAGCGCTTCGGCTTGGCCCCATGGCGTAATTCGGGCCTCACTTCTGGCCTTGCCTCGGGCATTTCTGGCGCACGTAGCGGCGGCTCGGGACGGATAAAGTCGCCCGGATCGCTCATAGCATGCTCGGGACGACCAAATCAGGTGGGCGGTGCCCGTCGGCGAACGTCTTGATATTGACAAGGACCTTCTCCCCCATCTCGGCCCGCCCCTCTCGGGTGGCACTGCCCATATGGGGCAGCAGCACCACGTTGGGCAGCTCTCGCAACCTCGGGTTCACCTCTCGGCCCTTTTCAAACACGTCCAAGCCCGCGCCCGAGATCTCGCCCGCGCGCAGCATCCGTGTCAGGGCGTTTTCGTCGATCACCTCCCCGCGAGAGGTATTCACGATCACCGCGTCGGGCTTCATCAGCTTCAACCGTCGCGCGTTCATCAGGTGAAAGGTGCTTGGCGTATGCGGGCAGTTGACGCTGACCACATCCATGCGTGCAATCATCTGGTCGAGGCTTTCCCAATAGGTGGCCTCCAACGCGGTCTCTACATCTTCATGCAAGCGCCGGCGGTTGTGGTAATGCACCTGCATCCCGAAAGCCGCCGCGCGTTTGGCGACGGCCTGGCCAATCCGGCCCATGCCCAGAATGCCCAGGCGTTTCCCGCCCACACGTCCGCCCATGAACGCGGTCGGGGCCCATCCGGCCCAATTGCCTTCCTGCATCACGGCCATGCCTTCAGGCACCCGGCGCAACACGCCAAGGATCAGGGCCATGGCCATATCGGCGGTGTCATCGGTCATCACGCCCGGCGTGTTGGAAACCAGAATCCCCCTCTGCCGCGCGGTCGACACATCAACATGGTCAATCCCCGCCCCGTAGTTGGCGATCAGCTTCAGCCGATCTCCCGCTTGCCCCAACATGCCCCCCCCAATCCGATCTGAGATGCACGGCACCAGAACATCGGCGCGGCGCATGGCCTCTACCAGCTCGTCTCGGGTCATGGGGCGGTCGTCTTCGCGCAGTTCTACGTCGAACAATTCGCTCATCCGCGTCTCGACCGCTTCGGGTAACCGTCGCGTAACGACAACACTTAGACGCGTAGATGGCATGGGGCGGCTCCGTCTTATGGATTTTGATCTTTCATCGTGACACTCTCTTATCGTTACCCGAGGCGCAAGATCGCGGGAACGATTGAGGACAACACCGGGGCCATTTTGCGCCCCTTCGGATCGAGGCAGCCCCATGCGGATCATTCTGATCGGCCTATTTTCTATATTTGCCGTGTTTATGGCCCCCAGCACGCCCGCGTTGGCGCAATCCGGCGATGATGCAGAAGCGGCCGAGCGTCGCGTGGGCCCCGTGACAGGCTACCCCCTGCCCCGCTACGTCACCATGCGCGCGACCGAGGGCAATGCCCGGCGCGGCCCTTCGCGCAGTCACCGAATCGATTGGGTGTTCACCCGTCGCCACATGCCGATGATGATCGTGGCCGAACATGGCCATTGGCGCCGTGTGGTGGACCGTGACGGCGCGGGCGGCTGGATGCACTACACGCTATTATCCGGCGAACGCGCCGCGATTGTGGAAACCGACATGCTGCCGCTTTATGCGCGCCCGGACCCCACCTCGACCATCCGGGCCCATGCCGAAGTGGGCGTGACCGGGCATCTGGACGAATGCGTCCCCGGTTGGTGCATGATGGAGGTCGGCGGCTACCAGGGTTGGGTCGATGCCAATGCCATTTGGGGCGTTGAGCCCGGCGAGGTTTTCGACTGATCGCCCCTAGGGCTTCAAACCATGTTCCTCGGCCCGCTCCAGACAATGCCGCATCAAGGCGATCCTCTCTGCGTCCGAGGCCGCTTGCACGCCATTTGGCACGATATGGGTCAGGGTCGGATCATTCACTTGGGAACAGCCCAGGAAAACATCCCGAAACGCGCGGTTGCTCCCGAGCATGGCGAATTCGGGGCCGCAAGCAGTGCCGCGCTGAACAGGCTCAGGGCAAATTGATATACCATTGATCTACCCTAAAGCCGTCGGGCGGAGCTTGCCCCTACCGTCTTCCGCTTAGCCCACCTTGTCCAATCCGCGCCCTTTCAGCAGCGCCTCCACCCCCGGCATCCGGCCCCGGAAAGCGGTGTAGAGCGTATCGGCCTCTTGGCTGCCGCCAGCAGAAAGAATGTTCTTTTCCAACGACTTGGCCAAAACAGGGTCAAACGGCCCGCCCGCTTCCTCAAAGGCCGCGAAGGCATCTGCGTCCATCACCTCGGACCACATGTAGCTGTAATAGCCGCTGGAATAGCCATCGCCCGCAAAAACATGGGCAAATTGCGGCGTGCGGTGGCGCATCTCGATCGCGTGGGGCATGCCGAGGTTCTTAAGGGTTTTTTCCTGCGATTCCATTGGGTTGGCAGGAGCATCGCCATCGTGGAAATCCAGATCCACAAGGGCAGAGGCGACATATTCCACGGTTGAGAAACCCATGTCATAGGTCTGCGCCGACAAGAGCCGCTCCAACAGCGCCTTGGGCATCGGCTTCCCCGTGTCCACGTGAACAGCAAATTTCTCAAGTACTTCAGGCACTTCCAGCCAATGCTCATACAGCTGGCTTGGCAATTCCACGAAGTCCCGGGCGACAGAGGTGCCGCTGATCGAGCCATAAGTGACATCACTCAGCATCTGATGCAGCGCATGGCCGAATTCGTGAAACAACGTCCGCGCATCGTCATAAGACAGCAAGCTCGGGTCACCCTTGGCGAAGTTGCACACGTTCACAACGATGGGCCGCGTGTCCCCGCCAAGCTTCTTCTGGCTGCGCATGGCCGAGCACCACGCGCCGGAACGCTTGGACCCTCGGGCGAAGTAATCTCCAATGAAAACAGCGACATGCCTGCCATCTCGCGTCACTTCCCACGCCCGCGCGTCGGGGTGGTAGAGGGGAATATCCAACGGCGCGAAGGACAGGCCGAACAGGCGATTGGCACAATCAAACGCCGCCGTGATCATCGCATCAAGCGAGAGGTAGGGCTTCAACTCCGCCTCATCCAAATCATGCTCGGCCTTGCGACGTTTCTCGGAGTAGTAGCGCCAATCCCACGGCTCTAACGGGCCGTTCACGCCGTCATCGGCCATCATCGCGGCCAGTTTTTCCGCGTCTGCCTCGGCCTGCGCCTTGGCGGGTTGCCACACGGCCATCAGCAGATCACGCACGTTGTCGGCAGTCCCGGCCATCTCGGTTTCCAGCTTGAAGGCCGCAAAATCCTTGTAACCCAACAGCTTGGCGCGTTCTTCGCGCAAGGCCAATGTCTCGGCCGCGATGCCAAGGTTGTCGGTGTCCCCCCCATTCGCGCCCCGGGCACCCCACGCGCGGTAGGCCTTTTCGCGCAGATCACGGCGCGGCGAAAACTGGAGGAAGGGCACGATCAACGAGCGCGAGAGCGTCACAACGGGGCCACCTGCGCCTTTCTCCTCGCCCGCCGCACGGGCCGCGTCGATGACGAAATCGGGCAATCCTTCAAGGTCAGCCTCTTGCAGTTCCATGAACCAGGACCGTTCGTCGGCCAGAAGGTTCTGCATGAACTCGGTGCCCAACACCGCGAGGCGGGATTTTACCTCGGTCAACCGGTCGCCTTCGGCCCCTTTCAACGCTGCACCTGCGCGCACAAAGGATCGATGCGTCAGCATCAAAACGCGCGACTGCTCCTCGCTTAAAGAAAGCTCCTCGCGGCGCGACCACAGGGCGTCGATCCGGGCAAACAGTTGTTCGTTATTGGTAATTTCCGATGAGTAGGCGGCAAACTTGGGTGCGTATTCGCGCTGCAACGCCTCTCGTGCCGGGGTCGCATCGGCGCCTGCGAGGTTGAAAAAGACGCCCGCCACGCGGTCCAGCAAAGCATCCGCCAATTCCAGCGCGTCGATCGTATTGGCGAAAGTCGGCGCCTCAACCTGCTCGGCGATCGCCTGCACCCTTGCGCGGCCCTCATCCAAGGCTGCCTCCAACGCCGGGCCAAAATCGTCGTCCGTAATCCGCGCGAACGGCGGCAGTTCAAACGGTGTGTCCCAAGTTTCCAGCAGCGCATTACTCATCGAATTCTCCTTTCCCTACACATAGGCGAGATATCGACGGGCAACACCCCCTAGCGGCGATGTCCTCGCCGCATCCGCTTTTCCAAACGTCGCAGTAAAAGCGATAGGGTCACGGTGATTGTCAGATAGATCAGCGCGACCACGTTGTAGGTCTCGAAATAGCGGAAGTTCGACGCGGCAATGACCTTGCCCAATTGCGTCACGTCCAACACCCCAAGCACCGACACAAGCGAGCTATCCTTCACCATCGCCACGAAATCATTACCCAAAGGCGGCAAGATCGTGCGGATCGCCTGCGGAAAAATGATATGGCGAAAGCGGTTCCAACGGCTCAGGCCCAAGGCATTCGCAGCCTCGATCTGACCGGGGTCGACCGATTGCAGTCCGGCACGAAACACCTCGGCGATGAAGGCAGAATAGCCGATGGCCAACGCGATAACGGCCCGCCACAGCAGCGGAAAATCCCGTGTGCGGATCGTGTCCATGCCGGTGTTTTCCGCCAGCCAATTATAGCCCGCCACGATCCCCGGCGCGAAAACGAAAGCCACGTAAAGCAACAGCACGATGATCGGCACGCCGCGCACGATTTCGATATACAGCCGCGCGATCTGGCGCAGGATCAGGTGGCGCGACAAGCTCATCAACGCCAGCCCCAAGCCCGCAGCGCTTGCCATGGCAAAGCCCACAAGCGTCACGATCACCGTGATCAGGATGCCCCGTTGCAAGGTGCTGAACACCTGCCAATAGATATCACTGCTTAGGAGCTGCCACAGCGCATAGAGGCCAAAGGCCGCCAGCGCGACCAGCCACCACGGGAAGTCATCATCTTGGGGGGAGGGGGACATCATCATATGCGGCGCGCCAGTGGGTCCCGGCGCGCCAAAAAGGTGTTATTGGCCAAGGGCGTAGTCAACGAACCAGCGGTGGTCCAACTCGGCCAGGGTGCCGTCCTCTCGCATGCTGGCGATGCCCGCGTCGATGGCGGCGGTCAGCTCACTATCGTTGGGGAAGATGAAGCCGAACTCCTCGGTGCCCAGGGGCTCTCCGATCATTTGAAGTTGGTCGGGGTTGGCACTGACGTACCCCTGCCCGCCCGCGCTATCGGCCAGCACCATATCCACGTCGCCCGTCAGCAACGCCTGAATCGCGCCCGGAATGGTTTCCAGCAGCACAAGGCGGGGGTTCGCCTCGTCGCCGTCCAGCACGTCATAGACACCCACATAGAACGGCGTCGTGCCCGCCTGTGTGCCGATCAACAGCTCTTCATTGGCAGCAAAGCTTTCCGCGTCAGTGAAGCGCGTTTCATCGGCAGCCACCAGCATACGCATCTGGCTAACCATGTAAGGCACTGAGAAATCAACGAGTTCGTCACGATCTTCGCGGATCGTGATGCCCGTCATCCCCATGTCGTACTGCCCGCCGGACACCGCTGGGATCATCGCGTCCCAGCTGATGTTCTCGATCACCGGGGTGAAGTTCAGACGCTCTGCCAAGATTTCCAGCGCATCATATTCCCAGCCGATCGCAAGACCCGAGACCGGATCGACAAACTGCAACGGCGGGTAGGCGTTCTCTGTGACCACAACGACCTCTTGGCCGCCAAGATCGGGCAAATGCCCATCGGCGGCGGCGGTCAGTGGCATCATTGCGGCCAAAGCGGCGGCGATAAAACGAGTCATAGCAAGCTCCCTGATGTTTGAAGGTAAGTATGGCGTCCTTGTGGCTGTCGTCCAGCCCCGCCGCGCTAAACGGCGCCGCAGACCGCGCAATCGGGGCGGCGTTTCACGGCAATCACCCGTGCTTCCGCGTACAGCGCATCGTAGATCAGCATCCGCCCGCGCAGGCCCTCGCCCGCGCCGGTAATCTCTTTCACGACCTCCAGCGCCATCATCGACCCGATAATTCCCGGCAGCGCCCCCACGACGCCCGCCTCGGCGCAGGTGGCGCTGAGGCCCGGCGCAGGGGCATTGGGGAAAATACAAGCCATGCAAGGCGCGTCGTTCTTGGGGTCGTATAACGTCACCTGCCCCTCCCAAGCCGAGATCGCGCCCGCGATCAACGGCTTACCCGCCGCAACGGCGGCCCGGTTGATCATATCGCGCACCGCGAAACTATCGGTGCCATCGACGATCAGATCGTACTCAGCAAACAGCTCAGTCGCGATGTCGTCGGTCAGGACGCGCTTGTAAGGACGCACATCCACATGGGGGTTCAGCGCCTTCATGGCGATCTCGGCAGAGAACACCTTCGCCATGTCGCTGCGGGCATCGGTGTGGATCACCTGCCGTTGCAGGTTCGACAGGCCAACCACATCATCGTCAATCACCCCGATCCGCCCCACGCCTGCCGCCGCCAAGTACAACAACACCGGAGAGCCCAAGCCCCCGGCCCCCACCACCAACACGCGCGCCCGTTTCAGAGCCAGCTGACCGCCGCCTCCAATGTCCGGCAAGGTGATGTGGCGGGCATAACGCTCTAACTCGACGCCCAGAAACGGCCCCTCCGGCATGGCCTCCGCATCGCCCCTTGCGATATCCGCCTGTGCCGCTCGGTCGCGTATCTTACGCAATAGTGCCCGATAGCCGAGCACCAGCGCCAATCCTGCCCCCAACAGCAACCACAGCGCCGCCGATCCCCCCGTCACCTCCCGCAACGGATGCCCGTCCGGAAACATGACCTGCACCGCAATCACCGCCAGATACAAAACGCCCAACAGGCGCAAACGCACCGCAACCGGCACCTTCATCACATAGCCGATGCCCCACAGGACACCGGCAAGCAGCAAGACAAATCCCATCAGCCCGTCCCGGTGGAGCCGAACCCGCCGCCCCCGCGCGGCGTATCATCCAACACATCCACCGCCTCGAACGCGGCCTGCACCACCGGCGCCACTACCGCCTGAGCAATCCGTGCGCCGTGCTCAACCACAAAAGGCTCCGTGCCGAGGTTCACCAAGATCACCCCCAAAGGCCCGCGATAATCAGCATCAATCGTGCCGGGCGCATTGGCCAAAGTTATTCCATGCTTCAAGGCCAGGCCCGATCTGGGGCGGATCTGCATCTCAAACCCCTCCGCAATCGCCACTCTCAACCCCGTCGGCACCAAGGCTCTCTCGCCCGGGCCCAATACCAACGCCCCTCGATCCTCAAAACTCGCCGGCAAGTCCGCGCCTGCAGCCCCCGCCGTCGCATATTCCGGCAAGGCCACACTCGGGTCCGCCCAAGCCTCTCGCACCACCCGCACGATCACGCGCGTGCCTTCCCCTTCACCTTGGCCCATACAACTCAATCCCCACCCCTCAACGGGCGCCAACAGCATCGGCAATGCGCTGCGCCAGCAACCGCGCCACATCCCGCTTCGCCATCCGAGGCCACACGTCTGCCCCCTCCGCATCAATCAGCACGATCGCATTCTCGTCGCCGCCCATGATCCCCGTCTCAACCGAGACGTCATTGGCCACAATCCAATCACATTGCTTTCTCAACCGCTTTGCCGTGGCATTCTCCACCACATCATCGGTCTCCGCCGCAAAGCCAACGACCAATCCGGGGCGGCCCTCATCCATCTGTGACACGGTCGCCAGAATGTCCGGGTTCTCCGCAAACTCCAACGCCGGAGCCTTCCCCGACCCATCCTTCTTCATCTTGGAACCACTGGCATTCTCCACCCGCCAATCCGCCACAGCAGCGGCGAAGACGGCCGCGTCGGCCGGATGAGCCGCCTGCACCGCTGCCAACATCTCTCGTGCCGTCTCGATCCTTACCACGTCCACACCGGGCGGCGGCGCGACGTCGGCAGGCCCGGTCACAAACGTCACCGTCGCCCCCAAGTCCCTCAGCGCCTCCGCCATCGCCGTACCCTGCGCGCCCGAGGATCGGTTGGCGATATAGCGCACCGGGTCAATCGGCTCGTGGGTCGGCCCCGAGGTCACAATCACATGGCGGCCCTTCAACGGCCCGTCCCTCAGGGCAGCGTCAATCGCGTCGATGATCTCAGGCACTTCGGCCATGCGACCCGGTCCGAATTCGCCGCAGGCCATTGCGCCCTTGTCGGGCCCCGCCACCAAGATGCCGTCGCCGTGCAACACCGTCAGATTTCGCTGCGTCGCCGGGTGTTCCCACATGCGCACATTCATCGACGGGGCGATCAGAACGCGCTTGTCGGTGGCCATCAACAGGGTCGAAGCCAAATCATTGGCCAACCCCGAAGCCATCTTCGCCATCAAATCCGCTGTCGCCGGTGCAACCACCACGAGATCAGCCGCACGGGACAACTCAATGTGCCCCATCTCGGCCTCGTCGGTCAGATCAAACAGATCCCGGTAAACTTTCTGAGCGGCCAGGGCCGACACCGACAAGGGCGTCACAAATTCCTCTGCAGCACGGGTCAGAACCGGCACGACCTCTGCCCCTTGGTCACGCAACCGCCGGATCAGATCCAAGGACTTGAACGCCGCGATCCCGCCGCCGATGATCAATAAAACACGCTTGCCTGTCAGCATTTCAGACCGCTCCCCAATTACTGCGGGCAACGGTAGGCGCGTCGCGCCTTCCCTTCAATGCGAAACGCGGTTTCTCGGCAGTCGGACGCGGCACCAAGTTGATTTCCCAAGGGCTATCACGCCCAGTGACCTAGGCCCCCAGAAAGGCCCGCACCTCAGTCGATTGCGCATCCAGGGTCTTGCGCATCTTGGCGAAAGCTGCGGCCTCCAACTGGCGCACGCGTTCTTTCGACAGGCCCAATTCTCCGCCAAGGCTTTCCAGCGTACGGGGGGCATCGCGCAGCTTCCGCTCGCGCACGATGAACCTTTCACGCTCATTCAACGCGTTCATCGACGCGATCAGCCATTCGCGCAACTGCGCCGTGTCGTGGGAATGCTCGACGATATGCTCGGCCTGCTCCGCATCATCCTCCAGCGCGTCAATCCACTCTCGTCCCTCATCCTCGGCCGATTGCGTGGCGTTCAAAGAGAAGTCAGACCCTGACAGCCGCCCGTCCATCATTTCCACGTCATGAAGCGGCACGCCCACATCCTGCGCGATCATCTCGAGCAATTGGTGCTTGTCCAGCGGCTCACCGGTTTTCAGCGCCTCTCTCTCCAACCGCGCCTGGACCCGGCGCATGTTGAAAAACAAGCTTTTCTGTGAAGAGGTCGAGCCGGTGCGTACCATCGACCAGTTTCGCATGACGTGGTCTTGCACACTCGCCTTGATCCACCACACGGCATAGGTCGAAAAACGCACGCCGCGATCGGGGTCAAACTTTTCGGCAGCTTTCATCAGGCCAAGGCCCGCTTCCTGGATCAGGTCATTCATCGGCGCGCCGTAGCGTTTGAACTTGGCCGCCATGGAGATCGCAAGCCGCATGTAGGCGGTGATCAACCGGTGCAGACTTTCCTCGCAGCGGTCATCGCGCCAAGCATAGGCCAGCTTCAGTTCCGTTTCTGCGTCCAGCATCTCTGCCTTCATCGCGCGACGGGAGATGTTGAACTCTCCACTCCGATCCACAGCCATTTTGACCCCCCGGTTTTTCCTGCACATCAGACGCGCATGTACGGCGCCTTTAATTGTGTTACGCAGGGGCTCGTCGGTTGGATCACTCTTAAGGACAGAAAATTGCGCCTGCCTCCTATCAGCCTCGTCCTTGGGGGCGCCTCCAGCGGAAAATCCGCTTTTGCCGAACGCATGGTCCGTCAAAGCGGTCTGGCCAAAGTCTACGTCGCCACCGCCGAGGCGCGCGACGGCGAAATGAAGACGAAGATCACCAAACATCGGGGACAGCGGGCGGGTCAGGGATGGCGCACGGTTGAAGCCCCCCACGAAACCGCCACCGCTTTGACGCAGATAGAGGCAGGCGAAATCGCGCTGCTGGACTGCGTCACGTTTTGGCTGACAAACCTGATGATCGACGATGGCGATTGGGATGAAGAGCTGGAGATCTTGCTCGACGTCTTGGTGCAAATGCGCGCTCCCGTTGTGCTGGTCAGCAACGATGTTTCCGGCGGCGTTGTCCCCGAGAACGCGCTGGCCCGCGCGTTTCAGCGGGCTCAGGGTGTGGTGAACCAACGCCTCGCCGCGCAAGCGGATCTGGTGGTCTATGTCACGGCGGGTCTGCCCACGGTCCTGAAAGGGGAGCCGCAATTGGATGACGTGGATGAGCCTTGGTAACCCCGCGCCGCCTTTTCCTGATCCGTCACGGGCCGACCCATCAGACGGTCTTCACCGGCTGGCGTGATGTGCCCGCTGACCTGTCCGACACCGCCGCCGTGGCCCGGATGCGCGATCATCTACCGCCCGATGCGCCAATCGTCTCGTCTGATCTGAAACGCTGTGTGGCAACAGCCGACGCCATCGCGGGCGGGCGGGTGCGGCTGCCCCATGACCGCGACCTGCGGGAATTTGACTTCGGCGCTTGGGATGGTTTGGGGTTTGAAGAGGTTGGCAAACGCGACCCGTTCCTGAGCCGGGCCTTCTGGGATGACCCGGGCGACATCACGCCGCCGGGTGGCGAAAGCTGGAACGACGTGGCGACCCGTGTCAGCGGCGCTGTCACCCGACACATGGCGAATCGGCCCGGCGATCTTGTGGTGGTGGCGCATTTCGGCGCGATCCTGTGCCAGATTGGTCTTCTGACCGGACAGACGCCGAAACAAACTATCGCCCAGAAGATTGATCCCCTGTCGGTATCCGAGTTGCATTTTCACGGGTCGCACTGGTCTCTGACCTCGGTAAACCACTGTCCCTGAAGGTGGGCCCTGATCGTGGCCCCGTCACTGCGTTTCGATTGACGCGCCCGTGCCTGAACGGCTTATTGCCCCCATGACCTATGAACTTCTTGTCGGACAACAGTCCTATTCCAGTTGGTCCCTTCGCGGCTGGCTGTCCTTCGCGCCCTTCGGCATTCCCGTCACGCTCCATAAGGTCGAGATTTACGGCGACACCTTCTTTGAGGACGTCGTAGCCTTCGGCGGCAACCGGACCGTGCCCGCCGCCCGCACGCCTGAGGGCGGGATGCTGGCCGATAGCATGGCGATTACATGGCATGTGGCCGAGACCTTTGCCGATCGGGGCGTATTACCTGCCGATCCCGTTGACCGGGCCGAGGCGATGTCGATCATCTCCGAGATGCACGGCGGTTTCGCGGCCCTTCGCGGCGCATGCCAGGTAAACCTCCGCAACGCTTGGGCTGGTTTTGAGCCCTCTCCCGAGGTTTTGGCCGATGTCGCCCGGTTTGAAGAGATCTTGGCGCGGGCCGTTTCCCGGCCCGGTGGGCCGTTCCTTTTTGGCGCGTTCACCTTGGCCGATGCTTTCTACGCCCCCTTGGCGACGCGCCTTTTGACGTATGGTCTGCCCATGTCTGATCGGGCAGCGGCCTATGCGAAAGCCGTCGTCACCCACCCTTCCTTTGTTGAGTGGCGTGATGCGGGCATGAAAGAGACCAAAGAAATCGCGCGCTACGACAAGGCGCCGCTGGAACGGATTCCTTTCCCGACGTATTCTTGATGCGGGCGGTGCTCTTAATGCAAACACGGGTGCGTTAACCATTCGCTAACCATCTTCGGGCCAGACTTGGCGGCATGTTTGAAGCCGCCAGCCCCGAGGCCCTTGCCCTGACCCATACCGTGGCCTTTGAAGGGCTGGAGGCCCGCCGGGTCGAGGTGCAATGCGCCGTAACCTCGGGTCTGCCGGGCTTTGCTATTGTGGGCTTGCCCGACAAGGCCGTGTCCGAGGCCCGCGAACGGGTGCGCACGGCGTTGCAGGCCATGGCCATCGCCCTGCCGTCGCGGCGGATCACCGTGAACCTATCCCCCGCCGATATACCGAAAGAGGGCTCCCACTTCGATTTGCCCATCGCCTTGGCGCTTTTGGCAGCCTTGGGCATCTTGCCGAAAGAGCGGGTGGAAGAGGCGTTGTCCCTTGGTGAACTCTCCCTCAACGGACGCTTGGTGCCAGTGTTGGGCGCGCTGCCCGCCGCCCTTGCCGCGGGAGAGGATAACCGCACATTACTGTGCCCCACTGGCTGCGGCGCGGAAGCCGCCTGGGTGGGTGCGACGCCGGTTTTCGCGGCTGCGTCCTTGGGCGATTTGATCGCTCATCTCACCGACCGCGCCCCCTTGGAGCCCGCGGCACCGGGTGAGGTTGCCGCCGATCCGGGTGAGAAATGCCTGTCCGAAGTGCGCGGGCAGGAACGCGCGAAACGGGCGATGGAAATCGCCGCGGCGGGGCGGCATCACCTGCTGATGGTCGGCTCTCCGGGGTCTGGTAAATCCATGTTGGCGGCCAGGCTACCGGGGATTTTGCCGCCGCTCTCCGCGGCCGAGGCGTTAGAGACCTCGATGATCCATTCCCTGTCCGGGTTGCTGGACGAGGGCGGCATATCGCGCACCCGGCCTTACCGGGCGCCGCATCACACGGCCTCCATGCCCGCAATCGTGGGCGGCGGGCGCGGCGCGAAACCGGGGGAAATCAGCCTTGCCCACAACGGCGTGCTGTTCCTTGATGAGTTCCCCGAATACCCCCGCGCGGTTCTGGAAACCCTGCGCCAACCGATTGAAACCGGTGATGTCATGGTGGCGCGGGCCAATGCCCATGTGACCTACCCCTGCCGTTTCCTGCTGATCGCGGCGGCAAACCCTTGCCGCTGCGGGAACCTCTATGATGCTGATGCCGCGTGTAGCCGTGCGCCGATCTGCGGGCAGGACTATATGGGAAAGATCTCGGGTCCTCTCATGGACCGGTTTGATTTGCGACTGGAGGTGCCCCCGGTTGCTTTCTCGGACCTCGATCTTCCCGCCTCCGGCGACACCAGCGCCACCATCGCCGCGCGTGTCGCGCTGGCGCGCGACGTGCAGGCGGCTCGCTTTTCCGCCCTGGGGGCGTCAGCGCGGGTGAACGCCGATGCCGAGGGGGCATTGCTGGACGAAATCGCCACGCCCGATGCGGAGGGCAAGGCGATGCTGTTGCAAGCGGCTGAGAAGTTCAAACTCACCGCGCGCGGTTACCATCGCGTTTTACGCTTGGCGCGGACCATCGCCGATCTTGACGGGGCTACGACGGTTGGCCTTCCCCATATCGCCGAAGCCATCGGCTATCGGCTTGTCGCGGTGCGCGAAGTTTAGGAAGAAAGCACCGGAGGTGCATCGCCTGGAAACGCACCGGAGGTGCGATGACTAGGGCGCCGAAGGCGCGGCGGAGCCCCTCACGCCGAAGGCGCCATGCAAAACCCCGTGCCGAAGGCGCGTCTCACGCCATCGCGGCAACACGCCCCTCGATCGCTTCCCAGATCTTCGCGGCAATGTTCACACCGTCGAACCGCTCCAACTCCTGAATACCCGTCGGCGAGGTCACGTTGATTTCGGTCAACCAACCGCCAATCACGTCGATACCGACAAACACCTGCCCCATCTCTTTCAGGCGGGGACCGATGATGGCGCAAATCTCTTTCTCTCGCTCTGTCAGGGCCGTGGCCTCCGGCTTGCCGCCCACATGCATGTTAGAGCGCACCTCCCCCTTGGCGGGCACGCGGTTGATGCCACCGACCGGCTCCCCGTCCACCAAGATCACCCGCTTATCGCCTGCCGACACGTCGGGCAGGAACTTTTGCATGATCAACGGCTCTCGATTGATGCCGGTAAACAGCTCATGCAGAGAATTCAGGTTACGGTCCTCAGGCGTCAGGCGGAACACACCCGCGCCGCCGTTGCCATAAAGCGGCTTCAGGATCACGTCGCCGTGGTCTTCCTTGAACGCCTTCAACATGTCGATGTTGCGGGCGATCATCGTGGGCGGGGTCAGATCGGGATAGTCGAGCACCAACAGTTTCTCTGGTGAATTACGCACCCAGAATGGATCATTCACCACCAATGTCTTACCGCGCAGGCGATCCAGCAAATGCGTCGTGGTAATGTACCCCATGTCGAACGGCGGGTCCTGGCGCAGCCAGATCACATCTACCTCTGCCAAATCCACAATCTCGGCGGTTTGGGCCGTGACATGGGCGTCCTTCTCGCGCTGAACAGTGATGCGGCGGACGCGGGCGCAGACCTTGTCTTCGCGGTAGAAGAGATCGTCAGGGGTGTAGACCATCAGCTCGTGGCCACGGGCCTGTGCCTCTTCCGCCAATCGGAACGTCGAATCCGCGTCAATATCAACGTCTTCAATCGGATCCATCTGAAACGCGATCAACATATCTGCCCCTCCGGTATTGGCTCTGGCCCTTTATGTGACGCGCCAAGGGCGCAGGTGCAATGGGGGATCAAGCAGAGAGCGCGTTCACGATCACGTCGAAACGGCCCTGCCCATCAATCAGGGCCACGTCAAACCGCATCGGTGTTGCCAGTCCCTTGGGGAAGGTACCAAGGCAGTGTTCCGCGCTACGCAGGAGGCGCCCGATCTGGCGTCTTGTCAGGGATTCAGCCGCGCGGGCATGGGTGCTGGAGCATTTCACCTCGACGAAAACAACTTCTCCGTCTTTTTCAAGGATCAGGTCAATTTCACCGGCGGGGCCGCGCCAGCGGCGGGCGACAAGCCGGTGGCCATGATCAAGGTAGACACGCAACGCACTGTCTTCTGCGGCTTTGCCCTTGAGATAGGACGCCTGCCCCCTTAGCCGCCGTTTTTCAGCCGCAGCCCCAGTTGATACACGTCCCGTTTGGACATCCCCAACATCTCGGCCACATGGTTTGACGCGGCTTTCAGCGGCATGTCTTCCAACGCTATGGTCAGGGCCGTTTCCACATCCTGTTCCGATGGGGTCTGGGCTGTGGCGCGGCCGATCACCACCACGATTTCGCCCTTCAACGTACGGTCCGCCAGCAACTCTCGGACCTGTCCACAGGTGCCGCGTATCACTTCTTCGAAACGTTTGGTCAGTTCCCGGCAAATCGCCACCTCTCGATCATCGCCCAGAGCCTCGCACAATTCACCTAACATTCGGTGAATGCGTTTGGGGCTTTCATAGACGATCACCGTGGCCCCCGCCGCATCGAGGCCGTTGAGCCACTTCGCCCGAGCGCCCGTCTGGCTCGGCGCAAAGCCCGCGAACAAGAACCGATCCGATGCAAGGCCCGACACCGTCAAGGCAGCCAGTGCGGCCGACGGGCCGGGGGCGGAAAATACCGAATAGCCCGCATCAATCACAGCGCGTCCCAATTGATAGCCGGGATCGGCGACCAAGGGCGTGCCCGCCTCGGAGACATAGGCCACGGACAGACCCTTATCCAACGCGCCCAACACACGGGGCCGCGCCTCTGCGCCATTGTGGTCGTGGTAGGGAATCATCGGGCGGCCGTTGACCGGCACGCCGTGAATTTCCATCAGCTTGCGGGCCGTTCGCGTGTCTTCGGCGGCAATGACATCCGCCCCGCGCAACACATCCAGGGCACGAAGGGTGATATCACGGGCCGAGCCAATGGGCGTGGCCACAAAATGCAGGCCGGGGGCGATGGAAATGGCCACGCTCATGGGCGTGCCTCCGCCTGCGGTGAAACAATGCGGTCCTCTCCCATTGAAATGGCCCGGCATTCCGGTCCATTAGCCAAGCCGAGGGGCATGCGGCATCGGGTGTTGCGTTTACTTGAACGGATTATCGCCGTAGCGTGCATCTGCGGGCCTCTCGCCACGTCTATTTCTGTTATGCCTCTTGGGGAGGGCCTTCATCCTATGGTTTCCGGTTTCAGCACACTTCGCAACCCGCTGCGCGCGTTGGTCGCCCTTCTTTTGTCTTTTGTCCTCACGGCCTGTCAGATCGGCGGCGGCCCTATTGGGCTCGGAACGGGGCCGCGTGTCGGCCAAACCGTTGAGGTCGCAATGCTTTTGCCCGTCAGCGGCTCGGGCGGGGACGCCCTGTTGGCGCGCAGTCTGGAAAACGCCGCACGTCTGGCCGCGGCCGATGTTGCCGGGTCCGCGACGATTGAGATCACCGTTTACGACACCGCAGGTAACGCGGCGACCGCGGCCACCCGCGCCCAAGAGGCCGTGTCGGCGGGCGCCGACGTCATCGTGGGCCCGCTTCGGTCCGATGCGGCCGCGGCTGTGGGTGTGGCTGTCGCGAACTCCAACATCGCGGTTCTAAGCTTCTCCAACAACACCGAGATCGCGGGCGGCAACGTCCTCGTGCTCGGCCACACGTTTGCCAACACCGCTTCGCGAATCGTGACCTATTCGGCCCGCCAAGGCCGCGGCAATATCGTGCTGGTTCACGCCAACAACCTGGCCGGTGAGGTTGCCCGCGACGCCGTGCGCAGTGCAGCTTCCCGGTCCGGCGCGACGATCACAGCAACCGTTCCTTACGAGTTCAGCCAGAATGGCGTGGTGAACGCCGTGCCACAGGTCGTGTCTGCGGTGCGCTCTGGTGGTAACGCCATTCTCCTGTCGTCCAACAGCGCCGGTGCCTTGCCGTTGTTCGCACAGCTTCTGCCCGAGAATGGGTTGGATACCTCCAGCATTCAAATGATGGGCCTGACCCGTTGGGATATCCCACCCGCAACGCTTCAATTCACCGGCTTGCAAGGTGGTTGGTTTGCGCTGCCAGACCCCAACGCCACGGCCAGCTTCAATGCTCGCTACGCCGCTGTAAACGGGGGCGCGCCCCATACCCTTGGCGGGCTTGGCTATGACGCCATCCGCGCCATTGCAGCAACAGCAGCTTCGGGCCGTATGGGGTCTGCGGATCTGATTGCGGCAGGCCAGATTGACGGTTCCGGCGGCGCGTTCCGCTTCCTTAACAACGGCACAATCGAACGGGCATTGGCCGTGGCCGAGATTGCAAACCAACAGGTAAATGTCATTGACCCTGCCCCAAGCAGACTTGGCGGTGCCGGCTTCTGACCGGCCGCTAAATCCAAGCCTTTCCGCTGCTTCCTCTCCGGGTACGCTTCTGCTGCCCGGAGACGAGATTATTGACCGATCGGCCGTGGCCGCGCGCATAGATGCCGCTTGCCTTGATGCCAAAGGCGCCAGCGCCGTTCGCGCCGCCACGGTGGCCGCGCTGGCAGACGCCCAGAAATCCGCGCGGGCGGCCTTGGCCGCGGCGATCACCGCACAGCCCCTTGCCGCGCGTCGGGCGACCCGGTCCTACGCCTATCTAACCGACGTGCTGGTGACCGAGGTATTGCGTGTCGCCCAGACCTACCTTCACCCCACCAACATCCAATCGGAGGCCGAACGGATCGCCGTTATGGCCGTGGGCGGCTATGGCCGTGCCGAAATGGCCCCTTTCTCTGATGTGGACCTGCTGTTCCTGACCCCTTGGAAAGTGACGGGAAAGATCGAAAGCATCATCGAAAGCACGCTCTACATGCTTTGGGATTTGCGCCTGAGGGTTGGGCATTCCTCTCGGACCATCAAGGATTGCCTGCGCTTGGGGCGGGAAGACTACACGATCCGCACGACCTTTCTGGAGATGCGCCACCTGAGCGGCGATGAACAGCTGAGCGCTGAACTGCAAACCACCCTGCGTGAGCAATTGTTCGACGGCACCACCGGCGAGTTCATCGAGGCCAAGCTGGAAGAGCGCGCCACCCGTCACAAGAAGCAGGGCGGTCAGCGCTACGTGGTGGAACCGAACGTCAAGGAAGGCAAAGGCGGTCTGCGGGATTTGCAGACACTCTATTGGATCGCGAAGTATGAACACAACGTCGTCAAGGCGGCGGAACTGGTGGAGCTTGATGTTTTCCACCCCGAAGAATTCCAAGCCTTCGACGCCGCCGAGCGGTTCGTTTGGGCCGTGCGCTGCCATCTGCATCTGATTGCGGGTCGGGCCCAGGATGTCCTGAGCTTTGACATGCAAGTCGAAGTGGCTGAACGCCTCGGCTACGAGGACCACTCGGGCCGCCGCGCGGTGGAACATTTCATGCAGGATTACTTCCTTCATGCCACCCAAGTGGGCGAGTTGACGCGCATCTTCCTGACCGAACTGGAAGCCCGCCACGTGAAGCAGGAACCGGCCATTCTTGGGTTTCTGCGCGGCGTGACCCGCCGCAAGCGCCTGAAGCCCGGCTATGCCCTGCGCCAGAACCGCCTTGATATCCAGTCCCCCGAGACGTTCTTTGAAGACCCGCTGAACATCTTGCGGCTGTTTGAAGAAGGCCTGCGCACCGGCTACCTGATCCACCCCAACGCCATGCGCGAAGCGACCGCACGGCTGGATCTGATCGACGACACGATGCGCCGTAACAAGGAAGCCAACCGGATTTTCCTTGACCTGATGTTGAAGCACGGCAACCCGGAACGCGCCCTGCGCCGGATGAACGAGCTTGGCGTTCTGGCCGCCTTCATGCCGGAATTCGCCCATATCGTGGCGATGATGCAGTTCAACATGTACCACAGCTACACCGTGGACGAGCATACGATTCAGGTCGTCTCGACGCTGGCCCAGATCGAACGCGAGGAACTGGTCGAGGAACTGCCCCTGGTCTCGGGCGTGCTCAAGCGCGGTGTCAATCGCAAGGTGCTGTTCGTGGCTTGCCTGCTCCATGATATCGGCAAGGGCCGGAACGAGGATCACTCGATCCTCGGCGCGCGCATGGCGCGTAGCATCGCGCCCCGATTGGGGCTGAAACCAGCGGAATGCGAAACCGTTGAATGGCTGGTCCGCTACCATCTGTTGATGTCCGACATGGCACAGAAACGCGATATCGCGGACCCGCGCACCGTGCGCGACTTTGCCAAGGCGGTAAAAACACGCGAACGGCTGGATCTGCTGACCGTTTTGACCGTGTGCGATATTCGCGGCGTTGGGCCAAACACCTGGAACAACTGGAAAGCGACGCTGATCCGGGCACTGCACAGCTCTACCGCGATGGCTTTGGAAACCGGGCTCGAAGATCTCAACCGGGAACAATTGGAGGGCGAGGCCAAGAAACGCCTGCGCGCCGCCCTGAAGGACTGGAAGAAGGCCGCCATCAAGACCGAAGTGGACCGCCACTATGGCCCCTATTGGCAGGGGCTAGATCTGCAAACGCAGATGACCTTCGCCAAGATGCTCAGCGGCCTGAAAGCAACCGAGATCAAAATCGACACCAAGCAAGACGAAGACCGCGACGCCACGCGGATTTGCTTTGCGCTGGCCGATCACCCCGGCATCTTCTCCCGCCTTGCGGGCGCGATCAGCCTTGTGGGGGCCAATGTGGTGGACGCGCGGACCTATACGTCGAAAGATGGCTACGCCACGGCGGTGTTCTGGGTGCAGGATGGCGATGGCCACCCCTACGAAAAGGCGCGTCTGCCGCGTTTGACTTCGATGATCCGCAAGACCCTGCGCGGCGAAGTCGTCGCCTCGGAAGCAATGGAAAAACGCGACAAGATCAAAAAGCGTGAACGCCCCTTCGATGTGCCCACAACGATCACTTTCGATAACGAAGGGTCTGAGATCTACACGATCATCGAGGTCGATACCCGGGATCGTCCCGGTCTGCTATATGACCTGACCAAAACACTGGCGGCGGCGAATATCTACATCTCTTCGGCCACCATCGCGACCTACGGTGTACAGGTCGTGGATACTTTCTACGTGAAGGATATGTTCGGGTTGAAGCTGCATTCCGTACCGCGCCGTGCCGCGTTGGAGAAGAAATTGCGCGACGCCATTGCACGGGTTGCAGAACGGGCTGGCGCGTAGTGGAGCCCGCCCGCCCAACCACGCCAAGCGGCAGCGCCAAGCCGATCCGCATGATGCGCGGGATTTTCACCGTCGGCTTCTGGACATTGGCCAGCCGTATCTTCGGCTTTGCCCGTGACATCCTGATCGGCGCGTTTCTAGGCGCGGGCCCCGTGGCCGAAGCGTTCCTGATCGCCTTTGCCCTGCCGAACATGTTCCGCCGCTTCTTTGCCGAAGGCGCGTTCAACACCGCCTTTGTGCCGATGTTCTCCAAGAAGGTGGAAGACGGCTCGGATGCGGAAGGATTTGCGCAAGATGCCTTCTCGGGCCTTGCCTCGATCCTGATCGTTCTGACCCTTGTGGCGCAGCTCGCCATGCCTTGGCTGGTGCTGGCCATGGCGGGCGGTTTCGCGGGGGATGAGAGGTTTCCCCTGACCGTCGATTATGGCCGCATCGCTTTCGTCTATATCCTGTTCATCTCTCTCGCGGCGCTGTTCTCGGGCATGTTGAACGCCACGGGGCGTTTCGCCGCCGCCGCCGCCGCGCCGGTGCTGCTGAATATCATTCTCGTGGGGGTGCTTCTTGGGGTGTCATGGTCGGTGCCGGACGGCAAGATGACCACCCTTGTGGACCCGGCCGAGGCCTATGGCCGCGCCCTCATATGGGCGGTGCCCGTGGCGGGGATCGCGCAAATGGCGCTGGTCTGGTTCGCCGTGTACCGGGAAGGATATCGGATCAACCTGCGCCTGCCGCGCCTGACGCCCGACATGCGCAAACTGGCCCTGATCGCCCTGCCTGCCATGCTGGCGGGGGGCGTAGTGCAGGTAAACCTGTTGGTGGGGCGGTTCGTGGCGAGCTATTTTGAGGGCGCGATTGCGTGGCTCTACTACGCCGACCGTCTGTATCAGCTGCCCTTGGGCGTCGTGGGCATCGCCATTGGCATCGTGCTGCTGCCCGACCTGTCGCGCCGTCTGCGGGCGGGAGATGACGCAGGCGGGCGTTTCGCGTTCTCTCGCGCCGGAGAGCTGTCGATGGCCCTCACCATTCCGGCGGCGGTGGCCTTGGCGGTCATCTCGGTGCCGCTGGTCTCGGTCCTGTTCGAGCGCGGAGAGTTCACTTCTGACGATACCGCAGCCACGGCGCTGGCGCTGACGGTCTATGCATTTGGCCTGCCGGCCTTCGTGCTGCAAAAGGTGCTGCAACCGGTTTACTTCGCCCGCGAAGACACCCGCCGGCCGTTTCATTATGCGTTGGTAGCGATGTTCGTGAACGCCCTTGTGGCGATCGGTCTGTCGGTCTTCATCGGCTTTCTGGGGGCGGCCATTGCCACCACGGCGGCAGCTTGGGTTATGGTAGGGTTGCTTTCACGCGGGCGGCGCGGTTTGGGCGACGTGGCGCAATTCGACGACCGTTTCCGAACCCGGATCTGGCGCATCTGCGCGGCTTCGGTCGCGATGGGGATCGTGCTATTTGCCAGCGCCCTGATGCTTGGCCCGTTCTTTGGTGAACCGGGCCTTCGCTACGTGGCGCTGGCGCTTTTGGTGGCCCTTGGCCTTGTCAGCTACTTCGGCTTCGCCCGCCTTTTCGGTGCGTTCAACCTGCGCGAGCTTCGCGGCACCATGCGGGGCCACTAGGCCCCGATCACATGGGCCGCAAAGTGCCCGAGTAACGGTCGATGTTGCCGGTGCTCCCGTAGAAGTTCAGGCCAATGCGGTTGCCGTCCAGGCGGAAGTCCAGGCAGTCTTCCTCGTCATCGGGACGAAGCGCGCCACGGGCATCCTGCACGGCAAAGGTCGTGCAGAATTGCCCGCTTGGGCTGACCCGCCACAGCATCCAGCCCTCCATGCCCTCGTCGCCCTCAAAGGCGTTGAAACGGACCCGCGCCGCGCCGCTATCATACAATTGCAACCGCACGGTTTCCCCGGTGCGTTGGTTCGCGTCGTCATAGCCGCGCAGGTTCAGCACCTGGCCAGACAACTGCGCCCGCAGCGCATCGGCGTTTTGCGCCACTACGGGTGTGGCTATGGCACCTGCGGCCAATGCCGCGCTCAGAAATAGCTTCATGCTTGTGTCTTTCCTCAATCCATTACCGCTGACGCAACCGCGACAACATGCGACGCCAACCGCCGGGGCTGACCACAAACGACAGGGCCAACCCCGTCACGAACCCCGAGAAATCGGCCACGACGTTGCCGAACTCTCCGTTGATCAGGCCAAACAGCAGTTGGATCGCCAAGAGCACCCCAATCAAGGAGAACGCGCGCATCTGCCCCGTGCCCTCGGCCTCGGCCCGCATCCAAACCAAGAAGGTAAACGCGCCGATTAGCCCGTAAACGCCGGGGTAGCCGCCGAGCAACGGGTACTCGCTGTTGGTGAAAATCACGAAGCCAAGCGCCCCCATGACGGAAGAGAACCAGAAGACGGCAAGGAAGGCCGCGACCGAATAGACCTCGGCCACCATCTTGCCGAGGGCGAGGATGAACACCACCACAAAGGCCGCGTGGATAAAGCTGCCGTGGATCAGCGGGTAAGCAATGAAGCGCACCAGATGCCCCGCCGGATATTGCCCGGTGGAGGTCATCCAATCCCAGACCGCGTTCAACACGGCGTAATCCTGGATCGCTGCCAATCGCCAGCCGACGCCGCCCTGGCCGCCCAGAAATCCCGCAGTGGCGGCTTGGAACATGATCTCCAGCCCGAAAATCACCACCGCAAGGGCCACAACCACAGGGGGCAGCGCGTTGAACGGCGAGGTGTTGTTTTGGTCCATGGCAACGGTCCCTTGGTTGACGATCCGTGCCCTCATGGGTAAGCCCGATGGCGCTGATTGGCCAGTAGGGCCGGCGCAATTATTCAAGCGTTTCAAGGGACGACGACCATGGCCGAGACACAGTTCAAACCACGGGCATTCTCGGGCATCCAGCCTTCGGGCGGGTTGACCCTTGGTAACTATCTGGGCGCGTTGAAACGCTTTGCCCAAACGCAGGATGCTGGCACCCACGAAACGATTTTCTGCATGGTCGACATGCACGCCATCACGGCGCGCCTTCTGTCCCCCGATGAGTTGCGCAACAACACGCGCGAGCTGTGCGCAGGCTTCCTTGCGTCTGGTGTGGACCCTGAGAAATCCATCCTGATCAACCAATCCCAAGTGCCGGAACACGCGCAACTTGCCTGGATTTTCAACTGCGTCGCCCGCATGGGCTGGATGAACCGCATGACCCAGTGGAAAGACAAATCCGGCAAGGATACGGAAGGGGCCTCTCTTGGGTTGTTGGCCTATCCGGCGCTGATGGCGGCGGACATTCTGATCTATCATGCCACCCATGTTCCCGTGGGCGATGACCAGAAACAGCATCTGGAGCTGACGCGCGATATCGCCGCCAAGTTCAATCACGACTACGGCGTTGATTTCTTCCCCATCACCGAGCCGGTGATTGAGGGTGCCGCGACGCGCGTGATGAACCTGCAAGACGGCACCAAGAAGATGTCGAAGTCCGACCCGGCCGACAAGACACGCATCAACATGACCGACGACGCCGATACGATTGCCAAGAAGATCAAGAAGGCCAAGACGGACCCGGACCCTCTGCCCGATGCGGTGGCTGGTCTGGCCGATCGCCCCGATGCCCGCAATCTGGTGAACATCTACGCCGCTCTGGCGGATATTGATCCGCAAGTCGTGCTGGATGAGCACGCGGGCGCGTTGTTTGGCCACTTCAAGGTGGCTTTGGCGGATCTGGCGGTGGCAAAGCTGTCTCCGATCTCCGACGAGATGTCCCGGCTGATGGATGACCCCGCCGAGATCGACCGCATCCTTGGCCGTGGCGCCGAGCGGGCGCGGGAGATCACGGTGCCGATCCTAGAGAAGACCTACGACATCGTCGGGATGCTGCGCAGTTAAGCGCAGAACCTGTGCGCCCATGGCGCTTGCTCCTTCGCCCCATCGCCCACACCTTTGGGCGATCCGAAGGAGACCACGATGACTGCCATAGCCCCTGCCGGCACCCGCGTCGGCCATATTCACTTGAAGGTGGCGGATCTTGACCGCGCCATCGCGTTCTACGAGGGCGTCCTTGGGTTTCCGGTGACCTTGCGCATGGGCAACAGCGCCGCGTTTTTGGGCGCGGGCGGGTATCACCACCATATCGGGCTGAATGTGTGGGAAAGCCGGGGTGCCGCACCGCCACCTCCGGGGCATAGTGGGCTGTACCATGGCGCCTACCTCTACCCCGATCGCGTTGCCTTGTCCGATGTTATCCAACGGGTTGCGGAGGCCGGTATTCCCTTTGACGGGGCTGCCGACCACGGCGTGTCTGCGGCGGTCTATCTGCGCGACCCCGATGGCAACGGGGTGGAGCTTTACGTCGATCACCCAAGGGATGAATGGCCAACGGATGCAGAGGGCAATTTGACGATGGTAAACGCGCCCCTGTCGATCCGCGATTACGTGGCCGAAACCAAGGAAATGTTGGCCGATGGCAGGCTGAAACGGGCCGGCTAAGGGCGGCGAAAGCCCATTACGTGGCGTCGTTTTTCGGTCTTCGGCTATCGATTTCAATTCGTTAACTGGACATTAACTCAAGTCGCTGCATATAAGATTGCAGCAAAACCAGACATCGCTATCCATTTTAGGGGAACTGTATGAACAGGCGTCTCGATAATCGCACCGACTCTACCCATGTGACAGACCGTATCGCGGCCACCGCCACGACCGTCCGTCCTAAGCAGGCCAAACCAGCCCGCACAGAACACAAGAGCGCGCGGGCGACCGCACATTCTGCCGCCCCCAAAGGGGTTAGCATGGACTACCAGATGGGCTTCACCTCTGGACCTTCGGTCTAAGCTCGGCTTACGTTCCCCCCAACTCATTTGGGGGAACTTCGATGGCCATTGGAACCAACATCAAAACTTACTTCGACGGCGCTTGGCACGATGCCGATGTGCCCGTCATTCGGGCCGGTGACCATGCCTCCTGGCAGGCCACGACGGTCTTTGACGGCGCCCGCTATGTAAACGGCCTGGCGCCCGATCTCTTGGCCCATTGTGAACGGGTCGTCCGCTCGGCCCGTGCGCTGTCCCTCAACCCCGGCCTGACGGGGCAAGAGGTTTTCGACATCGCTTGGGAAGGGCTCAGCCGCTACCCCAAGGACGTTGCGGTCTACGTGCGCCCGAACTTCTTTGGCATTGATGGCGGCCCCTACGGGATCATTCCAGCCGAGACAGAAGCCGGGTTCTTCATGTGCCTTGAAGAAGTTCCCATGGCGGCGCCCGATGCAGCCTCCCGGCTGGCGACAACGCAATTCCACCGCCCCGTGTTGGCCACCGCTGTTCTGGATGCCAAGGCCGGATGCCTATACCCCAACAATGCGCGGATGCTGATGGAGGCCCGCGCCAAACGCTATGACAATGCGCTGGTGACCGATGCCCTTGGCAACGTTGCCGAGACCGCCACGGCGAACATTTTCATGGCCCGCGACGGAGAGGTCTTTACCCCCGTGCCCAACGGTACCTTCCTCAATGGGATCACCCGCCAGCGCCACATCTCCAACCTGCGTGCCGATGGCGTGACCGTCCATGAAGCGGTGCTGACCTTTGATGATTTCCGCGCCGCCGATGAGGTGTTCATGTCCGGTAACCTCAACAAAGTGACACCGGTTCTTGAATTTGACGGGACCCATTATCAGCACGGCTCCATCACCAAGCGAGCCCGGCAACTGTACTGGGATTGGGCGAGTTCGGCCGCGTAAACCGCTAGACAGGCGCGGCTGCAATCGTCATGGTCGGTCCTCGGAAAAGGGACCAAGCTCATGCGTAAATTTCTCGTCGTCCTCGATGACACCCGTGAATGCCTGAACGCCATGCGATTTGCCGCCATGCGCGCCCATAATACCGGCGGCGGGGTGGAAATCCTGTCGGTGATCCCGCCCGATGAATTCAACCACTGGATCGGCGTTGGTGACATCATGCGCGCCGAGGCTCGCGAACGGATCGAGGCGCATTTCAACGTCTTCGCCAAGTGGATGCGCGACAAGCAAGACATTGATCCGACCCTGGTGATCCGCGAAGGCGTGCCGGAAGAGCAGATCCTTGCCCATATCGAGGCCGACAAGGAAATCGGCGTGCTGGTGCTGGGGGCGAACTCGGGCAAAGGCGGGCCGGGGCCGCTGGTGACGGCGATGACGAAGATGGCGGGCAACCTGCCCGCGCCGTTGACGATTGTACCGGTGGAGCTGAGCAAAGAGCAGTTGGAAGCGATTACCTGAAATCAGGATATCGTTCGCGACGGCAGCTCTGCGATCACAGAATTTCCACTTTAGAATGATTCCAAGTCACTTGACTCTGCGCCCTACCGGTCGCATATCTGACACAACCAGTAAGGATATGCCCCCATGTTCATTCAAACCGAATCCACGCCGAACCCCGCGACCCTGAAATTCTTGCCCGGCCAGTCCGTGCTGGAAATGGGTACCGCTGATTTCCCGACTTCCGAGACCTCGGGGAAATCGCCTCTCGCATCGCGAATCTTTGCGGTTGAAGGCGTGACAGGCGTGTTCTTCGGCACCGACTTTGTGACGGTGACCAAGGCCGAAGCGGTGGAGTGGGACCATGTGAAGCCCGCCATCCTTGGCGCAATCATGGAGCATTACCAGTCGGGCGACCCCGTAATGAAGGGTGATGAGCAAGCCGCTGGCGGCCACGCCGAGCATTCCGGGGAAGACGGTGAAATCGTCGGCCAGATCAAAAGCCTGCTGGATACCCGCGTGCGCCCCGCCGTGGCCCAAGACGGCGGCGACATCACATTCCACGGCTTCGATCGCGGCGTGGTTTACCTGCATATGCAGGGTGCTTGTGCCGGATGCCCCTCGTCCACACTGACCCTGAAAATGGGGATCGAGAACCTGCTGCGCCACTACATTCCTGAAGTGGTGGAAGTGCGCCCCGTTAACACCTGAAGACATACGCGTGGGCGGGCCGCACACAGGCCCGCCGCGCACCGCCCTGCCCTTCGACTTAGCCTCCGCTTGCAAGGCAAGGGCAACAGCGGCTAAGCCGCTGCCATGGCGCATCCTGTTATTCTCGCTTTTGATACCTCTGGCCCGTGGCTCGGAACCGCGCTTTTGCGCGACGGGGACGTTTGTGCCGCTCATTACGTCGACATGAAGAAGGGTCAGGCCGAACATTTGATGCCCCTGATCCAGCAAACCTTGCGCGAGGCGGAGGTAGGCTTGCCTGAACTCGACGCCGTGGGTGTGGGCATCGGGCCGGGGAATTTCACCGGAATTCGCATCTCGGTCTCGGCGGCAAGGGGAATGGCACTGGCCCTTGGGGTGCCTGCGATTGGGGTGAGCCTTCTGGATGCACTGGCCTACGGCGCGCCCCGGCCCTGCCTTGCCACGATCAACGCGCCCCGCGACATGGCCTACGTGCAAAGCTTCGGAGACAGCGTGGCACGGCCTGCGACGATGATCGCGAAGGCGGACATGGCCGATTGGATCACACCGGGGATCACGCTGATCGGGCAGGACTCACCGGAACTCTCGCAGGCCCTTGGCATCCCCCATGCCCCCGCCGCCTTTGCGCCCGCCTCTGCCATTGCCCACATCGCAGCGGAACGGCTTGCGACGCCGCAACCTCGGCCCGCGCCGCTTTATATCAAGCCCGCCGACGCGGCCCCGTCGCGCGAACAGGGGCCGACGATCCTGTGAAACCCATGACCCCGGCACGCATGGCAGCGCTTCACGCCGCAAGTTTCCCGCGCGGCTGGTCGGAAGCAGAGCTGACGCAACTTCTGGACAAACCCACGACGCTGCTGGCCTGTACCGAAGCGGGTTTCGCGATCCTGCAAGTGATTGCGCCGGAAGCGGAGGTGTTGACGATTGTGGTCGATCCGGCCCTGCGCGGGCAAGGCGAGGGCCAACGGCTCCTCGGGCAAGCCCTCCTCGCCGCATCACAACGGGGGGTATCGCAGGTCTTTCTAGAGGTTGATGCCCACAATGCCCCAGCCTTGGCGCTTTACGCCGCAGCGGGATTCGACCGCACAGGCCGACGCAAAGGCTACTACGCCCATCCCGATGGCAGCCGCAGCGATGCCGTGCTTATGGCCACTACCCTACCTGCAGGCACGTAGCGTAAAGCGGCGCTTTCACACCCCTTGTTTAGCGGAATCGGCTTGACCCCCCGGTCACCCTTTGCCCTTATTCCCCATGAGGATTCCGCCAACCGGCGGAGGACCACGTGATTGGGGACGCAAGGCCACGATAAGGCCCGATAATATGCGCCCCGTAACCTGACCTGGGAGACGACCCTATGACCATGATGAAAACCCTGCTCGGCGCTTGCGCCACGCTTGCCATTACAGCCACCGGCGTTCTGGCCGACGGCCCTGCGATCATCTTTGACCTTGGCGGCAAGTTTGACCGCTCGTTCAACGAAAGCGCCTTCAACGGTGCCGAGCGTTGGGCCGAGGAAACCGGCGGCACCTACCGTGAGATCGAGCTTCAGAACGACGCTCAGCGCGAGCAAGCCATGCGCCGCCTGGCCGAGGCGGGCTCCAACCCCATCGTGATGGCGGGCTTCAGCCAGGCCTCTGCGCTGGAAGTTGTGGCACCTGACTACCCTGACACCACCTTCGTCATCATCGACGGTGTGGTTGACGCGCCAAACGTCCAATCCATCATCTTCTCCGAGCATGAAGGGTCGTACCTTGTGGGCATGATGGCCGGCATGGCGTCGGAAACCGGCACGGTTTCCTTCGTCGGCGGCATGGACATCCCGCTGATCTCTCGCTTCGCTTGTGGCTATGCCCAAGGCGCGGTTGCGGCTAACCCCGATGCGACGGTTATCGCCAACATGACAGGCACAACGCCTGCCGCTTGGAACGACCCGGTACGCGGTGGCGAGCTGACGCGCGGTCAGATCGGCCAAGGCTCTGACGTTGTGTTCGCCGCCGCAGGCGGCACCGGCTTGGGCGTTCTGCAAACCGCGACGGACGAAGGCATCCTGTCCATCGGCGTTGACGCCAACCAGAACTACCTGCACCCCGGTTCGGTCCTGACCTCCATGGTCAAGCGCGTGGACGTGGCTGTTTATGACAGCTTCACCAACGCCGATTCCATTGAGCCCGGCATCTTCGTTTATGGCCTTGCCGAAAACGGCGTCGGCTACTCGATGGACGAGTTCAACGCAGAGCTGGTCACAGAAGAGATGATCGCAGCCGTTGACGCGGCGCGCGAGCAGATCATCGCGGGCGAAATTTCGGTTCACAACTACACCGACGACGGCTCCTGCCCCGTCGAGATGCAGTAAGCACCGGATTGTCGGGCCCTTTGCGGCCCGACCTTTCCGCACCAATTCGGGCCGCGCCCCATCCGGACGCGGCCCGTCTCCTTTCTTGCCAAGGACCGCGCGCATGACGGCACCTGCCCCCTCTCCGGCTATTGAACTCAAAGGCATTTCCAAGGCCTTTGGACCGGTTCAAGCAAATAAAGACATCTCTATTTCAGTGGCCAAGGGCACGATCCACGGGATCGTCGGAGAAAACGGCGCGGGCAAATCAACGCTGATGTCGATCCTTTACGGTTTCTACAAAGCAGATGCGGGCGAGATCTGGATCAACGGCAAACATACCCATATCCCCGACAGCCAGGCCGCCATTCGCGCCGGTATCGGGATGGTGCACCAGCACTTCAAACTGGTCGAGAATTTTAGCGTCGTGGAAAACGTGGTGCTTGGCGCCGAGGATGGCGCCATGTTGCAGCCTTCCCTGCGCAAGGCGCGGCGCATCCTGACGGAACTGGCCACGGAATACGGGCTGGACGTGGACCCGGATGCGATTGTCGAAGACCTGAGCGTTGGCCACCAGCAGCGGGTCGAAATCCTCAAGCAGTTGTATCGTCAGGCCGAAATCCTGATCCTCGATGAACCCACAGGGGTGCTGACCCCGGCCGAAGCGGACCAGTTGTTCCGCATCCTGGGACGTCTGAAGGAAGAGGGGAAGACGATCATCCTCATCACCCACAAACTGCGCGAGATCATGGATGTCACCGACACCGTGTCGGTCATGCGCCGGGGCGAGATGACGGCGACGGTGAAGACCGCCGAGACCTCACCCGCTGGATTGGCGGAGCTGATGGTGGGCCGCAAAGTGCTGCTGGAGGTGGACAAAGCCCCGCCGTCTGTGGGCGACGTTGTGCTGGACGTGAAGAACCTGCGCGTGGTGGACGCAACCGGGGTGGAACGGGTCAAAAGCATCTCGTTCCAGATCCGTGCCGGAGAGATTTTGGGTATCGCGGGCGTGGCAGGCAACGGTCAGTCCGAACTGCTGGAGGTGCTTGGCGGCATGATCCCCGCGACCTCGGGCGAGATCACGCTTCACGGCGAACCGATCGACATCACGGGCCGCTACAGCAACGGTCAAAGCCGCCGTGCCCGTGGCATCGGCCATGTGCCGGAAGATCGTCAGGTCGAAGGGCTGATCATGCCCTATGAGGCCTGGGAAAACGTGGCCTTTGGCTACCACCACGACCCGAAATACCAATCGGGGATGCTGATGAACAACGCGGCAATCAAAGCCGATTGCGCCGAGAAGATGGAGCGGTACGACGTGCGCCCCCCCAACCCCCGGCTTCCGGCGCGGAACTTCTCGGGCGGGAACCAGCAAAAGATCGTGGTCGCCCGCGAAATGGACCGCCAGCCCGAATTGCTGCTGGTCGGCCAACCCACGCGGGGCGTTGATATCGGCGCGATCGAGTTCATTCACAAGCAGATCATCGCCCTGCGCGATGCCGGCAAGGCCGTGCTGTTGGTGAGTGTGGAGCTGGATGAAATCCTCGGTCTCAGCGACCGCATCGCCGTGATGTTTGACGGCGAAATCAGCGGCGAGCGTCTGCCCGATGAAACCAACGAAGGTGATCTCGGCCTGTTGATGGCCGGTGTGAACGACAGCAAGGGGGCTGCGTAACATGGCCGAAACCACCTATATCGAGCGTATTTTCTTCGGCTCTGGCAAGACCACCTCGGGCGGGATGCCCATGTGGGCCGATGTGACGCTGATCCCGCTGATCTCGATCATCCTTGCGCTGATCGTGTCCGGGGCCGTTGTGGCCCTGATCGGCGAGAACCCGTTTCGCGCCATGACGATCATGATTAACGGCGCGTTTGGTTCGGCCTATGGCTGGGGCTACACGCTGTTTTATGCGACGAACTTCATGTTCACCGGCCTGTCCGTGGCCGTGGCCTTCCACGCCCGCCTGTTCAACATTGGCGGCGAAGGTCAGGCCTATGTGGCGGGCATCGGCGCGGCGGTTGCCTGCCTTCTGATCCCTTGGCCCCATTGGTCGCTTGCGCTGTTGGGCACCATTGTGCTGACCGCCCTTTGTGGCGCGGCTTGGGCCGCAATCCCGGCCTATCTGCAAGCCAAACGCGGCAGCCACATCGTGATTACCACGATCATGTTCAACTTTATCGCTGCGTCGCTGATGATCTATGTGCTCAACAACGTCTTCACGATCCCCGGCTCGGCTGAAACGGCCAGCATTCGTTTCCCCGAGGCCACCCACCTGCCCAATGCAGGGGAATTCGCAGGCTTTCTGGGCTTTCGCGCCTCGACCCCCCTGAACGTCAGCTTCTTTCTGGCGCTGCTTGCCGCTGTGGGCGTCTGGCTGCTGATCTGGCGCACGAAACTGGGGTACGAGATCCGTGCCTTTGGCCATTCGGAAACCGCTGCCGTCTATGCCGGGATCAACCCCGTCAAGATCACCATGATCGCCATGCTGATTTCAGGCGGTTTGGCGGGTCTTATGGCGGTCAATGCCGTGCAGGGCGAAAGTGAGCAGCTGCGGCTGGATTTCGTCGGCGGCGCGGGCTTCGTGGGCATCGCCGTGGCGCTTATGGGCCGTTCGCACCCCATTGGCATATGCCTTGCCGCGCTGCTGTTTGGAATGCTCTACCAAGGCGGCGCTGAATTGGCGTTCGAGATGCCCGCCGTCAACCGAGAGATGATCCTGGTGATCCAGGCCCTCGTGATCCTGTTCACCGGCGCGTTGGACAATATGGTTCGGATGCCGATGGAAAAACTTTTCCGCGCAATGCGGCGCCGGGGCTGACATGATGGAAACGCTCCTCCCCTTTTTGCCCGCCTTCGCCATTGCCTCTGGCATCTTGCTTGTCGGCGCCTCCTCTCCGGGGCCGGCTGTGGCGATGTTGATGGGCATTTCCGTGGGGCAAGGGCGCAGTGCCGGGCTGATCGCCTGTGCGGGCATCGCCACGGGGTCGGCCACGATCAACCTGCTGACGATTACGGGCGTCGGCCTGATCCTGAGCCAAGCCGCTTGGGCGATGATGGCGCTACGGGTCTTTGGGTCTGCCTATCTGCTCTATCTGGCCTATGGTGCGTTCAGAAAGGCGCTTCACCCGCCGAAGATCGCGGCGATCGAGGTGAAACGCCAAACTGCGCCTGCCCTGTTTGCCAAGGGCTATCTGCTGCAAATCACGAACCCGAAAGCCATCGCCTTTTGGCTGGCCATCGCGGGCGTCGGGGCCACGGCAAACGCGCCGCTGTGGGTGATTGGCCTGTTCATGGCGTCCATGTGGGTGATTTCCTTCGCCTGCCATGCCGCTTGGGCGCTGGCGCTGTCAGCGACGCCTGCGCGCCGCGCCTACCACCACACCCGCCGCTATATCGAGGGCGCCCTGGGCGCGTTCTTCACCTTCGCCGCCTTCAAACTTGCGACTACTCGGAGCTGAGCCCATGGATTTCATGACCATCCTGCAATTGCTCGACAGCACGGTGCGCCTTGCGACACCCCTTCTGCTGGCCTGCCTCGCCGGGCTATTCTCTGAGCGGGCGGGGATCTTCGATATCGGGCTGGAAGGCAAGATGTTGGCGGCCGCGTTTTTCTCGGCGGCAATCGCCTTCACGACGGGCAATGTTTGGATCGGCCTCGGGGCGGGGATCTTGGCGTCCATTGTCCTCTCTCTCCTGCACGGGCTGGCGTCGATCACCTTCCGGGGCAATCAACTGATCTCGGGCGTGGCGCTAAACTTCCTCGCCAGCGGCCTGACGGTGGTGATTGCGCAAACCTGGTTCTCGCAAGGGGGGCGCACGCCGCCTCTGACCGGGGCCTCCCGTTTTAACGAGGTCGTCCTACCGGGCGCCGCATCGCGCATCCGCGACATCGCCGAGTTGGGGCCTCTGGGGCAAATCTATTCCGAGCTGATCTCGGGCCATTCAATCTTGGTCTACATCTCGCTGCTTATCGTGCCGCTTTCCTGGTGGGTCCTCTATCGGACCCGCTTCGGGTTGCGCTTGCGTGCTGTGGGCGAAAACCCGGGTGCGGTGGATACCGCAGGCATCTCCGTGGTCGCCTTGCGCTATGCGGCCGTCGTAATCTGCGGCGTATTGTGCGGATTGGCCGGGGCCTATCTGGCGACAGGCCTCTCCGCAGGCTTCGTGAAAGAGATGAGCGCAGGGCGTGGCTTCATCGCCCTCGCCGCCCTGATCTTCGCGAAATGGCGCCCCTGGTACGCCCTATACGCCTGCCTCCTGTTCGGCCTGCTGGATGCCGTCGGCAACCGGTTCCAGAATATCGAGATCTTCTCGATCACAGTGCCGGTGCAGTTCATGCAAGCGCTACCCTACATCCTTACGGTCGTGATCCTCGCAGGCTTCGTCGGCCGTGCTATCCCGCCCCGTGCGGGGGGAGAGCCCTACGTCAAAGAACGCTAGGGCAAACCATGCGCTAAAAATAAACCGCAGCGCCCGCCGCAGGTTTTGGGATTGAGTTGTATTTGCCAAGATGAAGCAGGGAGGCGCGCCCGGTCACGCGCGCTGCACCAAGCTCCACCCCGGCCCTGGCTCTACCGGATTGGCTACCGGCGTGTCCGGGGTCCGAGGCTTCACCTTGGACGCCGCTTCACTCTCCAGCTATCGGCGCGTCCCCACTCTGGCATGTTAAGGTTAACATCAGGTTGACCCGACCCAAATGAATACGCTGCCGCACGGGCGGAGGGGCCGCTCCCTTCATCTTGGCAAATACACCTCCGGGGGTATGCCCCTCTCTAGGGAGGGGCATAGGGGGCTGGCCCCCTTCCTCGGTCAGCGTCTGGCGGGCAGTTAACGGAACCAATATTCCCAACCGCGTTGATAGGCGGCCACCAGTGGATGTCCTTGGATCGTATTGATGGGCACATTCTCTGGTCGCGCTTGATCCACGCCGAAGGCCTGCGCCGCTCGCCACACGTCTGCTGTGAGATACCGCAGCCCATCTGGTAATTCTGGAGAGCGATCTGTGGCGGGGAGCATTTGGCCCGCCATCACGAAACCCCAATTACCGAAACTCGGAAGGTAGGTTTGATACGCCACCGTCTCCAGGGTCTCTCCTGGCGCGATTGGGTTGCGTGTGGCCGCGAGGGTGGCTTCCGTGATCCAGAACGCTTCGGTCGCGAAGGTGGGCGATCCTGCTTGCGTCACTAGCAAGCCGTGGCTCGATAAGCGCTCCGTCAGCATGGCGTAGAATTCGAGGGAATAGAGCTTGCTCAGCGCGATGCTCTTGGGATCCGGCAAGTCGGCGATAATCACATTGAAGGTGCCTTCCGCCTCTGCGGCCCAGACCCAGGCATCCGCGTTCACAATCTCAACCCGCGGATCAGTCAGAGCGCCATCGTTAAGCGATACCAGATCGGGGTGCGTCGCAAACAACTCGGTGACGCGGGGATCCAGGTCCACCAATGTCACATGTTCCACGTCCTCATGGCGCAACACCTCTCGGACCGCCATGCCGTCGCCTCCGCCCAAAACCAGCACCCGCCGCGCGTCTGCCACAAGCCCCATTGCCGGATGCACCAACGCCTCGTGGTAGCGATGCTCATCAAGGCTATCGAACTGGATCGAATGATCCAGAAACAGGCGGTAGCGCTCGTCGAACCGGGTGATCACGATGCTTTGGTACGCTGTGGTTTCCGAGAAGATCACCTCATCCTGGAAGAGCCTTGCGTCGACGGCGGACACCATCCGTTCACTCATCCCAAATGCGAAGAGCGAAGCGAGGAGGAGCGCGCCCCATGCCCACCACAAGCCCCGCGCCAAGCGGTCCGAGAACAGGTAGAGAGAGAAACCTGCGACCAGCAGGTTGAGGATGCCGAAGGCAAGCGACGCGCTCATCAGCGGCAGGTTGGGCACGATCAGCAGGGGGAACGCCAGGGACGCGGCCAATGCGCCGATGTAGTCGGCAGTCAGGACGTTCTCAAACCGAAATTCCGCCGCGCCGATCTCTTTCATCACCCGGCTGATCAGGGGGATTTCCATCCCCGACAGCACCCCAATAGCCACAAGCCCGCCATAGAGCGGCAACCCGACCGAGCCATAGATCGCGTAGCTGAAAAACAGCACCGGCCCCAGCGCGCCGCCGATGGCCCCCAAGGCGATCTGAGCCCGCACAAAGGCCGCCAATGCGTCGCCCACAAAGCGCGACGCCCAGGCTCCCACGCCCATGGCACTGAGGAATACGCCGATGACGAAGGAGAACTGGCGGATCGAATCCCCCAGCAGATAGCTGGATATCGTGGCCGCAATCAGCTCATAGATCAGGCCCGCGACGGCCACGATAAACGTAGCTGCCAGCAGCCATGCAACCTTCGGGGTCAGCCCGCCGTTCTCCGGCTCGGCCTGCCCCCCTGTGGTCTCGCTCACGAAAGAATAACGGCCGCGATGATGATCGCCATCGCTACGAACACCGACCCGATCAGGATGGCGAGCGAGGTGTTCTGATCTTCTTCGATTTCCTTGACGATCGGGAAGGGCGACATGAATTCGATGATCTTGTAGGCGATGAACATCAGCAGCATGCCGATGACACTGTAAAACAGCATCGAGATGAACTCGGCGAGGATAATTTGTTCAAGCATGGCGCAGAGGCTCCTGTTGCAAAATGGTGTTTACTTGATCCGACCGAAGGCGAAAAAGCCGCCGCCCGAACCTGTTGATCCTGATCGCACCGAGGGTGCGCTGGCGGTAAGGTCGCGGCTTTCGCGGCCCACGCCGTAATAGCTAAGGTAGCTGGCCCCAAGTAGCGCGATAACGGCGCCGCCGATGATGATAAGACGAATTGGGGCCATCAGTCGTCATTCCAGTCAGAGCCGGCGAACCGGCGTTTCGTGTGCAGCGCCCGGCGTCCGGTGACGATCAGCCACCCGATGCCCGCGATGATCGCAAGGCCAAGCAGCCAGAAGCCTGTCGGCTTGCCTTGGGACACGCGCAGCGCCACGGTGCCTTGGTCGGGGTTCGACCCTTGGGTCTGCACCAGCGAGGCCGTGTAGGTGCCTGCCTGTGACGGGCGGAATCGGAACGTGTTGCGGCGGCTGCCCTCGGACCAGCTCTCACCGCCGGAGCGGCCGGAATAATAGGAAATCGTGCGCTCGCCAGACAATACGACGACGCCGTCGGGGCCGCGAATTTCGGTGCCCAGGGTGGCCCATTGGTTGTTGAACGTGCTCAAGAACTGCACCTGCGCCAATTGCGTGGTGTTGTCGATCTGGAACTCGAACGACCTCGGAAGGGTGGTGACGTCGTTGTAGGGCGTCTCAAGGATCTCGCGCCCGCCCGAGAACATGAACACCAAGCCAAGTACGGCGGCGACAATGGCCACAAGCCCCAGAACCTTGCGCAACAGCCCTTCTTCGGGCAGCGGCGTATAGGGCGTGAGAGGATGCACATCGCCCACCGCGCCAAGGGCGGATGCCTCAAACCCAAGGTCTTTGGCGGTTTCGGCGCGGGGCAGAAGGCGGGTAAACTCCACCTCACGCTCGGTCGGGGATTTGACCAGCGTCAGCATCCCGTCAGGGCCAAGCAGGTTGATGACCGTGTTCTTGTCACCCAGTTTGGGCACCCAGTTGAATTCGCCTTCCATGAAGTCGATCTGAGCAACCGCCATGTCATAATAACGGTACTTCTCGCCATTATAGGTGCGCGTTGGCGGCACCTCGGACCGTTCGACCGTCGAGGCGCTCAACCAATGATTCATGTTGAAATCGCGCACTTTACGCGACCAGGTCAGCTGCCCGTCTTCGACATTCAGCCACCCATAGCCGTGTGTGGGCGAGTACAGCTGATGCTCCACCCACTTCCACGTCTGCCCCCCATAGTGCTCAACCAGGCCCAGCGTGCCGATGACGGTGAATTCGACCCCTTCCAGCGTCAGCGCCATGCCGATCTGCACGGGGCTGTCGGGATGGTTGCGTTTGCCGATGTTGTCGACTTCCTTGTAGCCGTCCTGCGTGTCCAGAACCGCGCCGCAATAGCCGCAAACGTGGGACAATACGCGGCCACCGCCCAATACGGACAGGCCGGCCCCGCAAGAGGTGCAATTGACTGATCCCAGCCCCGCCGCGTTTGTCATGGGCCAGAACTCCCGTCTTGGCGATCCACTTTCAACGTGAACGGATCAAGCCACGCGCCATCATACCATTGGTGGCCGCCCTCCCAGAACTCTCCGGACAAAAGCTGCCCCGATGACCCCGAGGCGTTGATGAAATAGTGTTCGTCATCGACCTGGATCAGCTCGGGAAATTGCCCGCGCACGGCGATGCACTTGGCGGTATCCGCTTCGGTGACGACGTAGTCTTTGCTGGAATAGCTGAACTTCGTGCCCACGGCGGGCGGGTCACTGCGGCGCGGGCCTGCATTGCCCTCGAAGGGGTATTGGACGACGACATCGCCCTCATCAATCGAGATCCAGGCGCCCTCGCCCTTGCTGTTTTCTCCGTACATCTCGTCCCATGTTCCGCGCCCGTAATCGTAGCGCGCATGGCCTTGGATGACGTATTTCTGACCATCGACGTGGACAGTGTCGCCGATCCCGAACAGCATCGGATAATCGTGCATTTCGCCGCTATTGCCGACCGGCGCGACCGTCTCATTCTCTCGGAACAGCGTTGTGCCACAGGCGGGGCAATCAAACATCCGCGTCGATTTTCGGAGGTTGTCGTGGCCATAACCGCAATTAGGGCATGTGACGTGGGTGTCAGTCATAAAGGCGCTGGTCCGAAATCGTGTTGATCATGAATGGGTTGATACTAGTCGGACCGATGCCGATGCGTAAAGGGGGAAGCGCTGATCGCACCTCCCCCGCTGGAATTCCTTACCTCTGAACGCCGCTCCGTGCGCCGGGCCGATCTAGCCCAGAACCTCGGCCACAGCCTCGACGGTGACGCCGACGATGGTGTCGGCTTCCTCTCGGGTCAGGCAGAAGGGCGGGGAATAGCCGACGATATCGGCCTGCGGCATCGCCCGCGCGATCACCCCACGCTTGGCCATCGCCGCCGAGATCTGGGGCACCACCTTGGCCGCCGGGTCAAACCCCGCGCGGCTGTCACGGTCCGCGACCAGCTCCAGCGCGGTCATCATGCCGACGCCACGAATGTCGCCCACATGGTCGTGGCCCTCGAACGCGTTGCGCATCTGTTGCGTCAGGTAGGGGCCGACTTCGCCCGCGTTCTGCACCAGCCCCAGGCTATCGAGCAGTTTCAGGTTCGCCACCCCCGCTGCCGCGCCAATGGGGTGGGCGGAGTATGTCCAACCGTGGCCCAATGGCCCGTTCTCGTCGGTGCCCTTGGCCAGAACCTCGAACACGCGGTCATGGACGATGGAACCCGACAACGGCGCATAGGCGCTGGTAAGGCCCTTGGCGATGGTGATGATATCGGGGTCCATATCGTAGTGCGTTGACCCGAACATGGTCCCCAACCGCCCGAAGCCGGTGATAACCTCATCGGCGATCAACAGGATATCGTGCTGCTTCAGTACCTTCTGGATCGCGGCCCAATAGCCCTCAGGCGGGGGGACAATGCCGCCCGTCCCGATCACCGGCTCTGCGATGAAGGCCGCGATGGTGTCCGCGCCCTCGTCGGCAATCATCTGCTCCAGGTCCGCCACGCACATGGCGACGAAATCGGCCTCGGACTGATTGGCGTCTTCTCGTTGGTAATAATAGGGCGCAGTCGTGTGTCGCACCGTGTCCAGCGGCAGGTCAAACTTCTTGTGGAACAGGCTCAAGCCCGTGAGGGAGCCGCTCATCAAGCCGGACCCATGATAGCCCCGCCAGCGAGAGATGATCTTCTTCTTCTGGGGCCGTCCAAGGATGTTGTTGTAGTACCAGACCAACTTGATGTTGGTCTCGTTCGCGTCCGAGCCGCCTTGCCCGAAGAACACGCGGTTCAACCCCTCCGGCGCGCGATCCGCCACCATCTTGGCCAGCGTGACCGAGGCCTCGGTGCCATTGCCCACGTAGGAATGATAATAGGCCAGCTCTCGCGCTTGGGCGGCGATGGCTTCGGCCACCTCTTGGCGGCCATAACCGATATTCACACAGTAGAGCCCGGCGAATGCGTCCAGCATCCGGTTGCCGTCGCGGTCGATGATGTGACAGCCCTCGGCGGTCTTGACGATCATCCCCTGTGCTTCACCCCGCGCATGGGCCCCCAGCGCGGTGGAGGGGTGAAAGAAGTGGTCCTGATCCCACCGGCTTAGTTGGTCGTTCGTCAGCATAGCGCCACTCCTTTAGCTGAAAGTGATTGACGGCCCACCTTCGCAGGGGGCCGTTTGTCTTCGCGCAGTTCACACGCACCTTGCCGACTTTTGCAAGTCACATTGTTTGATGTCAAATCTCACAAAATTTCACACAAATGCGCCGATCCTCGCCACATTTCGTCGTCAAACCAATTGCCAACCTAAAACACCAAACGGGACAGACGTTATGAATTTCAATGCATTTATCAAATCCGACAGCGGCGCTGTCACTGTTGACTGGGTTGTCCTCACAGCCGCCCTCGCTGGACTTGGCCTTGCTACTACTGGTGTCGTGTCTGGCGGTATCTCGGACTTATCCGGTGATATTAGCGGTCAATTGGCCAGTCAGGAGATCATCACAGAATTCACTTCGGCATCAGTTGGAATGGATTGGGGGAGCTACGATAACCTCGCCAACCAACACGGCGCATCTTGGGGCACCGACGCTGAAGGCCGCAATTGGGCGGAAAGCACCTATGCCGGCTGGTCTGACCCCAACATTCTGAGCGACGCCGACCTTCAGACCCAGTATGCCGCCAATTATGAATATGCCACGACGCAATCTGCTTCCTCTCAGGCAACGCGTACCTATGCCGACTACGCCGCAGTGCAAGAGCAGATCATGATTGATCGCGGACTGGAAATTCCCGCGGGCAACCAATCTGCCGCCGAAGTGCGCGCCCGTTTCGAGAGCAGCAGCAGCAGTTTGTAGAGCCCCCTAAAGTGTCGCAAATGGGCGGGACGCGCCACTGCGCCCCGCCCACACTCCCCCAAAAACCGAGGCTCTTGCAGCAGAGCCCGCAATATGGGGAACACGGCCATGGCCAGCAACAATCTCAATTTCGCCGATGAAGACTACCATGCCCGTCTGGCCAAGCTACGCGCGGCGATGGACGGACAAGGGCTGGACTGGCTGATCATCACCGACCCGTCCAACATGGCGTGGATATCGGGCTATGACGGCTGGTCGTTCTACGTCCATCAAGCCGTGGTTGTGGGGCCCACGGGTCTGCCGGTCTGGTGGGGCCGCGCGATGGATGCACTGGGGGCGCTGCGCACTGTCTATATGCCCGACGATCATGTGGTGGGCTACGATGACACCTACGTCCAGAACCCCGAAAAGCACCCCCATGGGACATTGGCCGCCTTGCTGCTGGAACGCGGTGCAGGGAAGGCACGGATTGGGGTGGAGCTGGACAATTACTACTACTCCGCCGCTGCCCATCATACGCTTCTGGCGCATCTGCCCGACGCCGCCTTGGTCGATGCCACGGGCCTCGTGAACTGGCAACGCGCCGTGAAATCCCCCGCCGAGATTGACCGGATGCGCAAAGCGGCCGGCATTGTCGAGGCCATGCACCGCCGTATCCTGGAGGTGGCCGAACCGGGCCTGCCCAAGCACCATCTGGTGGCCGAGATCCTGCGCACCTCGGTGTTGGGCACGGATGAGGCTTGGGGCGATTACCCCGCGATTGTGCCCCTGACGCCCTCGGGCATGGACGCCACTGCACCGCATCTGACGTGGGATGACAAACCCATGGCGCAGGGAGAGGCCACGTTCTTCGAGATCGCAGGCGTCTACCGCCGCTACCATTGCCCCCAGTCGCGCACCCTGTTTCTGGGCAATATGCCCGACAGCTACAAACGCGCCGAAGAGGCAGTGCTCGAGGCCAGCGCACAAGCGCTTTCGGCGGCCAAACCGGGCAACACCTGCGAAGACATCGCCCGCGCGTTCAACACCACGCTGAACCGGTTGGGATACGAGAAGGACAGCCGCTGCGGCTACGCCATCGGTCTCAGCTATCCGCCCGATTGGGGCGAGCGGACGATGTCCTTCCGGTCTGGCGATACGACGGTGCTGGAACCGGGCATGACCTTCCATTTCATGCCGGCCCTCTGGCTGGACGACGGCGGGATCGAAATCACCGAACCGATCCTGATTACCGATACCGGCGTCGAATGTCTCTCTTCCCTCCCACGGGAAGTCTTCGTTAAATAACCCATCCGTTCACCGCTGCGAGGACGGCCCGTCGGGCCGGACGAGACGACGCCGCCAATGCCCGAAGGGCTTTACCATGACCCTCACCGTTCCCCTCGATACGCCCGGCAAACACTACGGCCACATCCGCCTGCCCCATTCCGCCGACGACAGTGCCTGGGGCCATGTCATGGTGCCCGTCTGCGTGGTCAACGGCGGCAACGGCCCCACGGCTCTGGTGACCGGTGCCAACCATGGGGATGAATACGAGGGGCCGATCGCCATCCGCCAACTCATCAACACCGCCACGCCCGAGACAACCACAGGCCGCCTGATCCTGATCCCCCAACTCAACATGCCCGCGTTTGAGGCCGCGACCCGCACCTCCCCCATCGACGGCGTGAACCTCAACCGAGCCTTCCCCGGCAATCCCACCGGAACGCTCACCCAGCGCCTTGCGGCGTTCGTGAATGACCACCTCATTCCCCCGGCGGATCTGGTTATCGACTTCCACTCTGGCGGCAAGACCCTCGACTTTCTGCCCATGGCCATCAGCCATATCCTCGACGATGCGGATCAAGACGCCCGCTGTGCCGCTGCCGCGCGGGCCTTTGGTGCGCCCTATACGGCACGCCTTCGGGAAATCGACGACGCGGGCATGTTCGATGGCGCGGCCGAGCGGGCCGGTAAAACCTTTGTCACCACCGAAATCGGCGGCGCGGGCACCTCTACGCCCGCCTCTGCCGCGGTGGCGCTCGATGGGTTGCTGCGCACGCTGGCCCATCATGGCATTCTTTCTGCCGCTCCCGCGCCCGCGCCGACCCGTGGCCTCGACCTGTCCGACCCTTTGGGCTTTCATTTCTCCACCCGCGGCGGGCTGTTCCACCCCCTTGCAACCCTTGGCGATAGGGTCGCCCGAGACCAAGCCCTCGCCCATATCTACGCGACCCAGGATCTGCAAAGCCCGCCGCACACCCTCTATGCTCAACGCTCGGGGCTTGTCTCTGCGCGCCACGTTCCAGGCCTTATCAAACCCGGTGACTGTGCCTTTGTGTTAGGCACGGATGATGGTCCCATGGGCCGTTAACCATGCACTAAGCACCTTAACCAATTACCTAAAATTATCTGTTTCCAAACGCGACCTTGTCCGTTCCCCCCGGCGCGGCTACGTCGTGTTCAACTTTCAACATTGACGTCGATGAAACAGACCACCGCGCGGGAGAACCCAGTCAATCCATCGATCCGAACGGATCGCCACGGACCCTAAAATCACATGCGCAAAGACACCGAAGCCCTTCTGGAAACCGTTCTCGCAGCCGTCATGGCCCCCGAGACCGACGCCCTCAGCCTTGCCACAACCCTACGCAACTCCTTGGCCGATGCCCCGGCAATTGCCGTGATCCGGGCGCTTCTGGCGGCGGATCAGGTGATATTGGAGACCTTCGCGGGCACCTCAACGGGTCGTGTCGATGCAGAACTCGCCCGCTCTCTGGCCTTCACCCTCGTGAAAGCCGCCGACGACCTTTCCCACATTCGCGACGATCTTAACCGCGTCCGGCTTGGCGATCTTCTGCTTTAGAAAACGCGGCTCAAGCGTGCCTCGGCTCTACCCCTCGCCCCGGGGCGCAGGTAGGGTCCGCCCATGACCACGCTCGCCCCCACCTTCTCCGACGATCAAGCCCAAGCTTACGACCGCATAACCGAGGTTTTGCGGGATATGGGCGTGGATATCGACAACGACACCCTTGTGCCTGCCAAAGACACCCACTCACAGGTGCTCGCCGTGACTGGCAAGGCGGGATCAGGCAAAACGCTGCTGCTGGCCGAGATGGTCAAGGCGTTGGAGCGCACCGGGGTGGAGATCGTCTCGGGCGATTGGGAAGGCAAACGCCGAAAGGAACGGCGCACCGTGGCCGTTCTTGCGCCGACCAACAAGGCGGCCTCGGTGCTGCGGAACCGGGGCGTTCCGGCCACAACAATCCATCGCATCCTCTATACGCCCATGTATGACCCGGAATTCGAGAAGGTCGCCGAATGGCTGGCGGGTCAAGGCGAGCGGCCCGAGATCGAGGCCCTGACCGATGCCGCCATGGACCGCGCGAAAGAGGTCTACGAGGCCACCAAATCCGTCCCCGCGGCCCTTGCCTCCGCGGGCCTGCGCGGCTCCGACTTCATCACCGGATGGAAGCGGCGCGAAGATGGGCTGGATATCGGTCTGATCGACGAATCCTCCATGCTCGATGACAAGCAGTTCCAGGATTTGAAAGAGATCTTCCCAACCCTCGTCCTGTTCGGCGACCCGGCCCAACTTGCCCCCGTGGGCCAATCGGGCGCGATGATCTTCGACCGTTTCAAAGGCGACAACCTGCTGCATCTGGGCCGGGTCCATCGCCAGGACGCCGATAACCCGATCCTCGATCTGGCCCACGCCCTGGGCGATCCGCAACTGGAATTCCGCGACTTCGAGCAGATGATAGAAGAGGCCGCCGCCCGTGACGACCGGGTGATTGTCAGCCCTCGGGCCAATTCCGACATGATGGCGCGGTCCCCGGTGCTGGTCTGGCGCAACGCCACGCGCATCCGGCTGATTGCCGCGTTCCGATCCGCGTTCGGCGCCGGCGATGATGAGATCCTGCCCGGCGAACCGCTGATCTGCGACGGCATCGAGTTGCCCCTCAAACACCGCAAGAAACGCATCGACCTGGAAGCCCGCGGCCTGATCAAAGGCGCGCCCGTGGTCTATCTGGGGCCGGGCAATAAACCGGGCTTTTCCCGATTGCATGTCATGGGCGCGGAAACCCCTCGCTTCTCTGCCGCCTCGATTGTGAAGATCGAGAAACCGGGGGAAGAAGAACCCTTCCTCCCCTACGCCGCCCGCATGGGGGCCGCGTTCCTCCATGGCGCAGCGGTGACAATGCACAAGGCGCAGGGCTCGCAATGGCCCGAAGTGCAGGTCTTCGCGCCCGATCTCTACGCCGCCTCTCGGGCGGGCCGGATGGAGGCCGGACAGGCGCTCTGGAAACGGCTGGCCTATGTCGCGATCACCCGCGCGGAAGAGCGGCTGATCTGGGTGACACGCTACATGCTGTCGCGCCCGGTGGCTGATCTGGGAACGGACGATTTGATCGTGAAGGCCGCCCCTCTGGCGCTGGAGGCAGAAGACGATCCAGAGGGCATGACGCCCGGCTGACGAAGGCGCAATTCAGTGTACGGGATGTGTACGCCCCGGTGTACAGATGTCACAGGCCGATCTTGCTGTAGGAGAAACCCCATGAAGACCATTCTCATCACCGGCGCCAGCTCCGGCATCGGCCGCGCCACAGCCGAGGCCTTTTTGGCCGACGGCTGGCGCGTCGCCCTCCTCGCGCGCCGCCGCGCGCTCCTCGCAGACGTGACCCGTGGGCACGAGAACGCCCTCGCCCTGCCGGGCGACGTGACGCGCTTGGACGACATGGAAAACGCCGTGGCAAAGGTCGCCACGACCTGGGGCCGCCTGGACGCCGTTTTCAACAACGCCGGCATTTTCTCGCCCCAGGGCACCATTGACGAAATCGACGTAAATGACTGGCATCAAAGCGTTTCTGTCAACCTCACGGGCATGTTCAACACCGCGCGCGCCGCCTTCGCCCAAATGCGCGCCCAAGACCCCCAGGGCGGCCGAATCATCAACAACGGCTCCCTCTCCGCCCACTCCCCCCGCGAAGGCTCGATCTGCTACACGACCACTAAACACGGCGTCACCGGTCTGACCAAAACCCTCAGCCTCGATGGCCGCCCCTTCGGCATTGCAGCGGGCCAGATCGACATCGGCAACGCCCGCACCGACCTTGTCGATGCCCTGAATGAGCGCCGTATCTCAGACGGTAAACCTCTGATGGATATGATGAATGTGACCGAGGCCGCCCAATCCGTCCTGCATATGGCGAACATGCCTGCCTCCGCCAATGTGCTGTTCCAAACCATCCTCGCCACCAACATGCCCTACGTGGGGCGCGGTTAGCTCCAGCTTCATCTTTTCAAAAATATCGCGGGGGGAAGGCGGGCCCTCCGGGGCCGTCTTGGGGGCAGCGCCCCCCAAATTACAAAAGGACTCAGCCCGGTTTCCGCACCCATTCCGATCTCCAGGTCGGCGCCTCAAACGGGTCGGGCCAAAACTCTCTTTGCAAAGCAATCAAATCCCCTCGCACCGTGTGGAACGTCAGCGCCGTGGCCCGCACGTCCCCATCGCTCACACAAACCTCGGTTACAATCTGATCCCCCTGCCCCACAATGCGGCGCAACTCAAAGGTCCACGGCCCCTTGGCCGGATAAGCCGCATTCACTGCGGCAAAGTTCTCCCGCCCCTCGATCACTTCATCGGATTGCGGCCACTGAAGCCGGAAATCTTCTGTCAAACAAAGGCTCGCCGCATGGAAATCGTTGCTGGCCATAGCCTTCCAGAATCCGCGTACGACCCTCTGGGAGGCAGAACTCATGGGCGCCTCCAGAGCGCCACCAAGCTCACGCGCGAATGTAGCGGAATACGGCAGAGGCCATCCATCCTGCCAGAATGGCGATCGTCAACGACAAGATGCCGTAGACCAAAGGCCGCTCGTGGGCGAGATTATAGATGAACCGTTCCAAACCGACTTTCCGCACCGCAATGTCTTGCTCATATACGTCGAGGACTTCGCCCCCACGGGTCAAGATTATGCGCGTGCGGTAGTCACCTTCAACCAGGTTCGCAGGCAATTGGATCACCGTGTCGAACAAAGTTTCGTTACGCAGCGTCACGCTGCCTTCGTTCAACTGGTACAATTCCTCGGATTCCCTGATGCGGATCAAGGCCTCCGTGAAGTTTTCGGCATCCGCCACCCCAAGTCCCACGGCGCGGATGGCTCTGGGGATCGACACCCTGTGGCGCAAATCCTCTGTATCGGTGATCGTGGCCGCAAAACCTGCCGTGGTCGCCACCGCATAAAACGACGGGGCGGAATCCACTTCGACGGCGTCGGTGTTGACCCAAATCCCGAAGCGGCGATCCTTCCGGCGTACGGCCACGGGCATCGACGGACCTTCCACGGTGATGATCACCTCCAGGTCACCCTGAGGCGCAGGCGCTGTCCGGCTGACGGCGCCGAAGATCATGATCTCCGAGCCTTCAAAGTTCGCCGTAATGTTGATGGCATCTTGCGACAGTCCTGCCACCACCTCTTCTGCGTCAGCAGCAGAGACACCTGCGAGGAGCGTAGCGAGGAGAAGCGCGATCACTCTCAATGGCTTGCCCCCGCGCCAATCGAGTACAGCTCTGCCGGCATGACCAGCAGGTCAAAACCAAGCTTACCGCACACGGCCAATACCATGATCGCCAGCAAAATCCGCAATTGCTCGGCCTTCAGCTTGGTCCCGATACGCGCGCCAATTTGCGCCCCCACAACGCCGCCCACCAGCAAAAGGACAGCCAAGACCATATCCACCGTGTAGTTCGTCGTCGCGTGCATCAACGTGGCGAACGCAGTGACGAAAATGATCTGAAACAACGACGTCCCAACAACAACCTTGGTCGGCATCCCCAGCAGATAAATCATCGCAGGCACCATGATGAAGCCGCCGCCGACCCCCATGATCGCAGACAGAACGCCCACAAACAGCCCCACGACCACGGGCGGGATCACCGAGACATAAAGCCCCGAGGTCCGAAACCGCATCTTGAACGGCAATGCGTGAATCCAGCCGCGATGACGGCGCTTGGGTGGCACAACGCCCCCGGCGCTACGGGCTTTGCGGATCGCGTTGAGGCTCTCGAAGAACATCAACCCGCCGATAATGCCAAGGAAAACAACGTAGCAAAGCTTCACCAGCAAATCGACTTGGCCGATCGCGGTGAGCATTGCAAAGATTTGCACGCCGATCGCAGCCCCAATCAGACCGCCGACCAGCAGCACCCCGCCCATCTTCAGATCAACGGTCTTTCGCTTGAAATGCGCCAACACGCCGGAAAAGGATGACGCGACAATCTGGTTGGCTTCGGTCGCCACGGCGACGGCGGGCGGAATACCGATGAAGAACAAAAGCGGCGTCATAAGGAAGCCGCCGCCGACACCGAACATCCCCGAAAGGATGCCCACAAGTCCGCCCAACCCCAGCAGAAGGAACGCGTTCACGCTCACCTCGGCAATCGGAAGGTAGATTTGCATATCGGTCGGACCTTTTTGTCGCTGTGATTGCGTGTAACCCGGCTTGCCCCACGAAAGCCAGTGCAGCGTCTGCGGCGAAAAGCCATAACCGGGTAGAGACTTTTTCTGCACCCACTTCACGATCAAGTTCAAGCCCATTTTGAGAACGCTGGTCTCGAATTCGCCCTTCCACACGTCAAATACAAAAAATTCGCTCCCACACCCAAGGATTGCCGAATGGGACCCGTCATAGGGTATGAGATGCGCATGAATGTGAGTGATGAAAATCTGGCCCTTGCGGCGGCCGGTGGCGACGGGGCCGCGTATCAGCTGTTGCTGAGCCGCGTCTATGACCGCCTGTTTGGTCTGTGTTTCCGGCTCACCGGAAGCCGGGCCGAGGCGGAAGACTTGACCCAGGACATCTGCCTGGCCCTGCCCGGAAAGCTCTCGGGGTATCGGGCGCAGGCGAAGGTGACGACGTGGCTTTACCGCGTCGCGGTGAACGCCGCCACGGATCGGCGCAGGCGGCAAGCCAGTTACACGCGGGCCACCGATGGGTGGGCCGATTGGGAGATGGACCGCGTACAATCGGCGCAGGAAGCCACCGAGGCAACGGCGTGGCTGTATCGCGCGATGGCGGAGCTGTCGCCAACGCTCCGTGACACGCTAGCGCTGGTGCTGGACGACGTCACCCATACCGAGGCCGCCGATATTCTGGGCGTCTCCGAGGGCACGATTTCGTGGCGCGTAGCGGAAGCCAAGAAGAAGCTACGGGCACTGAAAGCAGAGGAGGAGGACAAATGACCTCCAATAACTTCAACGATCTGGACGACCTGAAGCGCGCGATGGCCGATGCCACGCCGACGCCCGATGCTGCCCGCAAGGCCGAGGCGATGGCCCGCTCATTAGAAATTTTCAACCGCGCCCAAGGATCGCAGGATGCGGCGCGTCAAACCTCTGAGACCCCGAAAGACCGGGGCTTTTTCAGAGGAGCTTTTGATATGTTGATTTCCAGAACGACTGGCGCATTGACCGCCACCACCGCCCTTGTTGGGGTTGGCCTTCTCTTCCTGAGCCCACAGGGCCAAGAGATGCTGCAAGGCCCGCCAGGGGTGCCTGAACCAATCACCTCCGCGCCCCCTGTTACCGCTCCGGCCCAAGCCGAGGTGGATGTGGCAGACGACTCGCTTGTTGCGGCGCCGATGGTCGTGGCCGAAATGGCCGACACCGATACGGAGGCAGAACTCGCCCCCCCCGCGGCCCCGCGCCCCCGGGCCGAGGTTTCTGTCTTTTCCGCCGCCGGGGATGCGGCACTGGGCGGAGTTGATGGAACAATCGTGCCCCTGGGGGGGATTTCTCAGCAAGGCTACGGCAATTCCGCTGCGGTCGCCGCGCTTCCACAGGGGCGCAGGGCACCGCTTGTGCAGGACCTCGCCCCCGCGCCCGCGCCGTTAACGGAAGAATTCGCCAACGCCGATGCGAATCCCTTGCAGGTGGTTGCGGAAGATCCGGTTTCGACCTTCTCGATTGATGTGGATACGGCCTCTTACGCGCTGCTGCGCTCGACCCTGAACCGAGGGCAATTGCCCGCGCCCGATGCCGTGCGGATCGAGGAGATGGTGAATTACTTCCCCTACGACTACCCCGCCCCCACGGCGGACGACGTCAGCCCGTTCCGCCCCACGGTGCAGGTCTTCCAGACCCCCTGGAACCCCGACACGCAGCTTTTGCACATCGGCATTCAGGGTGAGATGCCGGCCGTGGAAGATCGCCCGCCGCTCAACCTCGTGTTCCTGATCGACACCAGCGGCTCGATGAACGACCCGGCGAAGCTGCCCCTGCTGATCCAATCCTTCCGGCTCATGCTGGACCGCCTCAACCCGGACGACGAGGTCGCCATCGTGACCTACGCGGGCAGTGCGGGCGTGGCTCTGGAACCGACGGCAGCCTCTGACACGGCCACGATCTCAGCCGCGCTGACGGCCCTGCAAGCGGGCGGTGGCACCAACGGCGTGGGCGGGCTGGAAGAGGCCTACCGCCTTGCCGCCGAGATGACAGATGACGGCGACGTCAGCCGCGTCTTGCTGGCCACGGATGGGGATTTCAACGTCGGCATCAACGACCCCACTGCGTTGGAGGATTACATCGCCGAACAGCGCGAGACGGGCATCTACCTCAGCGTGTTGGGGTTCGGACGCGGTAACCTGCAAGACGACACGATGCAGGCCTTGGCGCAGAACGGCAACGGCACGGCGGCCTATATCGACACCCTCCACGAAGCGCAGCGGGTGTTGGTGGACCAGATGGCGGGCGCGCTCTACCCCATCGCGGATGATCTGAAAGTGCAGGTCGAGTTCAATCCCGAGGTGATCGCCGAATATCGCCTGATCGGTTATGAGACCCGCGCCTTGGCTCGAGAGGATTTCGCCAACGACGCCGTGGACGCCGGCGACATCGGGGCGGGTCATTCGGTGACGGCGATCTACGAGATCACGCCCGTGGGCTCCCCCGCCGTACTGGTCGCCCCCCTGCGCTATGCCGCCGATGACGGCGCGGAAGACGTGCCGTTCAGTGACGAGTTGGGCTTCATCTCGCTCCGCTGGAAAGAGCCGGGCGCGGAAGACAGCCAGTTGGTCGACTTCCCCATCGCCCGCGCCGTGGCCGAACCGGGGGAAGACGCGCAATTCGCCGCCGCCATCGCGGGCTTCGGACAGCTTCTACGCGGCTCGGATTTCCTGGGCGATTGGGACTACGCCGACGCCATCGCGCTGGCCAATGCCAACCGGGGCGCGGACGAATTCGGCTACCGGACCGAGGCGGTGCAACTGATGCGACTGGCGGAGAGTATGGCGCAGTAAGATTCGATGATGCGATTGAACGCCCGGGCTCCGCCTGTTGGGAGGCCGGGCGTTTCTTTGCACGAGGGCGCTCCACGTGCGGCTCATGCGCTTCGCGGAATCGTCCTGTCGGCTTGACTAGGGAAATACCGGGAGATCGGAAAATAGTGCCCTGACGGGCCTGCGCTCTTTGCAAAGCAAAGAGCTTATGGTGGAGCCTAGCGGGATCGAACCGCTGACCCCAAGCGACCGCAACGCGGCGCAAGGGTCATGCGCTCCGACATATAGCGAAGTTTGAAGAAGCTTTTGCCCTCTCGGGACATTTTCCTGCGGAAAATACCCTGACGGGCCTGCGCTCTTTGCAAAGCAAAGAGCTTATGGTGGAGCCTAGCGGGATCGAACCGCTGACCTCCTGCATGCCATGCAGGCGCTCTCCCAGCTGAGCTAAGGCCCCATTGGCGGGCGGTGTAAGGCCGGGGCGCAGACCGTGCAAGCGAAAAATCCGCTTGAACGTCATTTCCCGGCCTAACCGTCCATTGCCAGGTCAGTCTTCGCTCTCTTCCGAGGCTACGTCTGCGATATCGTCAAGGGCAACTGTGTCCTCGTCGTCATCGTCTAGCACATCATCGTCGGGCAGATCGGCGTCATCGTCTTCATCAATGTCGATGTCGTCGTCGAGCACCAGATCCTCATCGTCCGAATCGGTCTCTTTGGCTTTTGTCGCGGCCTTGTCGGCCACCAGGCTTTGGGCACCGCCCTTGCCGGTTTCAAGCACAACGACTTCGCCCGTATATGGGCTGACAATCGGGCTTGCACCCAAGTCGTAGAACCGTTTTCCGGTTGTGGGACAGACGCGCTTAACGCCCCATTCCTCTTTGGGCATGATACCCCCCTTATTTCACGGGCTTCAATCATCGCTATCGCGGGAACTCGCGCTCTGCCATAGTGGGGTCAGGCTGTCAAAGCCTTTCCGGCCGTGCGCGCCGTCTCGCAGTATGGAGCTACACATTTGGCTGCTCAATCGTCGGTTTCAACCCATGTTCTTCCCGGAGACCCTCCGGTTGAGGTTTTGTTGCGTCGCAATGCCCGTGCAAAGCGGTTTTCCCTGCGGGTCAGCCGCTCGGATGGACGTGTGTCGCTGAGTCTGCCTACTTGGGCGCCGGAAGCCGAGGCTTTGGCTTTTCTTCGGGCGCGGGAGCCATGGGTAAGAGAACATCTGGATCGCTATCCCGGCGTCAAAGCCGCGAGAATTGGCGCGGATGTTCCCATTTGTGGCGTGCCGCGGCCTGTTGTCGCCGGATCAGGGCGGGCGGCGCAATTCAAAGACGGGGCGCTGCATGTGCCCCAAGGCCCCCGCGAAGGGCCGCGCATCAAGGCGCTTCTGACAGCGATGGCCCGCGAACGGCTTAGCGCCGCCGTGGCGACCCACGCGGGCGCGATTGGCAAGCGGTATGGCAAGATCACCCTGCGCGACCCCCGGTCGCGGTGGGGCAGTTGTTCGTCCAAAGGCGATCTGATGTTTTCGTTGCGGTTGATTATGGCCCCACCCGAGGTGCTGGATTACGTTGCGGCCCACGAAGTTGCGCATTTGGTCGAGATGAACCACTCGGCCCGCTTCTGGGCGCTGTGCAAGCAGCTTTGCCCCACCACCGACCAGCACCGCCGCTGGATGCGTGCCAATGGCGCGGATCTGCTGGCTTGGCGCTTTGACGCGCAGGAGTAGTGCCATGTTGATGAACCCTCGCCCAACCGAGACCGGGGCCGCCGTGGCCCATGACCGGGTCTATCGCGCGTTACGATCCCGGATCATGTACGGAGAGGTCAGTCCCGGCCAAGCCATGACCCTGCGCGGTGTGGGGCGTGAATTCGGCGTCTCGATGACCCCGGCCCGCGAAGCGGTGCGTCGGTTGGTCAGCGAGGGGGCGTTGTTTCTGTCCACCTCGGGGCGGGTATCGACGCCCGAGCTGTCGAATGAACGGATTGAGGAGTTGGCATCGCTGCGCGCGCTGCTAGAGCCGGAACTAGCCTCGCGCGCGTTGCCCCGCGCCCACCCCGCGCTGATCGAGAGGATGGAGGCGATCAACGGTCAAATCGCCCATGTGATCGCGAAACGCGATGCGGTGGCCTACATCAAGCTGAACCTCGAGTTTCACCGGACGCTATACCTGCGTGCCCAAGCCCCGGCGATGCTGGCGCTGGCGGAAACGGTTTGGTTGCAGATGGGGCCAACGATGCGGGCCCTATATGGGCGATTGGGGCGCACGGAGTCGCCGCCCCACCACCGCTTGATCCTTGCGGCCCTGAACGCAGGGGATGAGCCGGGCCTGCGCCTTGCCCTGCGGGCCGATGTGACCCAAGGGCTAAGGCTTCTGGCGGCTTAACGCAGGGCCAAGAACGCCTCGTGCCCGCGCAACACGGGACGGGCGACGGCCATGGGGCTTGCACTAAGCTTGGGAAACAACTCGCGAATTTCTTCGGCGGCGCTCAGGTCGAATCCGGTAAGGGTTTCATCATTGGCCAGAAGGCTTTCGCTTGGCGCGCCTTCAGCAATGACGATCTGATGGGTGTCAAACATGATGTGGTGATAAGTGACGCGCGGTTGCGGGGCCTGATGGGCAAGGCCCAATTGCGTCATCTGCCGTGCCGATACGAGGGCGCTATCGGCCCCCAAGGCCAGTTCACACCCCGCACCAGAAATCAACATGCGGTGCTGTGGCGACACAAGAAGATCGCGCTGCAAGCCGTTCCAACCGGCGGGGATACATACCGGAGCAAAGACGCCCATGCCGGGCACCTGACGCTTGCCGACCCACCGCAACGGCTGATCGCCTGCGTCCAACGTGCGCACCATATCGCCCACCGCCAAGTCCTCGACCGCGATCCAGCCCCGCGCAGTGCTCAGCCGGGTGCCGGCCACGAAGCACGCAACATAATCGCCGTAAGCATTGGCCTGCTGATGAGAGGTCCGTTCCGTGTTGAAGGTGTATGACGTGCCCGGCACCATCTCCACCGTCGAAACTATGCCATCCACGGCGCCCTGCTGATAGCCGTCGCCGCCGAAATGGAAGCTCGTCACCTTATGGCCGGTGGTGGTGTTAATCAGGTCATAGGCGGTGTTGATCGTGGTGCCAGAGGCGTAGGCGCTGCCGTCGATATTAACCGCTTGGTTCAGGCTTTGGGTGCCGTCAACCTCATCAAACACTGCTTCGTCATCGTTGACCTCGATCAACGTGGGAACGGCACCGGGCTTGAGTTGCAGCGTGAATGTAGGGCTCCCGGCCGCCTGCGCACCGTCTTCGATTGGTGGGGCAGTGACAAAATCCGAGGGGCTGTAGACGTACAGATAATAGACGGGCATGGGAATCCTTGGGGCAAAACTTGTCCCTCTAATTCCCTTCAAATCGTCCGAAAATGTGGCCGTGGAAGGGGGCGTTCATGGCAAACGCCCCCTTCCTTAGCTTCTTGCTGTGTCAGGCGTGGATTGCGCCATCGCCGCAGGCCAGCGCTGCTTCGCGCACAGCTTCCGAGTAGGTCGGGTGCGCATGGCAGGTCATGGCCAGATCCTGGGCCGAAGCGCCAAATTCCATCGCGACGCAGACCTCGTGGATCAGGTCACCGGCCATCGGGCCGATGATATGCGCACCCAAAATGCGATCCGTTTCGGCATCGACCAGAAGTTTCACAAAGCCTTCCCCAGCAAAATTAGCCTTCGCGCGGCCGTTGCCCATGAAGCTGAATTTACCAACCTTGTAAGCTTGGCCCGCTTCTTTCAGGGCTTCTTCTGTTGCGCCGACGGTGGAAACCTCGGGGTGGGTGTAGATCACGCCGGGGATCACGCCGTAGTTCACGTGCCCATGCTTGCCGGCAGCCACTTCGGCGGCGGCAATGCCTTCATCCTCGGCCTTGTGGGCCAGCATCGGGCCTTTGATCGCGTCGCCGATTGCCATGATGCCCGACACGTTGGTGCGGTACTGGCCATCGACCTCGACCTGCCCACGCTCCGACAGCTTCACGCCAAGCGCCTCCAGCCCCAAGCCATCGGTGTAGGCCTTACGCCCGGTGGCGACCAGAACGACATCGGCGTCCACGGTCACTTCGCTGTCATCCTTGCGCAGCTTGTAGGTGACCTTTGCCTTGGTCTTCGTTGCGGCCACAGATTGCACCGCCGCCCCCAGAGTGAAGCCGATACCCTGCTTTTTCAGGGTGCGCTGGAAGACCTTGGACACCTCTGCATCCATGCCCGGTGTGATATGGTCGAGGAATTCAATAACCTCTACCTGCGTGCCCAAACGGCTATAGACCGAACCCAGTTCAAGCCCGATCACGCCCGCGCCGATCACGACCATCTTCTTGGGAACTTTCGGAAGGCTCAACGCGCCTTCGCTGTCCACGACGACCTTCTGGTCAATCTCGATCCCCGGCAAGCTTGTCGGCTCGGACCCAGAGGCCACGATTATGTTCTTGGCGCTATGCACCTCATCACCGACCTTGACTTTGCCAGCTTCGGGGATGCTGCCCCAGCCCTTCAGCCAGTCAATCTTGTTCTTCTTCAGAAGGAACTCCACACCCTTGGTGTTCTGCCCAATCACGTCGTCCTTGTAGGCCTGCATCTGCGGCCAATCCACGGAGGGGGATTTCCCCTTCAGGCCCATCTTGGCGAAGTTATGTTCCGCCTCGTGCAGCATATGGGACGCGTGGAGCAGCGCCTTGGAGGGAATGCAACCGATGTTCAGGCAGGTGCCGCCGAGGGTATCGCGCCCCTCTACCACGGCCGTTTTCAGGCCCAGTTGCGCACAGCGAATGGCGCAGACATAGCCGCCGGGGCCGGAGCCGATTACGATAACGTCATAGCTGGACATGGAAGGCCTCCAAAGGGTCGTTGGTCAGGGCATACAATAGGGGCGCTGAGGTCAGCAAACAACCGCAGCAAGAGGGGTTCTTTAGGGGTCGCAGCGGCGCATTCAGATCAGCGCCGCAACGGTCATTGTGATGGTCGCAATCAAGCCCACGAACCAGATCAGGCTTCGCCAAGGACGCAAGCCGAAGGCATAGGCAGGCACATAGGCCACGCGGGCCGCCAGATAGATCCAGCCGCAGGCCGCCGTCACCGCGCTTGATTGATCTGCAAGGGTCACGACCACCACGGCAATCGTAAACAGGATCAGCCCTTCGAAATGGTTATCAAAGGCCCGCCCCAGACGACCCGTGCGGTCCGACATGGCACGCGATGGTTCGCGGTCACGCGCAGAGCTGGTGTAGCCGGTGCCGAGCTCCTTATTCGCCGGAATGGCGTAGAGCGCGAATTGCACAACCTGTAGCAAGCTGGCGAGGGCGAGAGCGGTGAGTTCGGGGGTCATGTTCTGGCTCAGTTCTTGGGAAGAAGCAGGCGGTTTGATTATTCCAAACTATCCAACACGCGCCCCATCATCCAATCAATGTTTGTCTCACCGTTCACCCGCATCGCGTAGGGGCCAACGTCACCGGCATCGCTTTCATCCCACACACGGGCCTGGCATCGAGCAACGCCTCTGATCTGAGCGCCAAAGCCGTTCGCGGCCTCATAGGTCAGAAAGATAGACGCGATATAGCTGGTGCCATAGGAGAAAATCCGGCGGTCCATTTCATCAAGTGCATCGAAAGTGTCGACGCCGCGCCACGTGGCATAGGCCGCCTCATCCATCGGCTCAAGATCGAAGTGTTCACACTCCAGCCGTTCATAGGAGGACGGGGACCGCAGTCGCTCAACCATCTGCGCTTCGCACACCTGACAAAAAAGCTCTTCCGTTGACTGGAAGAAGTCAGGGATGAAATCCGCATGGGTAGCCCCCGCAGGGACAAGCCCCGCGAGTGCCAGAACCAATGCAGTCGGACCACGCACCTTTTTACAGATCCATCAACAGGCGGCGTGGGTCTTCCAACGCTTCTTTCACGCGAACAAGGAACGTCACCGCGCCTTTGCCGTCCACGATCCGGTGGTCATAGGACAGCGCCAGATACATCATCGGACGGATCACGACCTCTCCGCCGATCGCCATGGGGCGGTCCTGGATCTTGTGCATCCCCAAGATGCCCGACTGTGGCGGGTTGAGGATGGGCGAAGACATCAGCGAGCCGTAGACACCGCCGTTGGAGATCGTGAAGGTGCCGCCCTGCATTTCCGCCATGGACAGCTTGCCATCGCGGGCGCGGGCGCCCTTTTCACCGATGGCTTTCTCGATGTCGGCAAAGCTCATCTGATCGACGTCGCGGATCACCGGAACCACAAGGCCCTGCGGCGTGCCCGCAGCGATGCCCATGTGGACGAAGTTCTTGTAGACGATATCCGTGCCGTCGATTTCGGCGTTAACCTCGGGCACCTCGCGCAGGGCGTGGACGCAGGCCTTGGTGAAGAAGGACATGAAGCCGAGTTTCACGCCGTGCTTCTTCAGGAACAGGTCTTTGTACTCGCTCCGCAGCGCCATGACTTCTGTCATGTCGACCTCGTTATAGGTCGTCAGGATGGCGGCCGTGTTCTGGGCATCCTTCAGGCGACGCGCGATGGTTTGGCGCAGGCGGGTCATCTTAACCCGCTCTTCCCGCTCCTCGTCCCCTGCTGCCACGGGTGCGCGTGGTGCCGCCGCCGCTGGCGCCGGAGCCGACGCAGGAGCGTTGCCCGCGTTCAGCACGTCTTCCTTCATGATCCGGCCATCACGGCCCGTGCCAGTGACCTGATCCGCCGACAAGCCCTTGTCCGCCATCAGCTTTTCTGCTGAAGGCGCGTTCTTGACCCCTTTCCCTGCATCCTTCGCAGCGGGGGCGTTGGGGGCTGCCACATCTGGCCCACCTGTGGCAGACGGTGCGACCGCGCCGGCGCTGCCGCCGATCACCGCCAGCTTGGCCGAGGCCTCGACCGTCGCGCCTTCTTCCGCCAGGATCTCGCTCAACACACCCGCCGCGGGCGATGGCACTTCCACTGAGACTTTATCGGTTTCCAACTCGCACAGCATTTCGTCCTGGGCGACGGTATCCCCGACCTTCTTGAACCACGTCGATACCGTGGCTTCGGTGACGCTTTCGCCGAGCGTCGGCACCATGACGTCCACCGCTTCGCCATCGGCGTCGGGCTCTGCCGCCGTGCGCGCACCGCTGGAAGAGCCATCCTCGGCCGCTTCCTTGGCCTTGGGGGCCGCTGTCGACCCGCTGTCGCCTTCGCTCAACGTCGCCAGCAGCGCGTCAACGCCGACGGTTTCGCCTTCGGCTGCAACAATCTCGCCAAGCGTCCCGGCTGAGGGCGAAGGCACCTCGACCGTGACCTTGTCGGTTTCCAGCTCACACAGCATTTCGTCCACTGCGACGGCATCGCCGGGCTTCTTGAACCATGTCGCCACGGTCGCCTCGGTCACGGATTCGCCCAGAGTGGGCACACGAACTTCTACAGACATCTCAATTACCCTTCGATGGTCAGCGCACTGTCGACGAGTGCTGCTTGTTGGGATTTGTGGGCGGAGGCCAGACCCGTCGCGGGCGAGGCCGAGGCACTGCGCCCCGCATAGCGTGGCCGGGTGGTGTCGGCGCCGATCCGCGTCAACACCCATTCAAGATTAGGCTCGATGAAGGACCACGCACCTTGGTTCTTGGGCTCTTCCTGACACCAGACGATCTTGGCTTTCTTGAAGCGCTCCAGCTCTTTCGTGAGGGCCAGAGCGGGGAACGGATAGAATTGTTCCTGACGCAGCAGATACACGTCGTCGATCCCGCGATTGTCGCGTTCTTCCAGCAGGTCGTAGTAAACCTTGCCGGAACACATCACGACCTGCTTGATCTTGTCGTCAGGCTGCAACTCGGTATCGGAATTGCCTTTCTGGGCATCATCCCACAGCACCCGGTGGAAGCTGGAGCCGCTGGTGAAATCCTCGGCCTCGGAAATTGCCATCTTGTGGCGCAGCAAAGACTTTGGCGTCATCAGCACAAGCGGCTTGCGGAAATCGCGGTGGATTTGACGGCGCAGGATGTGGAAGTAGTTCGCAGGCGTCGTGCAATTGGCAACGATCCAGTTGTCCTGCCCACACATCTGCAAGAACCTCTCCAACCGGGCGGAGGAGTGTTCGGGCCCCTGCCCTTCATAGCCATGGGGCAACAGCATCACGAGGCCGGACATCCGCAACCACTTGCTTTCGCCCGACGAGATGAACTGGTCGAACATGATCTGCGCGCCATTGGCGAAATCACCGAACTGGGCTTCCCAAAGGGTCAGCGCGTTGGGTTCCGCCAGCGTGTAGCCGTATTCAAACCCAAGCACGGCATATTCCGACAGCATCGAGTCGATGACTTCATAATGCGCCTGCCCTTCGCGGATGTTGTTGAGGGGGTAATACCGTTCCTCGGTGTTCTGGTCGATCAGGCCCGAATGGCGTTGGCTGAACGTGCCGCGGGTGCTGTCCTGGCCCGACAGACGCACGGGGTAGCCCTCGGTCATCAACGAGCCAAAGGCCAGCGCCTCGCCGGTGGCCCAGTCAAAGCCTTTGCCGGTTTCAAACATCTTGGCCTTGGTCTCCAGCAGCCGGCCCACGGTCTTGTGCAGGCTCACGCCCTCGGGCGCAGTGGTAAGCGCACGGCCCACTTCCGCAAAGGTCTCGGGCGAAATCGCGGTCGTGCCACGGTCATATTCGCCCTTTTCCTTGTCCAGATGCGACCACCGCCCATCCAGCCAATCGGCCTTGTTGGGTTTGTACTCTTTCCCGGCCTCGAACTCATCATTCAGGTAGGACTGGAACGAGGCTTTCATGTCCTCGATCTCACCCTCGGGGATCAGGCCATCCTTGATCAACCGCTCCGTATAAAGCTGAAGTGTGGTCTTCTGGGCCTTGATCTTCTTGTACATGATCGGGTTGGTGAACATGGGCTCATCGCCCTCGTTGTGACCGAACCGGCGGTAGCAGAAGATATCGAGCACCACGTCTTTGTGGAACTTCTGGCGGAACTCCGTTGCCACACGGGCGGCATGAACAACCGCTTCGGGGTCGTCGCCGTTCACGTGGAAAATCGGTGCTTCCACCATCAGCGCGATGTCCGTGGGATAAGGGGACGAACGCGAGAAATGCGGCGCGGTGGTGAAGCCGATCTGGTTGTTCACCACGATGTGCAGCGTGCCGCCGGTGCGGTGACCGCGCAGACCCGATAGGCCGAAGCCTTCGGCCACAACGCCTTGGCCCGCGAAGGCAGCATCACCGTGCAGAAGCACCCCCATGACCTTGGTGCGATCCTTGTCCTTCTTCTGGTCCTGCTTGGCGCGGACCTTACCCAGAACCACCGGGTTCACCGCCTCCAGGTGCGACGGGTTTGCGGTCAGCGACAGGTGAACAGAGTTGCCGTCAAACTCCCGGTCACTGGACGCGCCGAGGTGGTATTTCACATCGCCCGACCCATCGACATCTTCCGGCTTGAACGATCCGCCCTGGAATTCGTTGAAAATCGCCCGGTAGGGTTTGGCCATCACGTTGGCCAGTACCGACAGGCGGCCCCGGTGAGGCATGCCGACGATGATCTCTTCTATGCCCAACTGACCACCGCGTTTGATGATCTGTTCCATCGCCGGGATCAGACTTTCGCCGCCATCCAGCCCGAAACGCTTGGTGCCCATATACTTGACGTGCAGGAACTTTTCGAAGCCTTCCGCCTCGACCATCTTGTTCAGGATCGCCTTGCGGCCTTCCTTGGAGAACTGGATTTCCTTGCCGTAGCCCTCAATCCGCTCCTTCAGCCATGCCGATTCCTCGGGGTTGGAAATATGCATGTATTGCAGGGCAAAGGTGCCACAATAGGTGCGGCGCACGATCTCGATGATCTGCCGCATCGAGGCCATTTGCAGCCCCAGCACGTTGTCGATGAAAATCGGACGGTCCATATCCGCTTCGGTGAAACCGTAGGACGCCGGGTCAAGCTCGGGGTGAGGGGTCTGGTCGCGCATACCCAGAGGATCAAGGTCCGCCACCAGATGCCCGCGAATACGGTAGGCGCGGATAATCATCAGCGCCCGGATGCTGTCCAACACGGCGCGCTGGACCTGATCGTCGGTCAGCTCGATGCCTTTGGATTCGGCCTTTGCCTTGATCTTTTTGCCCGCTTCCTTGCCCTCTTCGGCGGCGGGATATTCACCGGTCAGCGCCGCAGTCAGGTCGTCGCCGGGAACGGGGGGCCAGTCCCTGCGGGCCCACGACGGGCCAGCTGCGGGCGCTTGCGCATCCTCAATATCGCCCAGTTGCGCAAAGAAATCCGCCCATGCGGCATCTACCGCGGCGGGGTCTTTGGCGTATTGCGCGTAGAGTTGCTCCAAGTATTCGGCATTGTGCCCCTGCATGAAGCTGGAGGCATGGAGCTGATCGTTGGGAGATTGGTCGTTCATGGGTAGTCGCTCCGGTGTGACTGAGTCGCGCTTGGGTGGGCCGCGCAGGCCTTCTTAAGTAGCAAGGATGAAGAAGACGTCATTGCAAGGGGTCCTCTCCATATTGGTTGGGGCCGTCGGTGCCTTTGCTGGCCATCCAGATGATAATCAGCAGGCTTGGCAGGGTCTGAATGCCGGACAGGATCGAGGAGGTGCGGTTCATATCCTCGGCCTGAAGCAGGATCGCGTTGATCTCGCTGGCGGATGCCGTGGGATCGAACAGGACCGACATCATCTCGGCTGATTGTGGCCCGACAACCTGGAAAACAATCAACGAGAAGATCGTCACAAAGATCACTGTCGCAATAAACCACCACCCCGGACGGTCGCAATCGTGCATCCGGCGCACCCCTACGGCCAGAATGGGCAGGTAGTTCAGCAAGTACCAAAACGTCGTGATCGGCATGACCCTGATGTAGAAATCGCTGATCGAGCCGAAGCTTTCGATAAAGAACGGGCCCATTTCGGCCATGGGCGGCCAAAAGAATACGATGTCGAGGATGAACGTCACGATCGAGCCGAGTGTGACGAACAGCACATACCACCAATAGGCCGACCGTGGGGACCGGCCCTGAAAGTTGAGGCATTCGACGATGTTGGTGCGGATGGCTTCTTTAAAGGTCATTGCTGGCGGCTCGAATGAAAGCGTGTGTGGGGAGCATATGCGTCCTGAAACCGTGCGTTCAGGGGATAATCGCCGCGCCCTTCGACGCCTGCTGATGTGGTGTGCAAAGCGCTCATGGGGACAAGTCCTTCCGCGTTGGTACAAAGCATAGGGCGACACATGCCGCCCAGGATATCGTCCCTATTACCACTGCCAGAAGGCCGACCAAGACCATCAGCATGATATCGAAAACAACAGTAGCAAAGAAAAAGGGCGACAGGACAATCACCAGCCCGACCGACTGTTCCACCGATGCTGTGCCGCTGTCGGTGGCAATGAACCAAAGGAAACGTGTAAGCGGGAAGGCGATCCGTCCTTCCGCTGCCAAGATCAACGACAGCCCCGAAACGATGGCCACCAGAACCAACGCCATGGAGAAGCCGCGCGGCAAGCCCGTTGAATGAGCACGGCGCATCATCGCAAAGGCAAGCGGCACCAGCGCGACCGCACTCAGCCACAACCATAGGGTGCCCAGTTGCGACATCATCCGCCAGATCGGCGCGCGGATCGCGTCGATCGAAGAGGTGATACCATTGCGGCTAGGTTCTAAAAGCCACCCTTCCGAGCCGTGTGGGGGGGACAACACTGCCCCCACCCCTGCGACGAGGGCGAGCACGAACAGGCTGGCAGCCGCAACGCCGCCCATCGCACGGCGCCCGATGGGCCCCCGCGTTCGGAACGGGCGCCGCAACTCTGCCAGTATGTCCATGCCGCCCTGCGTCATTGCTTAGCCAATCGCCTGCAACACAGCCTCACCCAGGGTGGCGGGGCTGTCTGCCACGATGATGCCCGCAGACTTCATCGCTTCGATCTTGTCCTCGGCACCGCCTTTGCCGCCGGCAACAATCGCGCCTGCGTGGCCCATGCGGCGACCGGGAGGGGCCGTGCGACCGGCAATGAAGCCCGCAGTAGGCTTCCAACGGCCTTTCTTCTTTTCGTCAGCCAGGAATTGTGCGGCTTCTTCCTCGGCGGAACCGCCGATTTCACCGATCATGATGATGCTCTCGGTCTCGTCATCAGCCAGGAACCACTCCAGCACGTCGATATGCTCGGTTCCCTTGATCGGGTCGCCGCCGATGCCGACGCAGGTGGATTGGCCAAGGCCCACATCCGTTGTCTGCTTCACCGCCTCATAGGTCAGCGTGCCGGAGCGCGAGACCACGCCGCAGGAACCGCGCTTGTGGATGTGGCCGGGCATGATACCGATCTTGCAGGCGTCAGGGGTGATCACACCGGGGCAGTTGGGCCCGATCAGCTTGGAAGAAGAGCCTTCCAGCGCCCGCTTCACGCGCATCATATCGAGCACCGGGATGCCTTCGGTGATGCAGATGATCAGCTCCATCTCGGCGTCGATCGCCTCGAGGATGGAATCTGCCGCGAAGGGGGGCGGCACGTAGATCACCGACGCATTGGCCTCGGTCACGTGCTTGGCCTCATGGACCGAGTTGAACACGGGCAGATCAAGGTGCGTCATGCCACCTTTGCCGGGTGTCACGCCGCCGACCATCTTGGTGCCGTAGGCGATGGCTTGCTCCGAGTGGAACGTGCCTTGGGAACCGGTAAAACCTTGGCAGATTACCTTGGTGTTTTCATCAACGAGTACGGCCATCGGGGCCTCCTGTGGTCGTTTGAGTATAGGAATTAGTCATGGCGCGGCCTGCAAAGCGGGGCCGCCATGGGTGATTGGATAGTTGTGGATCATGTCCGTGCGCGGAATTCGTCATTGTCCCGGTCATTGAGAGCTCGCCTCCGGCGTCAACCGCTCTACTAGCATGAAGGTCTCGAGTCCGTTGGGGCCGGGCCGTGTGCCCACGTGAACCACGGCCACGCGGCTTGGGTTCAACTGACGGGCCGCCAGGAGCGCGGTGCCTTCGGTCGGAGTGTAGTTTTCGGGCACGGGGGCCTCGGTCGTGATCCCCTCCATGTCCAGTCCGGTCGTGGCCGCACTGGTGGCAAGGGGCGCGTAGTCGCCATCAAAGGCCACTTCACAGCGGCGGTCCGTGCCCGGCGTCGCAGGACGCCCGACCACCGGAGAGGTCGGCCCGTTGGACAGAGGGTCCAGATCATAGAAATCCACCCTGGCCCCGGTCGAGGCCAACACCTCCTCGGCGCGGGCAGCGGTCATGAAGGGGCTAAAGCAATTACGTGCAAAAGCCATGCTTGCCATGGCCGCAACGCCATCGTCTTGGGCCTGTGCCGGCGGAACAGCCAAGAGCACTATGGTCACGGCCAAGGTGACATGACGCCGCCAACTCATGCCTCTGCCCTTTCGAACAAGACGTTTATGTTGTCGTCCAACGGCAGCCGAACTGGGTTCAACAAGCGCATCGAAAAACCCGTGCGTTCGGCCAGCGCGCGCAGTGTCGCCACGGTGTAATACTGAACGTGATCTGGGTAGCGCAGGCCGACCCAGTTCCGACCGAAAAGCCGCTTTCCGAGACTGCCGAAGTTTGGCACCCGCACATAGGCGCGCCCACCGGGCTTCAAAATTCGGGCCACATGCTCCAGCACCGGGCGCGGGTGTTCCTCGTGCTCAAGATAAGAGCGTAGGATAACGCCTTCAAACATCCCATCCGGAAACTCTCGGATCGCCAGAGCGCCAGGCCCATGGATGCAGTACCCCCCATGAGGGGTAAGGTTTTCGTTGGCCTGCCCTGCCAATTCGGCCGAAATCTCGATCCCGAACTGAGTGAAACCGGGGTACTGAGCAGAAGCGCCCGAGCAGCCTACGTTCAGCAGGTTGCCCGCTCCAAACCACTCTGCGTACCGAACGGCTTCCGGTTTGCGTCCGATCTTGTGTCGCCAGCGGGTCGCCAGATCAGCACGTTGCAGAAACGGCCGAGCTTCAAGCCGGGCGGTCGCTTCTGCCGCCCAGGTTCTTTCCCAAGCGAAATCTTCCACCAGAGCTTCATAGCCCGGAGGGTTGAGCAGGTAGACAAGATCGCAATCGTGGCATTTTCCCATAAGCCAATTGTCCCGATGAAGACTTGGAAGCTCCTCAGGGTTTTCAGCAAAGCAAGTGGGACAAGGGCGCGCCTGGGTCACGATACGTCGCACGCCTCCTGGGCAAATAGGTTCTGGGACAATCGCGACACGCTGGAGCCGCCGACGGCAATTGCCCTGACGAGCCGCAGGCGACCAATAGCTGCCGGGCGCAACCCGCATTGCGGATTGCCCCCTACGCCTTCGGGCCCCGAGCCTTGCCGGGGTCCGTTTTGAAGGTCGCAAATCATCAGGTTACCCCTTAACCGCCTTCACGATCTTCTGTGCGCCGTCCTTGAGGTCGTCGGCTGCGATCACATCAAGACCGGACGAGTTGATGATCTCTTTGCCCTTCTCGACGTTCGTCCCTTCGAGACGCACGACCAGCGGCATTTTCAGGCCAACTTCTTTCACGGCCGCAATGACGCCCTCTGCGATGATATCGCAGCGCATGATGCCGCCGAAGATGTTCACAAAGATGCCTTTGACCTGTGGGTCGCTGGTGATGATCTTGAACGCTTCGGTCACTTTTTCCTTGGTCGCGCCGCCGCCCACGTCGAGGAAGTTTGCAGGCTCGGCCCCGTACAGCTTGATGATGTCCATCGTCGCCATCGCAAGGCCCGCGCCGTTGACCATGCAACCGATCTCGCCGTCCAGCGCGATGTAGTTTAGGTCGAACTTGGAGGCCGCCAGCTCCTTGGCGTCCTCTTCCGTCTCGTCGCGCAGGGATGCCACGTCGGCGTGGCGGTAAACGGCGTTGCCGTCGAAAGAAACCTTCGCGTCCAGCACCTTGAGGTTCCCCTCATCGGTGACGATCAGCGGGTTGATCTCGAGCATCTCCATGTCCTTCTCTTGGAAGGCTTGGAACAACTGCCCCATCAGCTTGACGCATTGCTTGACCTGCTGGCCTTCCAGACCAAGCGAGAACGCAACGCGGCGGCCGTGGTAGGGCTGGTAGCCGGTGGCCGGATCGACGGAGAAGCTCAGGATCTTCTCGGGCGTCGCTGCGGCGACTTCTTCGATGTCCATGCCACCCTCGGTGGAGCAGACAAAGCTGATGCGGCTGGTCTGGCGGTCCACCAGAAGGGCCAGGTACATCTCGGTCTCGATGCCGGAGCCGTCTTCGATGTAGATGCGGTTCACTTGCTTGCCGGCAGGCCCGGTCTGGTGCGTGACCAGCGTGCGGCCGAGCATTTTCTTGGCTTCTTCCGCGGCTTCCTGCGCAGATTTCGTAAGGCGTACACCGCCCGCTTCGCCGGCGTCTGCTTCCTTAAAGCTGCCCTTGCCGCGGCCACCTGCGTGGATCTGCGCTTTCACGACCCAAAGCGGCCCGTCCATTTCGCCCGCTGCGGTCTTGGCATCCTCGGCCTTCAAAACGACGCGTCCGTCGGACACAGGAGCGCCGTATTGCGCGAGGAGGGCTTTCGCCTGGTACTCATGAATGTTCATGAAAAAAGTCCATTCTTTTGGTCATGTTCGCCTCACGTAAACACAACCCGTCCCAACAATGGAACGGGAATATGCCCTGATACATAGGATTTGCGGTAGAAACTCACATTTGTGATCACGGAAAATTTTGTGTGATCACAAAACTTGCCCAACCGCCTCGTTCAACCCGACTCACCCGGCGGCAGAGGCTTGCACGCCCCTGCGATCCGGCGCAATCTTGGGCCTCAGCGCAAGATGCGGGGCATTCATGCCAGACAATATCCGTTGGGGAATCGTGGCGACGGTGGCAGAGCCCGCCCCCCTCGTTATGGCTTTCGTGGCCCACCATCTGTCCCTTGGCGCCTCTGAAATTCACATCTACCTGGATGACCCCCATGACCCGGTGGCCGACATTCTGGAATGGCTTCCCCCCGTTCATGTCACCCGCTGCGACATGGGCTATTGGCGCAATACGGTGACGTGGAAACCCAAACGTCACAATAACCGACAATCCGCCAACGCCACACACGCCCAAAGGCAATGCAAGGTGCCGTTTCTCCTGCATTGCGACGCCGATGAGTTCCTGCGCCCGCGCTCGGATATTGCTGCGCAACTGGCCGAGGTGCCCGAGCATCTGACCTGGACCAAGATCTTCAACCTTGAACGCGCCATGGTGCGTGGTGCTGCCCAAACCTCGATATTCGAGGGGGTGTTCAAGGTCTTCTACCAAGGTCAGTCCAGCACCCCTCTTCGCACCTCGGATATGACACCGATGGGCTTTACCGGGCACGCAGCAGGTAAACCCTTCGTGCGCACGAAGATCGGCATGAACATCGGCATCCACGTCCCGCGCCACGGCCACATCAAGGCCCGCGTGGTGCCGCCGCATTATCCCGCAGATCAGGTGGAGCTGGTCCATTTCGACGGCATGACACCACTGCACTGGGCGGCCAAATTCGTGCGTCAGGCGGCATTGATCCCGGATCGGTTGCAACAATTGCCGCCGTTCCGCATCGCTCAATGGCACCGCATTTTCGCCTGCCTCGATGACCCGGACGCCCTGCGCGGGCTCTATGAAGAGATCAACGGATACACCCCAGAACAGATCAACGCGCTGGAGGATGACGGTTATATTACCCGCGACACCTTCAACCTTGGCCCCGCCTTGGAGGCGGTCTTTCCCGGACAAGCCGTGGACCTTTCGCCCGACGCCTTCGACGCCCTCCTGCGTCCCCGCGTGACGGCATGGCGCAAGATCGCGCGGCGCAATGGCGTGGATATCTAGGTGTCTTTACGACCGTCCTTCGTGCCGCGTAGGGTGGCGAAAAGTCACTAAGGACAACGCCGATGCCTCTGGCGAGAATTGCCGACAAGCTCCTTTTCTTCGCGCATATCCCCAAAACCGGCGGGTCGAGCGTTGAAACCTACCTAGACGCCAAGGGCGCGGTCGCGCTGCGCTTCAAGCGCCGTCTTGGTTGGTCGGAAACCACGGCGCAGCATATGGAGGCGCGGGTCCATACGCGCCTTGTCCCGGACGGTTTTTACGATGAAAGCTTTGCGGTCCTGCGTGACCCGGTTGCGCGCATGGTGAGCGAGTATCGCTATCGGCTGGACCGATATGAAGGCCAGCGCAGTTTCGAAGATTGGGTGCGCGCGGCCTTTGATGCCTATGGCCGCGACGGCTACGTCTACGACAACCACATCCGCCCGCAGGCCGAGTTTCTGCGGCCCGGCATGGTCTTGTTCCGGCTAGAAATGGGAATGGATGCGGTCTTCGATTGGGTCGATGCCGTGACCGGAACTGAAACAGCATCCCGGGAAATCTGGGAAAAACGCTCAACCGCCAACAAGATCGAGGTGAGCGACAGAATTCGCGATGAAATCATCGCGTTCTACAAGGCTGATTACGCGATATTGGATGCCATGACGGAAAACGGCCGGGCGTTGAACCCGGCCGCATAAGTTTTGAAGGCGGGCTGGCAGCCCACCAACTTATCCAAGCGTTTCGTCGATCGCTTTACAGGCATCAACAAGGCCGTTCACAGCGGCGACAGAATTGTCGAACATTGCCTGCTCGTCCTTGGTCATTTTGATGTCCACGATGCGCTCAACACCGCCGGCGCCGATCACGGTTGGAACACCAACATACATGCCCTTCAGGCCAAAGGCGCCGTCAACATAGGCCGCACATGGCAGAACGCGCTTCTGGTCGTTGAGGTAGGCTGCGGCCATCTCGATTGCCGATGTCGCCGGGGCGTAGAAAGCAGACCCTGTCTTCAGCAGGCCAACGATCTCGGCACCGCCATCACGGGTACGCTGTACGATCGCGTCCATCTTCTCTTTCGTGGTCCAACCCATCTCGATCAGGTCAGGCAGAGGGATACCGGCAACGGTGGAATAGCGCGTCAGCGGCACCATCGTGTCACCGTGGCCACCCAGAACGAACGCGGTCACGTCCTTCATGGATACGTCGAATTCTTCCGCAAGGAAGTGGCGGAAACGCGCGGAGTCGAGAACACCCGCCATGCCGCAAACCTTGTGGTGCGGCAGGCCAGAGAATTCGCGCAGCGCCCAAACCATGGCGTCCAGCGGGTTGGTGATGCAGATCACAAAGGCATCTGGCGCGTGGTCGCGGATGCCTTCGCCAACGGATTTCATCACTTTCAGGTTGATGCCCAGAAGGTCATCACGGCTCATGCCGGGCTTGCGCGCCACGCCAGCAGTCACGATGCAAACATCCGCGCCTGCGATGTCGGCGTAGTCGCTTGTGCCGCTCATGCGGGCGTCGAACTTCTCGGATGGGCCCGATTCCGCGATGTCGAGCGCTTTGCCCTGGGGCAAGCCGTCCGCGATGTCGAAGAGGACGACGTCCCCCAATTCCTTTATCGCTGCAAGGTGGGCAAGCGTGCCGCCGATGTTTCCTGCGCCAATCAGCGCGATTTTGGGTCTGGCCATATCTCAAGATCCTCGGATTCAGAGTTTTGTCGGGCGGAGGGGTAGACCTAGCACGGCTCCGGCGCAAGGAGCCTGGGCGCGGCGGATAGCCCCAATCCGAGGAACCTCGCTTTTTTCTACAGGTTTTCTCCGGGAATGCTGGGGGTCATTTGGGCAAAATGCTGCCCGGCAGCCATCAGGCACATTGTACCATCCGCAGAGGTCACCGCGATGGTCCAAGACCCTGTTTCTGCTGATACATAGACCTCTACGATGCGATTTTGATTGGCCAGACCCATCCCGTGAACCTCCTCGCCGTAGCGGCCCGTAAGTTCCCCCACAATGATGCTACGGTCTGCGCACAACATATTTACGGCTTGATTTTGGGCAACGACGGGTAAGGCCGTTGATCCCGCCAGAATAGCCCAGGCGAATACTGCGATTCTCTTCATGGTGATGTCCCCTTTTGATGCGGGGCGCGTCACAGACATGCTTGAGGCGACCCTGTCCAAATGGACTTCCCCTCCAACCATGCTGCACCTCTGGGGGTGCCTGACAAAAGGATAATGCGTGATCAGGAATTAACATTAGGTAAAATTGCCGTGAAATTTTGTTGCGCAACATTCTGCATTGCAGCAAGACCCTTGCGCTTGCGCGCTGCATGTGGTCCCAAAAGGGCGAAACCAGCAACACGTGAAGCCAGCCATGTCCCAACCGATGTCACAGCCCTGCCGTTCCGTCCTGTATATCCCCGCGTCCCGTGCCCGCGCGATGGAGAAGGCCAAGACCCTGCCGATCGACGCAATCATCTTCGACTTGGAGGATGCTGTTGCCGCCGATGAAAAGATTGCCGCCCGCGATACGCTGACCGAGACGCTGCAAGAAGGCGGCTTTGGACCGAGGTTGCAGATCGTCAGGATCAACGGCTTTGATACTGAATGGGGCGCCGATGATGTCGCCAGAGTAGCGGATGCCGCCCCGCAGGCCGTGCTTCTGCCAAAGGTCAACAGCGCCAAGGACATCAAGGCACTCGCCGCCCTTCTGGACGCGAACCCCAAGACGAAGGAGACCCGGATCTGGGCGATGATGGAGACGCCTCTGGGTATCCTCAACGCCGCCGAGATTGCTGCCGCGCCGCGGATGGCAGGCTTTGTGATGGGGACCAACGACCTTGCCAAAGACCTGAACGCGCGTACCCGTGAGGCGATGACCTCGGCCCTGCAAATCTGCCTTCTCGCCGCCCGCGCCCACGGGATTTTCTGCGTCGATGGCGTCTACAACGCCTTCAAGGACGAAGACGGCCTGCGCGACGAATGCCAACAGGGCCGTGACTTCGGCTTTGATGGCAAGACCCTGATCCACCCGGCGCAAGTGGCCATTGCAAACGAATTTTTCGGCCCATCGGAGGCGGAAATCGACCTCGCACAGCGCCAGATTGCAGCCTATACCGAGGCCCTCACCAAGGGCGAAGGCGTGGCCGTCGTGGACGGAAAAATCGTCGAGAACCTGCACGTTGAAACCGCACGGGCGACCTTGGCCAAGGCCGAAGCGATCGCCGCATTGGAGGCCCTTTGATGGCTTGGATACTACTTCTCTTGGGGATCGCCCTCTGGTCCGGAGCCCACTATTGGAAGCGGCTCGCCCCTGACAGCCGGGCCGGTTTCGGCGATAAGGGCAAAGGCATCGTGGCGGGGCTTGTTATCTTGTCCATCGTGCTGATGGTGCTTGGCTACCGGGGGGCCTATGGCCCGGTGTGGTGGGGGCGTTCTCCTGCATTGGTGGGGATCAATAACCTTCTGATGATCTTCGCCTTCTACCTTTTTGCGGCTTCTGGCGCGAAGACCTGGATCACCACGAAAATCAAGAACCCACAGTTGACCGGCTTCAAGATCTGGGCCGTGGCACATCTGTTGGTGAACGGCGATTTGGCGTCTTTCGTGCTGTTTGGCGGGTTGCTGGCTTGGGCCGTGGGGCAGGTCATCATCCTTAAACGGCGCGGCGCGGCTTGGGTGCCGCCACATCCGGTGCCGGTCAAAAAGGAAATCACCGCAATCATCGCCACGATCGTGGTCGTTATCATTGTCATGGGCATCCACTACGCCCTTGGCGTGCAACCTTGGGGCTAGACCATGTTGATCTACAGACTACTCACCGAAGATGACACATCCGCTTTCTGCCACAAGGTGTCAGACGCCATTGCCAAGGGGTGGAGCCTTCATGGCGACCCCACCATGTCCTTCGACGCGGCGCGCGGCGTGATGCGCTGCGGGCAAGCCGTGGTGAAGGATATCGACACGCCTTATTCGCCGGATATGAAGCTGGGACAGCAATAATGTCAAAGACGAACCAGGGCTATTTCTTCGAGGATTACCGCGTTGGGCAGGTGTTGAAACATGCCACGCCGCGCACGCTGCATGATGGAGATGTGGCGATGTATCAAGCGCTCTACGGCCCTCGGTTCGCGCTGCAATCGTCTTGGGATTTTGCCGCGCCTGGCAGCAGCCTGCGCAACCCTGTGATGGATGACCTGATCACGTTCCACACGGTATTTGGCAAAACCGTCCCTGATATCTCGCTGAACGCTGTGGCCAATCTGGGCTATGCCGAGGGGCGGTTTCTGGCACGGGTGGAATCGGGCGACACGATCCACGCGGTATCAGAAGTCATTGGCCTGAAAGAGAATTCTAACGGCAAGACAGGCATTGTCTGGGTCCGTACTCGCGGGTTCTCCAATTTCGATGTGCCGGTGCTGGAGTACGTCCGCTGGGTCATGGTGCGAAAACGCGACGCGGCCGCCCCTGCCCCGGAAACCGTCGTGCCAGACTTGACGCAGGTCGTGGCGGCGGAAGAGCTGCACGTGCCAGAAACGTTGGACTGGTCTAACTACGATTTCGCCGCTGCCGGAGAGCCGCACCGCCACGGCGATTATGCCGTCGGTGAGATCATTGACCACGTCGATGGCGTGACCCTGACCGACCCCGAACATATGATGGCCACACGCCTGTGGCAGAACACGGCCAAGGTACATTTCGACGTCACCGCGCGCCCCGACGGCAATCGTCTGATCTATGGTGGCCACATCATCAGCCTCGCCCGGTCCTTGTCGTTCAATGGCTTGGCCAACGCGCAGCTTCTGGCCGCAATCAACGGCGGCGCTCACGCCAATCCTGCCATGGCGGGTGACACGATCCGGGCTTGGTCCGAAGTTCTCGACACCGCGCCCACATCCACCCCCCACGTAGGCGCCCTGCGCCTGCGTCTTGTCGCCACCAAAGGCGAGGCCGGCGCATTGCGCGGCGTGGACGGGAAATACCTGCCCGAGGTGTTGTTGGATCTGGACCACTGGGCGTTGCTTCCGACCTAGGCAGCTCTCTGAGGAAATGTGATCACAGCAATCTCAGCTGTGATCACAAGATCACTTTCTGCGGCGTTAAGCCCCACAATTGCCTATAATTTTACCGCGCGGGGACGTGACTACAGCCGAAAACCCGCTATTGATATGGTAACGACCGGAACCAGCCAGACCTGACGGCGCAATCAAGGGGGACTCTAGCCATGGCCGACGTCAACCGCGGCAATCGTCCGCTTTCACCTCATCTCACTATCTACAAACCGCAACTGAACTCGATAACATCGATTCTCGTGCGGATCACCGGCAATGCGATGCTTGTTTCCGCGATCCTTGTGGTTTGGTGGCTGATGGCCGCTGCTTCGGGGCCAGAGTACTTCGCCACGATCGATGGTCTGATCACCAGCGTCCTTGGCGATATCGTCATGACGCTATCCGTTCTGGGCCTTTGGTATCACGCCCTTGGCGGCCTTCGGCACCTTGTTTGGGATGCGGGCTACGGGCTGGACGCGGATACGTCGGACAAGATGGGCTGGGGCATGCTGATTGGCTCTGTCGCCCTGACCTTCCTGACGCTCATCGCGATTTAAGGAACATCAACATGGCATTTCTTACTGACCGCAAGCGCGTTTCTGGCCTTGGCTCTGCAAAGGGCGGCACCGCGCAGCATTGGACCATGACTGTCACTTCCGTGGCGCTTCTGGTTCTGACCCCTTTCTTTCTGGCGATCATCGGCTCTGCCCTTGGCAGTGACTACGCCGAGGTTATCGCGACCCTGGGCAAGCCGGTTCCCGCGCTGGTCGTCGCCGCCTATCTGGTGGTGGGGATGCACCACCTGCGTTTCGGGATGCAGATCATGATCGAGGATTACACCCACGGCATGACCAAAAAGGCCGCGATCATCGCGACCACCATTATCTGTTACGGGCTGGCCGCTGGTGGTCTTGTTGCCCTGATGCAAATCGCGCTTTGAGGTTTCCACGATGAATGACACGACATCCCCGGCAACGGACCCCGCCTACGCGTTGACCCACCACACCTATGACGTTGTTGTTGTCGGCGCGGGCGGCTCTGGTCTGCGGGCGACGCTTGGCATGGCCGAGCAGGGCTTAAAGACGGCCTGTATTTCGAAGGTGTTCCCGACCCGGTCGCACACCGTTGCGGCGCAGGGCGGTATCGCGGCCTCGCTGTCCAATATGGGCCCCGATCACTGGCACTGGCACATGTACGACACCGTGAAGGGCTCGGACTGGTTGGGCGACACGGATGCGATGGAATATCTGGCGCGTGAAGCCCCCAAGGCGGTTTATGAACTGGAGCACTACGGTGTGCCGTTCTCTCGCACCGAAGACGGCAAGATTTACCAGCGCCCCTTTGGCGGTCACACCACGGAATTCGGCGAAGGCCCCCCGGTGCAGCGGACTTGCGCCGCAGCGGACCGGACCGGCCACGCGATTTTGCACACGCTCTACGGCCAGTCTCTGAAAAACAACGCAGAGTTCTTTATCGAGTATTTCGCCACCGATCTTCTGATGGACGAAGACGGCCAATGTGTGGGCGTCGTTGCCTGGAAACTCGACGACGGCACGATGCACGTTTTCCATTCCAAGATGTGCGTTCTGGCCACCGGCGGTTACGGCCGGGCCTATTTCTCGGCCACCTCGGCACATACCTGTACCGGTGACGGTGGCGGCATGGTCGCGCGCGCGGGCCTGCCCTTGCAAGATATGGAGTTTGTGCAGTTCCACCCCACCGGCATTTTCGGTTCAGGCTGCCTGATCACCGAAGGCGCACGGGGCGAAGGCGGTTATCTGACCAACTCCGAGGGTGAGCGTTTCATGGAGCGTTATGCGCCCACCTACAAAGACCTCGCGTCGCGCGATGTTGTTTCGCGCTGCATGACGATGGAAATCCGCGAAGGGCGCGGTGTGGGCGCGGGCAAGGATCACATCCACCTGCACTTGAACCATCTGCCCAAGGAAACCCTGGACCTGCGCCTGCCCGGCATCTCGGAAAGTGCCCGCATCTTTGCCGGCGTGGACCTGACGAAAGAACCGATCCCGGTTCTGCCAACGGTGCACTACAACATGGGTGGCATTCCCACGAACTATCTGGGCGAGGTCTTGAACCCCACCGCAGATAATCCTGATCAAGTCGTCCCCGGCCTGATGGCTGTGGGGGAGGCGGGCTGTGCCTCGGTCCACGGGGCGAACCGGTTGGGCTCGAACTCTTTGATCGACTTGGTGGTCTTTGGCCGCGCGGCGGCGATCAAAGCCGGTGAGATCGTGGACCCGAACGCGCCGAACCCCGATGTGCCGCAAAGCCAGATCGACAAGGCGCTGGCACGGTTTGACGATGTCCGCCACGCCAGTGGTGCGATCCCGACGGCCGAATTGCGGTTGGAGATGCAGAAGACCATGCAGGCCGACGCCGCCGTGTTCCGCACCGACAAGACGCTGGCCGAAGGGCTGGAGAAAATGACGGTCGTGGCTGGTAAAATGGACGACATCGCCGTAACGGACCGGTCTTTGGTCTGGAACTCGGATCTGATGGAATCGCTGGAGCTGACAAACCTGATGCCTAACGCTTTGGCAACGATCGCCGGAGCAGAAGCACGCAAGGAAAGCCGCGGCGCCCACGCCCACGAGGATTATCCAGATCGCGACGACAAGAACTGGCGCAAGCATTCGCTGGCCGTGGTCGATGGCAACAAGGTGGAGCGCAGCTACCGCGCCGTGGGGCTAGAGCCCCTGAGCGGCACAGATGCTGGCGGCATTGACATGGACAAGATCAAACCAAAAGCGCGGGTGTATTGATGCAAGGCAAGGCCCTGACTTCTCTTGGTATTCTTGCGGCTCTCGCTGCCTGCGCCCCCACGCAGGGGGCCGATTACATCATCTCGCAGCCCGAGACGGTTCAGCTTGCCGCCCACGAGGCGTGCTTTCAGCAGCAAGGTATTGCGGCACCGTTCGTGCCCAGTGTCTTGCGTCTCGATGACGGACGTGTGGTTGTGTCTGCGGTAGATGGGAACGGCGTCAGCCTCGCGCAGGCGCGCGCCGTAAACCAATGTGCTCAGACCCGGCTTTTGGGCGGCGGCGTGGTCGCCCCCGTGGGTGCGGGCACCTATGTTTCCCCTGTCCTTGTCCCCGCCCCTGCACCGTCGACCGGCTCGGGCGTTTACGTTGTCCCGACGGTGACTGGCACAGGCACCTATGTTGCCCCCATTAGACGCGGCGTGGGCTGTGTTGAGGGGCGAGGCGCTTTGCAAGCAGGAACCGAGATTTGCGTTGGGTACACGGGATGAAGGGGCTGTCGCTCGTTTTGGTTGGCACCCTGTCGCTCAGCGCCTGCGTGGGTTTCCAAGACGTGGCCGATCAGCTGGCGCGGCAACAGGCACGGGCGTTTGTAAATGCAGAAGTTGAAAGCCGCTTTCCCGGCGTCGATGCCACGCCGATCACCAATTGCGTGATCGACAATGCCTCGGCCCAAGAGATCGTGACAATTGCGGGCGGTATAGCGTTGGGTAATTCCGATGCTGCTTCTGGGACGGTGGGCGATATCTTGCAGCGACCCGCGACATTGCAATGCACGGCGGGCAACTACCTTGACGGCTTCTTCCGGGGGCTTGGTTGATGGGCGTGCGGCCTCTCCTCGCGCTGTCACCAGCGCTCCTCGCAGCTTTGGCGGCCTGTGGCCCGGCGCCGACGCCGACCCGCGCGACGGCCGAGCGTCTTTGCGTCGAAGAAGCGCGTCAGGCTGATGGAATTTCCGGCAACATCGGTGTGGGCGGCGGCAATGCTGGCGCCTCCGCCGGGGGCCGCGTGACGATCACCTCGGATATCTTTAACCCGCGCTCTGAAGCGGATGCCCTGCGCGACTGTGTTGCGCGTCGCATGGGCGGGCAACCGAACCCGCGCGGCGGTGGCCTGACCATCGGGATCAGCACCGGAGCCACCACATGACATATATTCAAGCGGACCAGCACCGCCCCCAAGGAGAACGCCAAGATGGTTGAACTCACCCTCCCCAAGAACTCTCGTATCACGCGCGGCAAGACGTGGCCGAAGCCCGAGGGTGCCACCAACCTGCGCAAATTCCAGATTTATCGCTGGAACCCCGACGACGGCAAAAACCCGTCGCTCGATACTTATTGGGTCGATATGGACACCTGCGGCCCGATGGTTCTGGACGCGCTGATCAAGATCAAGAACGAGATCGACCCCACGCTGACCTTCCGTCGGTCCTGCCGCGAAGGCATCTGCGGGTCTTGCGCCATGAACATCGGCGGCGTGAAGACCAAGGGGATCAACACGCTGGCCTGCATCTACGGCATGGATGAAATCAGCGGCGACGTGGCTATTTATCCGCTGCCACACATGCCCGTCGTAAAGGATTTGATCCCCGACCTGACGCATTTCTACGCGCAGCACGCCTCCATCATGCCCTGGCTGGAAACCAAGACCAGCCGGCCTGAGAAAGAGTGGAAGCAATCCATTGAGGATCGCGAAAAACTCGACGGCCTGTATGAATGCGTCATGTGCGCCTGCTGCTCCACCTCCTGCCCGTCTTACTGGTGGAACGGCGACCGCTACCTTGGGCCAGCCGCCCTGCTGCACGCGTACCGCTGGATCATCGACAGCCGCGACGAAGCCACGGGCGAACGTCTGGACGACCTGGAAGACCCCTTCAAGCTGTACCGCTGCCACACGATCATGAACTGCACAAAGACCTGCCCCAAAGGTCTGAACCCGGCCAAAGCGATTTCTTCGATCAAGAAGATGATGGTCGAACGGACAATTTAAGCCGTGGAGCCGCTTCTTCTTGCGGTCCTTCTGGCGGGCATAGCGGGCCTGTCCATGCCCCTTGGGGCGTGGCTGGCCTCTCGCAAGGACGAGCCCGAGCCGATCAATCACGCGATCACGGCCTTTGGCGGCGGTGCGTTGGTCTCCGCCGTGGCCTTGGTGCTGGTTCCTGAAGGGGCCGAAACCTTACCGCCGTGGCTATCGTGCCTTTTGCTGCTGGCCGGAGGTGTGACGTTCTTTTTCGTCGACAAGATCGTGGCACGGTCCGGCGGCGCGGGCGCTCAGCTTCTGGCAATGCTGCTGGATTACCTGCCCGAAGCTGCTGCCCTTGGTGCGATGATCGTGATCGACCGGGCGACCGCTTGGGTGTTGGCGGCAATGATCTTCCTGCAAAACCTGCCCGAGGGCTATTCCGCATTCCGAGAGGTTCTTCGCGCAGGTACCTTCCCCAAGACACGCGCCTTACTTCTGTTTGCAGCCTTGGCGCTTACCGGCCCGATCTGCGCCGTGATCGGCCTCACCCTGCTATCGGATCAGCGCGCCCTGCTTGGCGGCATCATGATCTTCGCTGCCGGGGGGATTCTCTATCTGGTGTTCGAAGACGTGGCCCCCGCTGCCAAAGGCACGGATGAGGCGCGGCCCGCCCTGGGTGCTGTCGCGGGCTTTGCCCTTGGTCTTGCCGGGCATCTGGCCGCTGGATAGCGCTACGCGAGGGGCAGCAACTCTTCGAACCAAGTCATGTCGTTGAAGGTGCAAAAGGCCGGGGCCCGCAACGGCAATACCGGTGCAGCGGCCTGCAATTCCGCTTGGATATCAGCCAACCCTTGCTTCCAGTCAGCCAGAACGGAGTCCGGCAACCAATCCAGCATGTAAGCGAAGGTCATATGATGCTGATAGGTGTCGTGGGCTGCTTGGCGATATCCGAATGCCCTCGACAGCGCCTCTCTCCACTCCAACAACGCGGTTTCATCGGCCGGGGTCGCGCCGCGCAACTCCAATCCGCCAAGGCGCACGGTGTCGACCGATACGGCAAAAGACGCGGGCGCGTCGAATGCCGCCAACCGCTGACACATCGCGGCAGTTACCTCGGCCACCTCAGCATCGCGCGCTATATCCGCGGGCCAGGCATCCGCCGTGCGGCGCGCATCCAGAACCCCTTCAAACACCGTCATGTGCAGGCTGTCTTCCGGGGTGAACAGCAACCGCTCTGCTTCCGGCAAGGCCTGCATCCTACGACGGGCCCGCAAAACCGCCGCGCCCCCCGCCGTGTCCAAGTCCAGATGGCACACCACAGTGTTCCCCGGATCCGGCAGGAAGTGTTGGTGATCGTACCTCTGCCCCAACCGATTTGGCGGCCGCGTATTCGCCCCTTGCGAAAAATCTTCCAACTTCATGACCTTGCACCTCCGGGTTTCGTGGGTGACTCTAATCCAAAGAAACGGAGCCGCCCATGCCCAACCGCCGTCCCAAGCAATCTCCCGCCCCTTCCGATGCCGCCGCCCGCCGGGCCGTGGCGCCGGTCGTCTGCTACCCGCCCGAGACCTTGCCAGAGCCGCATAACCTCGGCCCCGCCACGCCCACGGGGCCCGTCACATCCCACACCGCCGCCCCACGAGAGGCCGCCAGCTTCCACGCCAAGGCGGGCCAAACGATCCGCATCACCTCGGTCGATGGCCCCCAGGTCGGGGACCTCAACCTCTGGAACGCCCACGACCTGTCCGAGCGCTTCTTTTCCGGCAAAACCCGAGCCCTTCACGGCACCCATGTGACCACAGGCGATACGCTCTGGTCCAACCTGCCCTACCTGCGCCCGATGGCCACCATTACCCACGACAGCCTCGACTGGTACGGCATCGACAGCTTCGGCGGTGCCGTCCACGACGTCATCGGCACCCGCTGCGATCCCTACACCAACGCGCTGCTCAACAGCGGCGACCAATACCACCACTGCTGCCACTCCAACCTGACCCGCGCTCTGGCCGACGCCGCACAACTGCCGCTGCACAAGGCGGAACTGCACGTCCACGATGTCCTCAACGTCTTCATGTGCACCGGCTTCACCCGCGACACCGGCCAATACTTCATGAAAGCCTCCCCCGTCCGCCCCGGCGATACGCTCGAATTCCGCGCCGAGATCGACCTGCTCGGTGCCCTCTCCGCCTGCCCCGGTGGCGATTGCAGTGCCGAGCACTCGTCGGACACCACCCCCTGCTATCCCCTCCGGATCGAGGTCTTCGACACCCTTCACACACCCCACCATCAATCCCCACCGGCCAACCCTTACAACCGCTCCCACGGCCGCTAAAAACCACTACCGTGCCGCTCCTTCATCTTGGCCATACACCTCCGGGGTTTGCGCCCCTTGGGGCGCATAAGGGGCAGCGCCCCTGACCTCCCCAACGGCCCTCGATCCGCGCCGCATTTGACCCGCCTCCCAAGAAATTCCGCGACACGAAAAAAATCTCTTGATCCGAATCCAGACTTGCCCCAAATGCGCGATATAGACGCCAACGCACGCGCCTCTGTCACGGATGGTAAGTCGGTTGCCCCTCCCTTGGGACATATCGGGATAACCATCGCAGTTACGTAGCGACGGTAACGTCTCCCTTTGAATGCAACGCGTCCCCTTGAATGGGGCGTTCCGTCCACTTGGAGAACGTGATGACCGCTACTTTCCCCGGGCTTTCGCCCGCCCATTCTGCATCCCCTTCCCGTGCCGAAGCCTACGCCCGCGCCCACGGGTTCGAGCGCCCTACCCTTATCCTCGACATCGACCGTGTGGCGCAGCAGTACACTGTCCTTTCCACAGGTCTCGGGCAGGCGCATATCCACTACGCCGTCAAAGCCAACCCCGCGCCCGAGATCCTCTCTCGCCTCGCCGCCATGGGTTCCGGCTTCGATGCCGCCTCCCGCGTGGAGATCGAGATGTGCCTCAAAGCCGGCGCCACCCCATCGCGCATCTCCTTCGGCAACACGGTCAAGAAACCTTCCGACATTGCTTTCGCCCATGCCGTCGGCGTCGATGTCTTCGCCGCAGACGCCGCCGAAGAGCTGGACAAGATCGCGGAACACGCTCCCGGTGCTCAGGTCTACATCCGCCTGCTGGTGGAAGCCTCCGGCGCCGATTGGCCCCTGACCCGGAAGTTTGGCACCACCCGCGACAACGCCCTTTCCCTGATGGCCCACGCCCGCATGCTCGGCCTGCGCCCCGTTGGCCTCAGCTTCCACGTGGGGTCCCAAACCCGTGACCCCATGATGTGGGCCCCGGTCCTCGATGGTATTGCTGCTGTCTGGGACGCGGCCCATGCCGCTGGTTTCGCCCTCGACCTGCTGAACATCGGCGGCGGCTTTCCCGCCTTCTACGGCGATGACATCCCCCACCCAACGGCTTACGCCGCCAAGGTGATGGAGCTCGTCCATGCCCGCTTCAAAGACGTGCCCCGCATCATGGCCGAGCCCGGCCGAGGCCTCGTCGCCGACGCGGGCATGATTGCGGCCGAGGTACTCCTCGTGTCGCGAAAATCCCCCGATGACCTGCACCGTTGGGTCTACTTGGACATCGGTAAATTTTCTGGCCTCGCCGAAACCATGGACGAGGCAATCCGCTACCAATTCGCCACCGACCGTGACCATGAAACAACCGGCCCCTGCATCCTCGCGGGCCCGTCTTGCGATAGCGCCGATGTCCTATACGAAAAGCGCCCCGTGGCCCTTCCCCTCGGCATCAAAGCCGGGGACCGTATCTGGATCAGAAACTGCGGTGCCTACACAACAACCTACGCCTCGATCGGCTTCAACGGCTTCCCGCCCCTCGATGTCGTGATCCTCTGACGAAAACGCGCGTTAACCTTCCGCTAAGGTTAACGCGCGCCCCTTGCCACGGAAGCGCCACGGGCTCCCCTTCATCTTGGCAAATACAACTCAAAGAGCCGAAACCAGCCCCACAAACCTACCCTATCCGTAGATCTCCACCGCCGCCCATTGCGCCTCTGCATACCTTGCCCCATGGGCAAATCCCGCAGGCAACAGCCGCTCAATCTCAGCCAACTCCTCCGCCTCCAACACAATCTCCGTCGCGCCGGCCAACTCTGTCAAATGCGCTGCGGTCCGTGTGCCCGGTATCGGAATCACGTGATCGCCCTGTGCCAAAAGCCACGCCAAAGCCACCGTCGACGCGGACCAGCCCTTCTCTGCGCAAAACCCCTTGAAGCCCTCAATCGCCGCCAGGTTCGCCTGATAATTCGGGTCTTGGAACCTTGGCTGTCCCGAACGGAAATCACCTTCGGGGAAATTCTCTCTCCCTTGGAAATGATCGCTCAACATACCGCGCCCCAATGGCGAGAACGCCACAAAGGCAGCCCCCACCTCAGTGCAGGCCTGGATCATGCCCAGTTCCGGCTGACGCGTCCAAAGCGAATACTCCGATTGCACCGCCGCCACGGGCCCCACGGCCGCCGCGCGTCGCAGGGTTGCGGGTGAGATTTCGGAAAAACCGATGCCCCCGATCAACCCCTCGTCCAGGAAGCCCGCCAAGATCTCCATCACCTCTTCCACGGGTCGGGAATGCTCGCGGCGATGGATATAGAACAGCTCTACCTTGTCACGGCCCAACCGCGTCAAAGACCCCTCCAGGGACCGCCGCAAATCGCTGGCGGCGTTGCTGAAATGTCGGGTCGGTTGCGTGTAGATGCCCGCCTTGGTGGCAAGCGTGATCTGAGCGCCTGTGGCATCGAGGAACCGGCCAATGACCGTTTCACTCACCCCGCCGCCGTAGATCTCGGCAACGTCCCAATGGGTCACCCCCAGATCGAGCGCCGCCTGCATGCAGGCGAAACTCTCTTTTTCGTCGGTGGCCCCATAAATGCCCCCGAAACTCATGCAGCCAAGCCCGATTGGCCCGACGCTATGTCCGGCCAATCGCCTTGTCATGAAAACGCGGCTTCCAACGCAATTTCGACCATATCCGAGAAGCTGGATTGCCGATCTTCCGACGGCAACGCCTCTTCCGTCAGCAGATGGTCAGACACGGTCAGAACCGCCAATGCCCGCGCATCATAGCGTGCCGCCAAGGTGTATAGTTCTGCCGCTTCCATCTCCACGGCCAAGACACCGTGGCGCACCATTTGCTCATTCAGGTCAGGGCGTTCATCATAAAACACGTCAGACGAATAAATCCCGCCCACATGAATGCCCGCGCCTTTGCCTTCCGCCGCCAGGTAGGCCGCCTGAAGCAGCCCGTAATCCGCGCAAGGAGCATAGTTCAGCTCTCGGAAAATGCCCGAGGATGGCGTCGACAGGGTCGATGCCGTCATCGCCAGGATCACGTCCCTCAGCTTCACGGATTTCTGCATCGCTCCGCAGGAGCCGATCCGGATCAACGTCTTCGCCCCGTAATCGCGGAGCAATTCGTTCGCGTAGATCGACAGGCTTGGCATGCCCATGCCGGAACCGTGGATCGTTACGCGATTGCCGCGCCACTTCCCCGTGAAACCCAACATGCCTCTGACTTCATTGACGCAGACCGGGTCTTCCAAAAACCGCTCTGCCGCCCATTTCGCCCGCAGCGGATCGCCCGGCATCAAGACCGTTTCAGCGATATCTCCGGGCTTTGCTCCGATATGAACCGTCATCAGATCGCAAACTCGTCCAGAGATTTACCCGCAGCCAATGCGTCCTTGATCCAATTGGGCTGGCGACCACGACCTGTCCAGGTTTGGTTCGCGTCCGCAGGATTGGCATACTTCGCCACGCCTTTAGGGCCAGATTTCGAAGACACTTTTCCGCCCACAAATTCATCAAGCGAGAAACCGTGCTTCTTTGCAACGGCCTTCAGTTCCGCAAGACAATCTGCTTTGCGCTTCTTTTCATAGCCTTTAATTGTAGCCTCCACTTCCCGTTGATGGGATTGCAGCTCTTCCAGGCTCATTGATTCAAGTGATGTTGCCATAACGAATTCCCCTTCACTATTGGCTTCCAGTGAAAGGCGTTTGCCGTTTTCAGATCTCAAAATCAAGTAAACAAAAGGACATGTCCTTTTTTGAGCAGCATCAGGCCGCGGCTACTGAGCGGCGATTGCGGAGGAATCCACCAAAGCCACGATATCCATCATGATCGTGTTCAGCTCAAAATCCTTGGGCGTATAGACCCTTGCCACGCCATATCCCAGCAAGGTAGCGCGGTCCTCATCGGGAATAATACCGCCGACCAAGACGGGAATATCCACTCCTTCCTGGCGTAAGCGCTCCATCACCTCTTTAATCAACGGCACATGGCTTCCCGACAGAATCGAAAGGCCTATTACATGGGCGCTGTCCGCTATTGCGCTGGCGACGATCTCGGCCGGGGTCAGCCGAATACCCTCATAGCTGATATCCATGCCGCAATCGCGGGCCCGAAATGCGATTTGCTCTGCCCCATTGGAATGGCCATCCAATCCCGGCTTCCCCACCAGAAACTTGAGACGCCGTCCCAATTTGTCGCTCACCACGTCCACGGCGTCGCGAATATCTTCGAGCCCTTCTGTCTTGTTGGAAACGGCCCCTGATACGCCTGTCGGCCCCCGGTATTCTCCGTGAACCGCTCGCATAACCCCGGCCCATTCACCCGTGGTAACGCCCGCTCTTGCGGCAGAAATCGAGGCAGGCATCACATTGCGCCCTTCCCGAGCCGCAACCGCCAGCTCCTCCAGCGCCGCTTTCACGGCACTGTCCTCGCGGCTAATGCGCCATTCCTCCAATCGGGCGATTTGATCCTGCTCCACCGCCGGATCAACCACCATGATTCCACCGTCTTCTCCCAATAGCGGCGACGGCTCGGAGGCGGTGTATTTGTTCACGCCCACGACCACGGTTTCCCCCCGCTCGATCCGGTTAACCCTTTCCGCGTTGGAATCCACCAATCGGCCTTTCATATAGTCAATTGCCGTAATGGCACCGCCCATGCCTTGCAGGTTCGCCAATTCCGCTCTTGCGCCGTTCTTCAATTCTTCGACCTTGGCATCGACGACCGGGTTGCCATCAAACAAGTCGCCGTATTCCAGCAGGTCCGTCTCAAACGCCATGATCTGCTGCATGCGCATGGACCATTGCTGATCCCACGGGCGCGGCAGCCCCAAGGCCTCATTCCAGGCGGGCAATTGCACCGCACGGGCGCGGGCCTTCTTGGAGAGCGTCACAGCAAGCATCTCAATCAGAATGCGGTAGACGTTATTCTCAGGCTGCTGCTCGGTCAGACCCAAAGAGTTCACCTGCACACCGTACCGGAAACGCCGAAACTTCGGGTCGCTCACGCCATAACGTTGTTCACAAATCTCATCCCACAGATCGACAAAGGCTCGCATCTTGCACATCTCGGTCACGAACCGAATGCCCGCGTTCACAAAGAACGAAATCCGCCCCACCAACGTCGGAAAATCCTCTTCCGGCACCCTTGGGCGCAATTCATCCAGGACGGAAACCGCTGTCGCCAAGGCAAATGCCAGTTCCTGCTCGGGCGTCGCCCCGGCTTCTTGCAGATGGTAGGAACACACATTCATCGGGTTCCATTTCGGAACCTCTTTATAGCAATATTCAGCCACATCCGCGATCATCGCCATCGACGGCTTGGGGGGACAAATATAGGTGCCACGCGACAGGTATTCCTTCATCAAGTCGTTCTGCACCGTCCCTTGCAAAGCGCGCACATCCGCGCCTTGCTCCTCGGCCACGGCAATATAAAGCGCCAATAACCAAGGCGCCGTCGCGTTGATCGTCATCGAGGTGTTCATTTGCTCCAGCGGAATGTCCTTGAACAAGGCCCTCATGTCGCCCAAGTGGCTCACCGGCACGCCCACCTTGCCAACCTCACCCCGCGCCAAAACATGATCGCTGTCGTAGCCCGTCTGGGTCGGCAAATCGAAAGCCACGGAAAGCCCCGTCTGCCCCTTCGCCAAATTGCCCCGGTACAGCGCGTTCGACGCCTCCGCTGTGGAGTGTCCCGCATAGGTCCGGATCAACCACGGGCGGTCTTTAGGGGCTTGGGACATGGGAGGCTCCGACTCGTTATCAGCAATATCATTTCGTTAAAGTGCATGTATGCGGAATAAAATGTCCCTGTCAATTCGCTGCATGCGCAAAGCTGCACCGCGGCGCTGACCTGGGCAACGCACCCATTCGCCTTGGCCATACACCTCCGGGGTAAGCGCCTCCCCGCGGGAGGCGTAGGGGCAGAGCCCCTCTCAGCGCCCCGTCGCCACCTGCGCACCAACAGCAACTTTCCCCGCGCCAGGCCCCGCCTCACCAATTGCGCCGCCCTTCATTTCCTGACACCGTCCGCCCATGACGACGCCCATCACCCTTCCCCTTTGGCTCTTCGTGCTGATCCTCCTGTTCGCAGCCGTTACCTTTGCGTCTCATTTCCTCTTTCCCTCGGTCCGCTGGTTCCTGCGCCGCCGCCTCGAAAACGCGGTGGCTAAACTGAACAAGCGTCTCAAGACGCCAATCCAACCATTCAAACTGGCCCGCCGCATGGATACGGTGCGCCGTCTCGTCTACGATCCCGAGGTCGCCGCCGCCATTATCGAGCACGCCAAGTCCAAGGGCGTTCGCGAAGATGTCGCCGCGCAACAGGCCGAGCGTTACGCCCGTGAAATCGTCCCCGGCTTCTCGGCATTCACCTATTTTGCTTTCGCCATCCGCGCCGCGCGTTTCTTGAGCCAATCGCTCTATCGGGTGCGCCTGACCGACCCCAATGCCGACGCCCTTGAAGGTATTCCCACCGACGACACGGTGATTTTCGTGATGAACCACCGCTCCAACATGGATTACGTGTTGGTTACCTGGCTTGTCGCTGAACGCTCTGCCTTGGCCTATGCCGTCGGCGAATGGGCCCGGGTCTGGCCGCTGCGGGGCCTTGTCCGCGCACTCGGCGGCTACTTCATTCGCCGCCGACACAACAACCCGCTCTATCGCAAGGTGCTGGCCCGCTACGTGCAGATGGCGACCGAGGCCGGCGTGACCCAAGCCGTGTTCCCCGAAGGCGGCCTGTCACGCACCGGCGGGTTAGGGCCTCCGAAACTCGGGCTCATCTCTTACATTCTTGATGGTTTCACGCCGGGCAAATCCCGCAATGTCACCTTCGTCCCCGTGGCCATCAACTACGACCGGGTGATGGAGGACCGGAACCTGATCGCCGCGCAATCCGGCGGCACTGCGGGCTTTCGTTTCACGCTTTTGCCGATCTACCGCTACCTGCGCCGCCAAATCTGGCACCGGATCACCGGCAGGTTTCACCGCTACGGCTATGCCGCCGTCAGTTTTGGCGATCCCCTGTCGCTGAACGAGTTCCTTTCCCACAAGCACACGGACGACGCAGAGGCCCTGGGCGAGGCGCTGATGGCGCGCATCGCCTCCGTGACCCCGATTGTGCCCGTCCCCCTTGTGGCCCATGCCCTCAAAGACGGTGCGCGTACGGCCGCCTCGCTCAGGGACGCCGTCCAGCAACGCGTAGACCGGGCCTCGGCCCGGGAAACCCACGTCCACCTTGCCCGCGAGGATCTGGATTACACGATCGAAGCAGGTCTCCGCGCCTTGATGGAGCGTGGCTTCGTGGAGCGCGACGGAGGCGCTCTGACCGTGACCGAGCGCGGCTTGCCCGTCATTGACTACTACGCGGCGTCGGTGGCGCATCTATTGGATGTCGAACGGTTGGAGAATTCATCTCCTTGAAAATCACCGAGGACACAGACACCCGCTTCACCATCGTCAGCCGCCGCAAGATTTTCGCGGACCTGTGCTTCGCGTTTTTTGCTCTATTCGGTGCCGCCTTTACCTGTGCCATGCTCATCGCAGAGATCACACAGTTGACCGCGTTTTTCATCGTCATCGGTCTCCTTTTCACCGGCATCGGCGTTTGGGGCATCCTATCCAACAGTTCTGCCAGGATAACCTTTGATGCCACCCAGCGCCTAGCTCATGTCCGTTGGCGCGGCCTGCTCGGCGCGAAGACCCGAACCATCCCGTTTGACCTGTTCTGCAACATCACAGTTCATGAGGATGATGACATGCACACTTTGCAATTCGACCTCGCCGGAAAAGATCCCCTTCTGCTTGATCGCGTCTATAGCTCCAACACGGCCACCCACGAGGTCGCAGCGCGACTGCGCGAGTGGATGAACGCGCGTGGTCACGGTTCCTGAGTGTCATAGGCCCACATCCGGGCGACGTCCCGCCTGCCGCACCTCGCCCACAACGAGCACGGCTGCGACATAAAATTACTCAAAATGACATTTCATGGTTGCAATATTACCCTGCCGCCAATATCTCTCGCATTAGCAGCATTTGATTCCGCACCGCGGCATCACGCCCGAGGACATAGACATGACGGAGAGTACCATGGCCCTAGACGCACCCACGCAAGCCGCACCCTATGATGCGCCCATGAAAGACCTCTACGAGATGGGTGAAATGCCCCCCATGGGGTATGTCCCGCCCAAGATGTACGCTTGGACGATCCGCCGCGAACGCCATGGCGAGCCCGATAAGGCGTTCGAGGTTGAAGTCGTGGATACGCCGGTGCTTGACAGCAACGAGGTGCTGGTCCTCGTGATGGCCGCAGGCGTGAATTATAATGGCGTCTGGGCGGGCCTTGGCCAGCCGATCAGCCCCTTTGATGGCCACGGCGCAGAGTATCACATCGCGGGCTCAGACGCGGCAGGCATCGTTTGGGCCGTCGGCGACAAGGTAAAGCGCTGGAAAATCGGGGATGAGGTGGTGATCCACTGCAACCAGGACGACGGCGATGATGAGGAATGCAACGGCGGCGATCCGATGTTCTCCACGAGCCAGCGGATCTGGGGCTACGAGACGCCGGACGGTTCTTTCGCACAGTTCACCAATGTGCAGGCGCAGCAATTGATGCCGCGCCCCAAGCATCTGACCTGGGAAGAAAGCGCGTGCTACACCCTGACGCTCGCCACCGCTTACCGGATGTTGTTTGGCCATGAACCCCACGACCTCAAGCCCGGCCAGAACGTGCTGGTCTGGGGCGCGTCCGGCGGCCTCGGCTCTTATGCGATCCAGCTGATCAATACGGCGGGTGCAAACGCGATTGGCGTGATCTCCGACGAAGATAAACGCGATTTTGTCATGGGGCTTGGCGCGAAGGGCGTCATCAACCGGCGCGACTTCAACTGCTGGGGCCAATTGCCCACGGTCAACACGCCTGAATATGCCGAGTGGTTCAAGGAAGCCCGCAAGTTCGGCAAAGCGATTTGGGACATCACCGGCAAGGGCAACAACGTGGATATGGTGTTTGAACACCCCGGCGAGGCGACCTTCCCGGTGTCCACCTTGGTCTGTAAAAAAGGCGGCATGGTGGTGATCTGCGCCGGCACCTCGGGCTTCAACTGCACCTTCGACGTGCGCTACATGTGGATGCACCAGAAGCGTTTGCAGGGCAGCCACTTCGCGCATCTCAAGCAAGCATCTTCTGCCAACAAACTGATGTGCGAGCAGCGCCTTGATCCTTGCATGTCCGAAGTTTTCCCATGGGATGAACTGCCCGGCGCGCATCTGAAGATGCTCCGGAATGAGCATAAGCCCGGCAATATGTCGGTACTGGTGCAAGCCCCCCGCACCGGCCTGCGCACGTTGGAAGACGTGCTGGAGGCGGGCCCAAAAGCGGAGTAACGCCGCTTCAAGTTGTTCACTTGGCCAAGGCCCGTGCATCCGCGCGGGCTTTGGTTTTTTGAGGGGGACTCAGATCTTCAGTGGGGCCACAGCCTCGGCCGCGCCGCTGATCAAATCGACCGCCCCATCGCGGATCTGAACAAGACGCAGAAATACAAGATCCAGAAGGATCAATTGCGCATCCCGTGACGTGATAGCCGATGACCGGACCCGTTCTTCATCGGTGACGGTGCGCAGAGCGTTGCCCGCCAAATCCGCCAGTTGGTTCGGCTGCAAACCCGTCACGGTCAGAATAGTCGCGCCCCGCTGAAGCGCCGTTTCCGCCACCCGTAACGTCTCTAGGCTGGTGCCCGATTGCGACAAGGACACAAGCACATCTTTGGGCGTCAACGTTGCGGCATGGGCCATCTGGATGTGACTATCCGCGTCAAACAGCACAGGAATGCCGAGCTTCTGAAGTTTATAGGCAAAGTCACGGGCCACCAGCGATGATGCACCGACGCCCGAAAGCTGCACCCTTGCGGCTGCATTCAGTGCATCCCGCGCGGCGTCTAGCTGAGCGGGCGGATTGATCCCAAGGGTTTCCTGCAGTGACTTGATCTTGCTCGACAGCAGTTTCTGCGCCGTCATCAGGGCGTCGTCGCCGGTATCAATCGTGCTGTGAACCGCATCAATCGGCACCGTCTGCGCGGCTGCGGCCCGGGTGATTTCCATCCGCAAGTCCTGATATCCCGAAAACCCCAGCTTCTGGCAGAACTTCACCACCGAAGATTGGCTCCGCCCCGACTTTCGCGCCAATTCGATCGAAGTCAGTCGCGCCATCGCATCGGGATCATCCAGAATCGTATTCGCAATCTGCTGCTCGCCAGCGGACAGTGTGCCCAACTGGGCCTGCATCAAGGTGAGTATAGACAAGGATTGGTCCTCGGGCTGGCTCGCTTTGGAATAACTTATCACAAAAAATTTGACATAGTGGAATAAAAAATTCACCCTAAGGCATAGAAGGGGAGTCGCTGCCGTGTCTACCGCTGCCAAAACAGACCTTGCATCGCTTGTGTCGGAAGCGAGCAATCCACGCACCGCTGACATCGACCTGATGTCCGCCGCTCAGATCGTGGCCTGCATGAATGACGAAGATCGCGGTGTTGCCGATGCCGTCGCCCTGACCCTTCCAGCCATCGCTACCACCGTCGATCGGATCGTGGACGCCATCAACCAGGGTGGGCGGCTGATCTATATCGGCGCGGGCACAAGCGGGCGTTTGGGCGTGCTGGACGCCTCGGAATGTCCGCCGACGTTCTCGGTGCCGCCCGAATTGGTCGTGGGCCTGATCGCAGGTGGCGATACCGCCCTGCGCCACCCGGTAGAGGCCGCCGAAGATGACGCAGCCAAGGGTGCGGATGATCTGAAAGCCATTAACCTGACCGCCCGCGATGTGGTGATTGGCATCGCCGTCAGCGGCCGCACGCCCTATGTGATCGGCGCGTTGCGCTATGCCAAGGACCTTGGCGCTTTCACCGCAGCGCTATCGTGCAATCCGGGGTCGGCCATCGCGCATATTGCCGATGCTGCGATTTCGCCTGTGGTAGGGCCCGAAGTCGTGACCGGGTCAACAAGGCTGAAGTCCGGCACCGCGCAGAAAATGGTGCTGAACATGCTGACCACCGCCAGCATGATCCGCTTGGGCAAGACTTGGGGCAACCGGATGGTGGATGTCACGATCTCGAACCAGAAACTCGCAGACCGCGCGGCCGACATGCTGTGCGATGCCACCGGGTGCAGCGCGGATGAAGCGCAGGATTTGTTGCGCCAAAGTGACGGCAGCGTGAAGCTGGCCATTTTAATGCAGATCACCGGGCTCGATGCCGACACGGCACGGACCACTCTGGAGGCCGAACGAGGTTTCCTTCGCAAAGCCATTGAACGAGCGGGAGAGAATTCCGCCGCCTGACTTCACTCATGACACGAACCTAAGGGAGATATCTGGAATGAAAACGATCACATCCACCGTCAAGACAACGGCACGGGCGCTGGCGCTGCTCAGCACTGCGCTGGCGGCCCCACTGGCCGCCCAGACCCTTGACCTTGCATGGTCCCAGGACGCCACGGGCCTTGACCCGCACACGCAACCGGGCTTTGCCACGATCCGCCTGTTGGAACTGATGTACGAGCCGCTGGTGCGCCTGGACGAAGGGTTGGAATTGCAACCCGCGCTGGCCGAAAGCTGGAGCTTTTCCGACGATGGTTTGCAGCTGACGTTCCAACTGGACGGCGACGCGATGTTCCACGACGGGACGCCTGTGACCTCTGCCGACGTGCGCGCCTCGTTTGAGCGTATCCTGGACGAGGAAACCGGCGCGATTGCGCGGGCGAACTACACGTCGATCATCAATATCGAAACGCCCGACGACGCCACCGTGGTATTCGAGCTGGACGCCCCCAACGCGCCGCTTCTCAACGGTCTGGCTTCCGTCAACGCAGCTGTGGTTCCGGCCTCGGCCATTGAGGCGGGTACACTCGGCACGGAAGTCATCGGCTCTGGCCCGTTCACGTTGGATGCACGCACACCTAACGCCAGCGCCAACCTGTCGGCCTTTGACGCATGGCACGGCGGCGATGTGGCATACGACGGCATCAACATCAGCGTGCTGCCGGACGAGACCGCTTTGCTGGCCGCCCTGCGTGCCGGTCAGGCGGATTTCGCGCTTATCAACGACCCGCTGGTTGCCACGTTGGTGCCCCGCACCGAAGGCCTGCAACTGAACACGGCCCCGACGCTGAGCTACTATGTATTGCAGCTGAACGCATCGCGTGAGCCTATGGGCGAATTGGCCCTGCGCCAAGCCATCGGCTGCGCTATTGATCGCCAGGACGTGCTGGATGCGGCGCTCCTGGGTGAAGGCGAAGTGACCGGTCCGCTGACCTCTCCGGCGTATCGCACCGACCCAAGCGGCCTGTTCTGCTACGAGCAGGACCAAGACCGTGCCCGCGAATTGCTGGCCGAAGCGGGCTACGCAGATGGGTTCACCGCCACCGTGATCGCCGCCAACGGCGAGCCACCCACCGCCTCGGCCGTGGCGCAGGTGATCCAGTCGCAGCTGTCTGAAGTGGGCATCAACCTGGAAATCGAGATGCTGGAACTCAGCGTTTACATTGACCGCTGGTTGGCCGCTGACTTCGACATGGCCGTGGCCCTGAACGGCGGCCGCGTGGACCCCTACACCATGTACAACCGCTATTGGACACGGGACGGGAACCTGCAGGGGGTCGCCAACTACATCGACGACACCTTGGACACGTTGATGATCGAGGGCCGCGCCGAAACCGATGAGGCCGCCCGCGCCGAGATCTTTGGCAACTTCGAAAGCCATCTGGCCGAAATGTCGCCTTGGATCTGGCTGTTCACCGGTAACACCTACACGGCGCAGACCGAGGGCGTTTCGGGCTTCGTGTCGTCCCCCACGGGTACGCTGTTCGGCCTCGTCGATGTGACGTTGGCGGAATAAACGGCAAGCAAAGGCAGGGCACCCAACATGAAATATCTTCTCGGACGCCTCGCGGTTTTTCCGTTGGTCATGTTGGGTGTCTCCGTCTTCGTTTTTGTCGCCATCAGATTGGTGCCCGGCGATGCCATCACGGCAATGTTGGGCACCGAAGGCGGGATGCTAACCCCCGCCCAACGCGAGGCGCTTGCCGCCTACTTCGGCCTCGATCAGAACTGGGCCGTGCAATATTTCCGCTGGCTTGGCGGCTTGTTCCGGGGCGATCTTGGCATCTCGGTCACCTACGGCCAGCCGGTGCTGGATATCATCCTCGAACGCTTCCCCCTGACGCTGCAATTGGCGCTGATGTCGATGGTCGTGGCCCTTGCCATTGGCCTTCCCGCGGGCGTTTTCGCGGCGACGCGGGCCAACAAGGCATCGGACCTGATAGTGCGCATCTTCGCCATGATGGGGCAGTCGATGCCCAATTTCGTGGTCGCGCTTCTGTCGATCTACATCCTGTCCGTGGGCTTCGGCGTTTTGCCTACAATGGGCCGTTTTGTGACCTTCTCGGAGGACCCATTGGGCAATCTGGCGCAGATGATCCTGCCCTCCATCGCCCTTGGCACCGCTTTCGCCGCCGCCGTCACCCGCATCACACGGGCCGCAATGATGGATATTCTAGGCGAGGATTACGTGCGCACGGCCCGGTCCCAAGGCTTCAGCCAAGGCTATGTGATCTGGCGCCACGCCCTGCCGAATGCGCTGATCCCCGTGCTGACACTCAGCGGGGTGGAATTCGGCTACCTTCTGGGCGGTGCAGTGATCGTAGAGCAGATCTTCGCCCTGCCCGGTTTGGGCCGTGTCGTGCTCGACGCGATATTGGAAAGGGACTACGCCCTAGTTCAAGGGGTCATCCTGTTCATCGCCTTCAACTTCATGCTCGTAAACCTTCTGGTCGATCTGGCCTACGCCGCCCTTGATCCCCGCATCCGTTATGGAGGCAACGCATGAGCCTTCTGCGCGCCCTCGCCCGCCATCCGGCCGGCAGCATCAGCTTGATTATCATCGGCATGCTCAGCATCGCAGCGCTTCTGGGGCTGCTGGGTTTGACGCCCCATGATCCCCTGGGCCAAGACCGCCTTGCGCGGATGCAAGCGCCGGACGGCACCTACCTTCTGGGCACGGACCTGTTTGGGCGCGACATGCTGAGCCGGTTGATGGAGGGGTTGGGCCGTTCGTTTCTTGTGGCCCTGTCCTCTGTTACCATCGCCGCGACCCTTGGCACATTTCTGGGCCTGACTGCCGCGTGGTTCGGCGGACTTTGGGACGGGGCCGCCATGCGCACGATGGATATCCTTCTGGCCTTCCCCGCGATCCTGTTGGCGCTGTTGATCGTGGCGATCTTGCAGGCGAGCATGTGGACCTCGATCCTCGCGATTGCCTTGGTCTATACGCCCATTTTCACCCGTGTCGCCCGTGGCCCGGCCCTGTCACTGAAGACGCGCAGCTTTGTGGATGCGGCGCGGACCTTCGGCAGCTCTCGTACCTACATCCTGTCGCGGCATCTGCTTGGCAACCTTGTGGCGCCCCTGACGGTGCAATTCACCCTGGCGCTGGCTTGGGCGCTTCTGACAGAAGCCGCGCTTAGCTTCCTTGGCCTAGGCACGCAGCCGCCCGCGCCCTCCCTTGGGGTGATGCTGTCGGACAGCCGCAACCTGATGGAGCTGGCACCTTGGCTGCTGATCTATCCTGCGGTGACGATCATGCTGGCGGTTCTGGGCTTTAACCTTCTGGGCGACGCCCTGCGCGATATCACCGACCCCAAATCGCAGGAGGGGCGGGCATGACGCTTCTATCCGTCAAAGACTTGCGCGTCGGATTCGGCGTTGAAGGCCAGGAAAAAGAGGTCGTTCACGGCGTCAGCTTTGACGTGGCCGCGGGTGAAACCTTGGCCATCGTGGGCGAAAGCGGGTCCGGCAAATCCGTGACGGCGATGTCGATCAACCGGCTGGTGGATTTCAGCGGCGGGCGCGTGCTGGGGGGCAACATTACCTTGGACGGCGCCACCGATATCGTGAACGCGTCCGAGGCCGAGATGCAGCGCCTGCGCGGGCGCGAGATTGGAATGATCTTCCAAGAACCCATGACCTCCCTCAATCCCGTTCTGAAGGTTGGCACCCAGATCGGAGAGATCTTCGCCAAGCGTCACGGGTTAAGCGGCGGCGCGGTGCGCAAGGCGGCCATTCGGGCGTTGGACCGCGTGCGCATCCCCGATGCCGCGCGGCGACTGGATCAATCGCCCCACCAAATGTCGGGCGGCATGTTGCAACGGATCATGATCGCGATGGCCTTGGCCGGAGAGCCGCGCCTTCTGATCGCCGATGAGCCGACAACAGCCTTGGACGTAACCATTCAAGCGCAGATTCTGGCGCTTCTGGCAGAGTTGCAGCGCGATACCGGCACCGGGTTGATCTTCATCACCCACGACATCGGCGTCGTGGCGGGGATCGCCGATAAAACCGTGGTCATGCAACATGGCGAGGTCGTGGAAAGCGGCACGACCGATGATATCATTGACCGGGCAACCCATCCCTACACCCGTCACCTTCTCAGCGCGGTGCCCCATTTTCGCAACGGCGACGCCGCCCGAGCGCCCGCCGAAACGCGCTCCAAACCCGCCCTGAGCGTCCGTGACCTTGCCGTGCGTTTCCCCGTGCGAGGCGGCTTTCGGCGCAAATCCAAGGGCGTTGTTCATGCGGTCTCGGACGTGTCGTTTGATCTGCAACCGGGGGAGACTTTGGGGATTGTGGGCGAAAGCGGCTCGGGCAAATCCACCATGGCCCGCGCGATCCTTGGCCTGAATGAGCCGACCAAGGGGCGTATCGAGGCCGATGGAAGCCGCGCCGTGCAGATGGTGTTTCAGAACCCCAACGCTTCGCTCAACGGGCGCATGAAGGTGCGCCAACTGCTGGCGGAACCGGTGATCGCGGCGGGCAAACGTGTGGATGCCGAGGCACTGGCGAGGATGCAGATGCTGCTTGGCAAGGTGGACCTTCCGTCCGACACTCTGGATCGCTTCCCCCACGAATTTTCCGGCGGACAAAGGCAACGTATCTGCATTGCCCGTGCCTTGATGCCGGAGCCCAAGATCCTTGTGCTGGACGAGGCTGTCTCTGCCCTCGACGTGTCTGTGCAGGCCAAGGTCCTGGACCTTCTGGTTGATCTGCAACGCGACTTCGATCTGGCCTATCTGTTCGTGTCCCACGACATGGGCGTGGTGGAACGCATCGCCCACCGCATTGCGGTGATCTATGCAGGACAGGTGGTGGAAATCGGCCCCTCGCGCGATGTGCTTTCGGCCCCGCAGCATCCCTACACGCGCAAGCTGATCTCTGCGGTGCCTTCGCTGGAACGTCGCCATGTGGATTTCGCGGTGGAAACCGATGAAGTCCCCTCCACCCTGCGCCCCATCGGGTGGGAACCGGCCCCGGTGACGTGGCAAGAAAACGGCCCCCACCACCGCTATGCAGTGGAGCCGTCGGCGTGAGTTTTCAGGCCGCATGGGCCGTGGCTGATGCGGCCGTGAACGAAGGGCGTATCCCCGGCGCCGTGCTAGGCGTGGTGAATGGGCAGGGAAGGCATGTGGCTTGGGCGGGGTCGGCTGCCTTGGTGCCCGATCCCGCGCCCGTGACGCGGGACACGATCTTCGATCTCGCCTCTCTGACCAAGCCCGTGTTTACAACGGAACGCATCCTGTCCCATGCCCACGCCGGACGGTTGGACCTTGATGCACCGCTGACCAGCGTCATCCCCGACTTTCGCCAATACAACGCCGAGTGTTGGGAGCGCGCCACCACGTTTCGCGACTGCCTTGGCCATCGCACGCACTTCCCCGCCGTGGCCCCGATTTATACCCACGGCCATGACCCCGCGACCCTGCGGGCTTTCGTATTGCAACGGGAATGGCCCCGGGTTGAAAACCCGGTCTACTCGGACATCAACTTCATCCTTCTTGGCATCGCGTTGGAACGGGTCGAGGGCTGCTTGGTCCACGACATGGACCCCGGCCCCGGCTTCACTTTCACCCCCCCGCCCGAGGCTTGCGCCGCAACGGAAGCCTGCACATGGCGGGGCCGCGTCATGCGCGGCGAGGTCCATGATGAGAATTGCTACGCCCTTCAAGGCACCGGCCACGCGGGGTTGTTCGGCACCGCCGACGCCTTGCTAAATTTCGGCGAGGCTCTGCTCGGACGCGGCCCTGACCTGACGTGCGAGGCCCTTTCCGACCAGCGCACCCACGGGTGGGAAATCCGCTTTCCCAATTGGTCGGGCGGGCAGAAATGTGGGCCGAAAACGATCGGACACACCGGGTTTACCGGCACGGGCCTTTGGGTGGATCACGCAGCGGGCCAAGTCTGGACCCTGCTGACCAATCGCGTTCACCCCTCTCGTCATGCCGAGACCCGGATCGCGACGCTAAGACAAGAAGTGGGAGACGCGCTTTATGGCACATGACACTGAAATGCGCTGGTGCGTAGGTTTGATGACCGGCACCGTTTTGGACGGGAATATCGACGTCGCCCTCCTGCAAACCGATGGAGAGACCATTGGGGCCTTCGGGCCCTACGCGCTCTATCCCTATGACACGGAAACCAACGAGATCCTTGCCCAATGCCTGAATGACGCGAAGGATTGGGCCTTCGACGGCCCCGAGCCCGCGATTTTCGCGCAGGCCGAGGCGCGGATCACGCAGGCGCAATCGGAGGCGGTGGCAAGATTGGTCAAGGACGCGGGCCTGACCATGGACGACATCGCGGCTGTGGGTTTTCACGGGCAAACTGTCCTGCACCGCGCGCCGTCATCTGGGCAACTTGGGCAGACACGGCAATTGGGCGACGGCCCGGCCATGGCGCACCGTCTGGGCACCGAAGTTGTCTATGATTTCCGCAGTGCTGACATGGCTGCCGGGGGACAAGGCGCGCCGTTGTCGGCCATCTATCACGATGCGCTGCTTTCGACTCTCGATGATGCCGAAGGAACGGCGATCCTGAACCTTGGCGGTGTAGCGAATGTCACGGGACGCGATGCGGACGGCACCCTTGCCGCTTTTGATACCGGCCCCGCCAACGCGCCGATAAATGACTTCATGGGCCTACGGGGATTGGGCGATATGGACCGCGACGGAAGGCTCGCGGCTACGGGGGCAGTTGACATGACCCTACTCAATCGCGCGTTGGAGCATCCCTATTTGTCCAAACCTTACCCCAAATCCTTGGACCGCTTTGACTTTGGCCACGCCTGGGTGTCCGCCCTGTCTGACGCCGATGGCGCCGCGACGCTCACCGCCTTTACCGCCGCTGCGATCGGACGCGGCCTGGACCGCCTGCCCGTGCGCCCCTCCCGCTTGATTGTGTGTGGCGGCGGGCGTCACAATCCCACGCTTCTGAAAATGATCGGCATATATGCCTCTGTGGCAGTGGAAAAGGCCGAGGATCATGGTTGGGAAGGCGACGCCACAGAAGCACAGTGCTTTGCATATCTGGCGATGCGCCGCCTGCGGGAGCTTCCGGTGACATTCTGGGGCACGACGGGCGTGGTAGAGCCGATGACCGCGGGACGCATGGCCTCGGACGAGAGGGGTTGCGCCTAGGCTTGGCGCAGCGAAAAAGTCAGGCAAACGCTTGATCCTGACGACCTTATTCTTGTGCAGTAGGAACCCCCATGACCGATCCCGTTGATGCCCGCGCCGCCCTTGCCTCCGACCTTGCGCGTCGCGCGGGGCAAGTTGCGCTTGAGTATTACCGCAACCGTGACGCGCTGGAGATCGAGACAAAGAACGGCGAGTTGGACCTTGTCACCATCGCGGACCGCGCGGTGGAGGACATGATCCGCGCCGAGATCGCCAGTCAGTTCCCCGACGATGCCATTTTGGGCGAAGAAGGCGGCGCAGCGGGCGGAAGCTCGGGCTACACATGGGTGATTGACCCGATCGACGGCACCGTGCCCTTCCTGATGGGCCTGCCCCATTGGTGCATCGTCATTACCGTGATCGAAGGCGCGCAAACATTGGTGGGCGTGATCGACGTACCGTTGCAAGGTGAACAATTCATGGCCCGTGCGGGACAAGGCTTCACCATCGACGGGGTGAAAAGCACGCTCGACCCGACGCGCCGGATAGATCAGTGCCTTGTGGCCGTCGGTGCATCGGACCGGACCCCGCCTGAACCAGCCGCTGGGATCATTCTTGGGTTGATGCAAGCGGGCGGCATGTTCTACCGCAACGGATCGGGCGCCAACATGCTGGCCTGTGTCGCCGCCGGGCGGCTTGGGGGCTATGTGGAAACGGCGATGAACCCTTGGGACAGTCTTGCGGGTTTGTTGATGATCCAAGAGGCGGGCGGTGTGACCCATCCCTACCCCGCCGATGCGAAACTTGGCCTCTGCATGGGCGCCTCGGCCGGGGTGTGGGACAAGCTGCAAGAAGTCGTCGCGGCGCAATTCGCCGACGGCTTGCCCAAGGCAACCCGCTAGGTTCAGACGCCGCGAATACCCGCTGGCAGGGCCGATACGACCTCGGCAATGGCGGACAGCGCGATCAGCGGCGCTTCGCGCAAGGAGGGCACAAGCCCGATGGGGCCGCGCACCCGGGCAAGGTCCGTGGCGCTCACCCCCAAGGTCGCCAAGCGATCCAATCGTGCGGCGTGGGTGCGCTGGCTGCCCAAACATCCGATGAAGCTTGTGGGCGTCTGAACAGCGGCACGCAGAAGCTCGGGCTCCCAATCATGGTCGTGAAACAGCGTCAGGAAGGCCGAATGCTCATCCAGTTCCGCCATCGGCACCCCTTGCCCCAGAGAGGTAAGATGCACCGGCCGCTGTTCGCAAAGCGCTGCGGTGGCCGCGATATCATCTTCGTCCGGTGACAGCAGGAATATCTGGAAACCGGCCGATTTCCCCACCTCTGCCGTGGCCCGAAACACCGCCCCGCGCCCGGCCAGCACAAGGCGCATCTTGGGCGTGTAGGTGAACGAAATCGCCCCTTCGGACCTCTCAAAACGCAGCGTCGCAGGCTGCCGCGCGACGAGGGTTTCATGGGCAGCGGTCAGCGCCTCGGTATCCGGGGCGGGGTCAATCAACACCTCTAACGCGCCACCGCAGGGCAGTTTCAGATCCAGAAATTGCGAGCCATTGCCGTACCGCACCACGCGCTTCGTACCGCTTTGCAACGCTTCGGTTGCGTGGAACTGGATATCCTTGTCGATACAGCCGTTCGACAGATATCCGACCATTGCCCCGCTATCGTCCACCAGCGCCAAAGAGCCTACTTCCCGCGCCGCACCGCCTTCAATCGCAACCGAGGTAATCAACGCGAAACCTCGGCCCTGCGCGATCAAGCCTGTTGCATGGGCAAGCACATCACTGGGATGCTCTACATAGGCGATGTTTTCCGACACTTGCTTCCTCATCAACACGTTGGGTCGCTTTCACGGCGCTGAGGCCAGTCAAACGACCGTATCAGCCCCACCGCCGTTGTCGAGGCGAAGCGGCGTGGCAAAAAGAGCTTGGCCGCGTGGCCCCGTTGCCTATCCTACCCGCAAAGGCATGCGCTTTGTTGGCCAGCCTTTTCGGGGAGTGTTCGGGATGCCATCACGGATCTATCTGGGGAACTGGCGGCTGCCCGATTGGGCGCTTTGGTATGTCAGCTATGGCACGGCGGGCCTGACAGGGCCGGAATTGCGCCAGCGGCGCACGCTCAACGTCATTTCGGCGCTTATTCCCCTGTCGGGCAGCTCCTATGCCTCTCTCTATTTGACGGTGGATGCACAGGGGCTGTGGCCTGCGGCGCTTGCGGTGTCGCTGTTTGGCCTGTTTCTACTTTGGCCGATGATTGCAGCGCGCAACATGCTGGCCGCCTGGATATTCGGGGCAAGCGTTGCCGTGATTGTGCAAGCCATACTGGTGTGGCTGTTGGGAAAAGGGTCAGGCCTGCACCTGTATTTCCTCAGCATCCCTGTCATCGCCATCGTATGCTTTGGCACGCAACGCATCGGCATGTTGATCGGCCTTGTCCTGCTGTGCGCAACGGCCATGGTCTATTCTGAAATGGCCCTGCTGGCGCCGGCTTCCTTCATCCGCGTGGGGGATGGGTTGCTGTCCTTCCTGCAAGTCAGCGCCTTCGTGGTGGTGACCTGTTTCGCCACGCTTGGGGTTTATGTGGGCTTCTTGCATGCCGACAAGGCCGAGCGATCGTTGGAGGCGGAATATGCCCGCTCGGAAGACCTGCTCTATAGTCTTCTGCCCCGCCAAATCGCTACGCGTCTCAAAGCCGCCCCCCATGCCACGATTGCCGATAGCCTGCCCAATGTGGCTATCGTGTTTGCGGATATCGCCAATTTCACCCCCCTCTCGATCCGGCTGGACCCGCAAGAGGTAGTGGAACTGCTCAACAGCGTTTTCACGGACTTCGATGCGCTGGCCGACCGCCACAAGGTGGAGAAGATCAAAACCATCGGCGATGCCTATATGGTGGCCGCTGGCATGCCTAATTCCGTAGGCGACCCGGCCCATCGTGCCGCTGATATGGCCCTTGATATGTTGCAGGTCGCCAAGGCGTCGTCCACGATCTTGCCTGAGGGCTTCGAGATCAGAATCGGCCTGCATGTGGGCCCGGTCGTGGCGGGCGTCATTGGCAACCGCAAGCTGTTCTATGATGTCTGGGGAGAGACCGTGAACACCGCCAGCCGTATGGAAAGCTACAGCGCACCGGGGCGCGTTCTGGTGACCCCCGCCGCCCACGCGCAACTAAGCGAGGATTTCGTGTTCGAGCCGCGAGGAGAGATCGATGTGAAGGGTATCGGCCTGATCGAGACGTGGTGGCTCACGGCCCGCGCCTAAGGTAATCTGGGGGCAAGCGCCGAATGAGCGGCGCTTGCCCCAAGGGGACTTAGCCCATAACGGTCGAGATCAGGAAGAAGATGATCGCAGACAAGACCGCTGCGGCGGGCACTGTGATGACCCATGCGGCGATGATCGTCATGAAATGCGACCGCCGGACCAACTTGCGGCGACGGCGTTCCTCTGGCGCATATTGGGTGCGGTCAGGCATGGCGAGGCGGGCGTTCTTGATCCGCCGCTCGGCGTCCCATTCGCGGAAGAAGCCAACCCCGAAAACAGCCCCCACCGCGATGTGGGTGGAACTGACAGGCAAGCCCAACCAGCTTGCAACGATCACGGTGATTGCCGCCGACAACGCCACGCAATAGGCCCGCATCGGGTTCAGCTTGGTGATCTGACCGCCGACCATGCGGATCAGCTTGGGGCCGAACAGGAACAGGCCGAAGGAAATCCCGAACGCGCCAATAACCATGACCCAGAAAGGGATCGAAACGGCCTGGGTAAAGTCACCCGATTGCGATGCCTGTACAATGGCGGCCAAGGGGCCGACGGCATTGGCCACATCATTTGCGCCGTGGGCGAAGCTGAGCAGCGCGGCAGAGACAACCAGAGGGATACCAAACAACACTTTCAGGGACTTGTTGCGGTTCTCCAAGCCCTCGGATTGCTTGCGGATCACGGGGATCATCACCAACCAGACCACGACGCCAATTGCCGCGCCAATCATCAGCGCCGTGGGCATATCAATCGGCAAAATCTTCTTCAGGCCCTTCAGCGCCAGATAGGCCGCGAAAGTGCCCGCCATGATGCCCACCAGCACAGGCACCCAAACGCGGGCCGAGGCGATTTTGTCTTCACGGTAGATGATGCGTGACTTAATCAAGGCCAGGAACAAGGCCGCCACAGCGCCGCCCAAAACCGGAGAGATCACCCAGCTGGCTGCAATCGCGCCCATCGTGGGCCAATTGACCGCCGCAAAGCCTGCCGCTGCAATGCCCGCGCCCATCACGCCACCCACGACCGAATGGGTCGTGGAAACCGGCGCACCGACCCAAGTGGCAAGGTTCACCCAAAGGGCCGCGGCCAACAGGGCCGCCATCATCGCCCATATAAAAACGGCGGCGGTGCCCATGCTTTCTGGCGCAATAATGCCTTTGGCGATGGTAGAGACAACGTCTCCGCCCGCGATCAACGCGCCGGCGCTCTCAAAAATCACCGCAATCGCGATGGCACCGCCCATGGAAAGCGCGTTTGCGCCCACGGCGGGGCCCATGTTATTGGCGACGTCATTGGCGCCAATATTCAACGCCATGTAAGCGCCAAGGCAGGCCGCCATGACCACAATCAACGTATTGTTGGCTTGCCCGAAAAACAGCATCGCGCCCAAACCGGCCAACAACACGAAGACCAAGGAGACCCCAGTCCCCACCATTGGTCGTGCAACCATGTTTGTGGCGTTCTCCAGATACGAGAATCGCGCGAGGTCGCGGTCGAGCGTCTCCAAGTGACGCGGATCGCCTTGTTGTTGAGTCATACTGGCCCCCTATTTTCGTGCGCTGTTACCGCTGACACGCTAACTAAATCAACGATTCCGTGACGGTCGTTAACGAACGCTTCTTCATGTTGCGAAACCGTGACCTTTTCAACGCGCCTCTCGCCGTACCGCAAGCGGCGCGGTCGGTCCTTGCACAAACTCTGCACAAAACGCCCCCGCAGACTGCACAGCTAGGGCGGCTCATTTGCAAACCAAGCGGTCACATCTGGCGTCGGAAAACACACCCGATGAGGAGAGATTTCATGGACGCGCAACTGGTGATCTGCGGCCTGCCGGAACGGCTCGCAAAAGACGCGTGGTGGTTTCTGGACGAGGTCCACCAAGCCCCTCAGACAAGCGAAAAGACGGCGACCGCGAACACCGTCGCGCCGCAGGGGGGCCTATTCCTGACAGGCCGCATGTCGCCCAAGGCAATCGGCGCATTGGTGGTGATGATTCTTCTGGCGGATCAACTGTTCTGGCAGACCGAGCTTGGCATATCCGTCGCGCTATACACCTTGGCGTTGGCCGCCTGCATGTTGGCATTGAAGCCCGGCGGGGTGACCCGGAAAGAGGCGGGATTAGCGATGGCCTTTGTGGCGGTTTGCGTCCTTCCGGTGGTGGAAATGCTGCAACCGCTTTCGCTGCTGTTTTGCGCAGTGGCGATCATTGGCGTGCTGGGGTGGATCGCCACGGGCACTTACCCAAAGGTGTTGCAAACCACCAAGATGCTGATCGAGGTTTGGTTCATCGGACCTTTTCTCCTCCCGATCGAGGCCGCGTCAGACATAAGGGCTAACACCTCTCGCTTTGACGCAAAGGCCGCGCTGCGCGCCACGGCGCTGCCCCTTGTCATCGGCGGCTTGTTTCTGATCCTGTTTGCCAGCGCCAACCCTTTGGTGGAGGCCGGATTGGACCGCGTAACCTCCTTCCATCTGCTTTCCTCTGACCAGATCTCCAGGGTTGTGTTCTGGGTCATCGGGGCTTGCTTGCTGTGGCCCTACCTGACCGCGTCGGGCCGGTTCACGGCGCTCACCCATAAGCCCACGGCAATTGCCTTGCCCCTGACCGGATTGGTTAACGCGGGCTCTGTGCGGACCTCATTGATCCTGTTCAACGTGATGTTTGCGGTACAGACATTCTCGGATATCGGCGTGCTGTCGGGCGGCATGACCCTGCCCGACGGGATGAGCTACGCCAGCTACGCCCACCGAGGCGCCTACCCCTTGCTGATAACCGCGTTGCTGTCGGGAGCATTCGCCATAGCGATCCGGCCTTTGGTGGCGCAAAGTGCATTGCTACGCGGGCTGATGTACCTTTGGCTGGGGCAAACCCTGTTTCTGGTGCTAACGGCCGCCCTCCGCCTTAGCCTATATGTCGAGGCCTATACGCTTACCTACCTGCGGGTCGCGGCGTTCATCTGGATGGGGCTGATTTTCGTCGGCATCGTTCTCATCATCGTGCAGATGGCGCAGGCGCGCCCGACCGCTTGGCTGATGCGCGGCAACGGCGTCGCCGTGGCGGCCACGCTTTATGCCTGCTGCTTCATCAACTTCGCCTACCTGATTACCGATTATAACATGTCCCACACCGCACCCGAGCAGCTCGATCTGGAATACCTGTGTAATCTTGGCGAACAGGTGATTCCCGCAATGATGGATTTCGGCGAGATCACCGACAACACCGCTTGCGGGCGGGGCGGTTTGCCTGCCCTGCGGTTCGATCCGATTACGGATTGGCAGGAATGGGGCTTTCGCCGTTGGCGTTTGCAACGCTACCTTGAAACCTACCACGATCTTTGAAGGCCTGCCCGATGCCCACGCAAATCCTGATTATCGACGATGATCCCAACATCAAGGACGTCATCGGCTTCGCGGTAGAGGCGGCCGGTTTCTCGCCCTCCTATGCCAGCGACGGGGCCGAGGGGTTGGCCAAGGCGCAAAGCGGCGCGTTTGATCTTGTGGTGCTCGACATCGGCTTGCCCGAGATGGACGGGCTGGAAGTCTGCAAAGCCCTGCGCCGCACGTCCGAGGTTCCAATCCTGTTCCTGACCGCCCGCGACGATGAGATTGATCGCGTCTTGGGAATGGAAATTGGCGGCGACGACTACGTTACCAAACCCTTCAGCCCGCGCGAATTGGTGGCCCGGATCAAGGCCATCCTGAAACGCACAGCGCGGGTCGCCCCTGCGGCCGTGGCCCCCCTCACAAGGGGGGCGCTGACGTTGGACGCGGAACGGCACCAAAGCCGGATAGCGGGGCAAGATGTGCCCCTGACGACCTCGGAATTCGCGCTTCTGACGGCCCTGATGCGGCGGCCCGATCATGTGGTGTCGCGCGCGCAACTGGTGGATGAGGTCTACGGCGCGAATATCCACGTCTCAGATCGCACGATTGACAGCCACATCCGCAACCTTCGCGCCAAGCTGAAAGAGGCCGGGCTGCCCGATGCCATAACCACGGTCCACGGCGTCGGGCTGCGGATGGGCCCATGCACCCTGTAAGGCGCAAATGGCGGCCTGGTCTGGGGCTTGTAATCCTTGCGGTGCTGGCCTTGGTCCTGTGCTTGCCCATCGCAGGCCTGTTCCTGTTCCGCTTTTACGCCAACCAATTGGTGCAACAGACCGAGGAAAGCCTGTTGATGCAGGCCGCTGTCCTGACCGCCGCCTATGAACAGCTGTACCGCGATGCTGCCGACGTAACGGACACGCCGCAGCTTCCTGCGATCTCTCCTCGGACGCGCAGCTATCAACCGCTGTTCCCCTCGGTCACCATGAACCCTCAGGCGATCCTGCCCCCGCGACCCGATCCCCTGCCCGCGTCAGAGGCCATCGACGCGGCCTATACCCAGATCGGGCCGCAGCTGTCGCGGATCGCCCTGCGCGCACAAGAGCAGACCCTGGCAGGCTACCGCTTCCTGGACCGTCACGGCACGGTCATTGCGGGCAGTGCCGAGGATGGCACCTATCTGGGTCATGTGAACGAGGTCGCCATGGCCCTCAACGGCGATGTCGCCTCGGTCGCGCGCACACGGGTCCGGCCAATGGGGGAGCCGTTACTCTATCGGCTGTCCCAAGGCACAAGGGTCCGCATCTTCGTGGCCATGCCCGCGATGGTGGGCGACGACATCATCGGCGTTGTCTACCTCAGCCGCACCCCCAACCACATCTTCCACTTTCTATACGGGGAACGGTGGAACCTGCTGCAAGCTGCCGCTTTCGTGTTGCTGTCCACCGGGGCCATCGGCTTCGTTTTCTGGCGTTTCGTATCACAACCGATCCGGGCGCTGATCCGGCGCACCGACGAGATGCAACCGGCCTCCAGATGGGAACCGTTAGAGCACTACGGCACCCGAGAGGTGGAGACATTGGCCCGTAGCTTCCAAGCCCTGACCGAACGGTTGGACCACCAGCGCGATACGCTGACCACTTACACCGCGCACGTCAGCCATGAGATGAAGACGCCCCTCACATCCATCAAGGGCGCGGCAGAGTTGATGCAAGACGATATGCCGCCCGAGGCTCGCGCCCGGTTCATGAACAACATCCGCGCCGACGCCACGCGGATTGAGGACTTGCTGGCTAGGATGCGTGACTATTCCGCCGTGGGAGCCGAGGCCATGCACGGCGAATGCGTGGTCCGCGATGTGGTGCCATCGGTTCCGGAGCTGGCGGTGTCAGTCACGCCGGATCAGGCAAAGGCCCCCATCCCCGGCCACATGCTGGCCATGGTCCTGACCCACCTGCTCGAAAACGCCGCCGATCACGGCGCGACGTCCGTGCAGATCGAGGCCGACCCCAGTGGGCTGACAATCACCGACAACGGCCGAGGTATCAGCGAAGGCAACCGCGCCCGCGTGTTCGAGCCGTTCTTCACGACCCGTCGGGGCGCGGGCGGCACCGGGATGGGCCTGAATATCGTGCGCTCTGCTGTGGAAGCGACGGGCGGGGCCATCACGCTAGAGCCTTCACCCAAGGGCGCCCGGTTTCGGATCACTTTCGCGGCGTAGACTCTGACGGTTGGTCTGCGTATCGGTGTAGGATCATGTTTTCTTATCGGATCACGCCCTATGATAAAAAGCCAGATCACCCTGAAGCAGCTAGAGGCATTTATCAGCGTTGTGGATATGGGCACGTTTCGGAAGGCCGCCGATGTCTTGGGGACGACGCAGCCCAATATCTCGACCCGGATCGCGGCGCTAGAAACGACATTGGGAACCGTGTTGATGCACCGCGATGCCGGCTCTGTCCGGCTGACCGAGAAGGGCGCGACCTTGTTGGAGGCCGCGCGAAAGGTGCTTTTGGCGGGCGAGGACTTCCTTGCCATTGCGGGGCGTCAGGACCTCATCGACGATCGCCTCCGCCTTGGGGTGACCGAACTTGTCGCCTGCACCTGGCTGCATGATTTCCTGCGTGCCTTTCAGCGGCTCTACCCCCATGTACGGGTAGAGCTGGACGTGAACCTGTCGGTCGAGATCGAGAAAGACCTTGCCGCCAACCAGTTGGACCTTGCCCTGCAAACCGGGCCGTTCAAGCGCAAAATGGCGGGGACATTGCCCCTTGGTCATGCGCCCTACTGTTGGGTTGTGGCCCCGTCGCTTCCTGTGCCGACCCGGTTTGCCGATCTTTTTGACGGCCCGGTTATCAGCCACGGTCGCGACACGCGCGCTTCAGCGGGGCTGGCGGAACACGCCCGCGCTCAAGGAGTGGCTGTGAACCAGATCGTTCATTCCAGCAGCCTGACGTCTTGCGTGGCCATGGCGGTGGACGGCATGGGGCCCGCCTTGCTGCCCAAAGCGATGGCGGCCGAGGATATCGCCGCCGGTCGGTTGCAAGAGTTCACCTGTGGCTGGCTGCCAGAGACGCTGGCGCTTTTTGCCCGCTTTGATCCCAAGCGCACGCCGCTTTTCGTTCGCGCTGCTGCCGAGTTGGCTGTGAGCCTGACAGAATAGATTTTTCTTATCACCCTGTACGATTCAATTGATTGGACCTCTCCTTTCCTATGTCGTTCTATGGCGCTGACCCCCATCGTCCAAGGACCAGCCCATGACCTCTCCCGCCTCTTTCCGCCTCGGTGTTGATATCGGCGGCACGTTCACCGATGTCGTTCTGGAAGGCGCAGGCACGCAGTTTTCGACCAAGGTGCTGACGACCTACGCCGCGCCTGAAAATGCGATCATCGACGGCATGGGGCAGGTCTGCGCCAAGGCGGGCATCACGCCCGGGCAGATCACCCAGATCATCCATGGCACCACGCTGGCGACGAATGCCTTGATCGAGCGGCGCGGCGCGAAGACGGCGCTGATCACGACGGAAGGCTTCCGCGATGTGATCGAGATGCGCACCGAGTCTCGGTTCGAGCAGTACGACCTGAACCTGTCCCTGCCCGAGCCGCTGTTGCCGCGTCAGATGCGCTTTACCGTGGCGGAGCGGGTGAATTCCAAGGGCGAGGTGATGATTGATCTTGATCTGGATGAGGTCCGCGCGGTGGCCGAGCGGATCAGGGAGGCAGGCTTCGAGAGTGTCGCCGTGGGGCTGATCCACTCCTACCTCAACCCCGATCACGAACGGGTCGTGCGCGATGTGCTGGCGGAGGTGGTGCCCGAGGTGTCGGTGTCCCTGTCCTCTGAAGTCTCGCCCCAGATGCGCGAGTATGAGCGGTTCAACACCGTCGTGGCAAACGCCTACATCAAGCCGCTGATGGCCAGTTACCTGGGCCGGTTGGAGGACCGTTTGGCGCAAGAGGGCGTGACCTGCCGCATCTTCCTGATGCATTCGGGCGGCGGGATCATCTCGATCCAGAACGCCGCGGATTTTCCGGTCCGTCTGGTGGAGTCGGGGCCCGCCGGCGGTGCCGTCTTCGCGGCCCATATCGCGGCGCGCTACGGGTTGGACAAGGTGCTGTCGTTCGACATGGGCGGGACCACGGCAAAGATTTGCCTGATCAAGAACCAGACGCCCAAGACGTCTCGGGTGTTCGAGGTGGCGCGGACCTATCGGTTCAAGAAGGGCTCCGGCATGCCGATCTCGATCCCCGTCATTGATATGGTGGAGATCGGGGCGGGCGGAGGCTCCCTCGCCCATGTGGACGCGATGCGGCAGATCCGCGTGGGGCCGGAGAGTGCGGGGTCCGAGCCGGGGCCTGCGTGTTATGGGCGCGGCGGCAAGCGGCCTGCGGTGACGGATGCCGATCTGGTGCTCGGCAAGCTGGACCCGGACAATTTCGCCGGGGGCTCCATTGTCCTTGACGCGGCCGCCTCCTCTTCCGTCCTGTCGGACGTCATCGCAGCTACGCTGGACATGGACGCCACGGAGGCCGCCTTCGGCGTGGCAGAGGTTGTGGACGAGAACATGGCCAATGCGGCGCGGGTTCATGCGGTGGAGAATGGCGAGGACCTATCGGAATACACGATGATCGCCTTCGGCGGCGCGGCGCCGCTGCATGCGGGGCGGCTGTGCGAGAAGCTTGGCATCGAGCGCTGCCTTGTGCCGCCGGGCGCCGGCGTGGGCAGTGCCATCGGGTTCCTGCGCGCGCCCTTCAGCTTCGAGGCCAACCGCTCGGTCTACATGAAGCTGTCGGACTTCGCGCCGGACGTAATCAAGGCACTGTTGGAAGAATTGCAGCGAGAGGCCACGGGTTTCGTGCGCACCTGCGACGCGGACGCGCCGATCAATAGCGAATTCAAGGTCTACATGCGTTACACCGGGCAAGGCTGGGAGATCCCCATCGACCTGTCCGAGGCGCAAGCCATGGCTCCCGATGCGGCCACGTTTGAGGCCCGCTTTGAAGAGGAGTACGCCAAGCTGTTCGGGCGCACCGTGGCGGGCATGGATATCGAGATCACCGTCTGGTCCGTGAACGCCACCACCCCGCCCGAGGACGTGGCGCGGAACGACGCCTTCGACATTACTGGAGCCGCCGACGCCCAGGGCACCCGCCGCCTGTTCGACCCGGCGCAGGGAGCATTTCAGGATGCATCGGTCGTCGCGCGCGGCACCATGCAGACGGGCCAGATCGCCCAGGGCCCCGCCGCCATCGTGGAGGATGAGACAACAATCATCGTCCCCGCCAGCCGTGATGCGCTGAGGTCCAGCGACGGCTGCATCGACGTGATGACCAAACCCGTGACCACCGGAGACGCCCAATGACTCAAGCTTCAACAGTCGCCTATCAGGTCATGTGGAACCGCTTGATCTCCATCGTGGAAGAACAGGCGCAGGCTCTGGTGCGTACGGCGTTCTCCACTTCGGTACGCGAGGCGGGAGACCTGTCCGCCGGGGTCTATGACACCCAAGGGCGCATGCTCGCCCAAGCCGTCACCGGTACCCCCGGTCACGTCAACGCCATGGCCGATGCCGTGCCGCATTTCATTCGCCGCATCGGGCGCGAGACCATGGCCGAGGGTGATGTCTACATCACCAATGACCCCTGGGAAGGCACCGGCCACCTGCATGACATCACCATGGTCACGCCGTCCTTCAAAGGCGGCGCGCTGGTGGGTTTTTTCGCCTGCACCGCCCACGTGGTGGATATCGGCGGGCGCGGTTTCGGCGCCGATGCGCACAGCGTCTACGAGGAGGGCCTGTACCTGCCGATCATGCGGTTTGCTTCGGCGGGTGAGGTCGACAAGACGCTGGTCCAGATCGTGCGCGGCAATGTGCGGGAGCCCGATCAACTGATCGGCGACATGTACGCGCTGGCCACCTGTAACGAGATCGGCCACCGCCGGTTGATCGACATGATGGAAGAGTTCGCGCTGGATGATCTAGATGGCATTGCGGCGTTCGTCCTCGACAACTCCCGCCGCGCCACGCTGGAGCGGATCAACGCCCTGCCCCGCATGGCGGCAGACGGAGAGATGACGATGGACGGCTTCGACGTGCCGATCACGCTGAAGGCCCGCGTGTCGGTGGAACAGGACCGGATCGTCACGGACTTCACGGGCACGAGCGGCGTCGACAAGAAGGGAATCAACTGTCCGATGGTCTACACCAAGGCCTATGCATGCTATGCGCTGAAGGTCGCCATCGCGCCGGAAATTCCCAACAACGCGGCCTCGTTGGCACCGTTCGAGGTGACCGCCCCTGAGGGTACCATCGTTAACGCCGTCCACCCCGCCCCGGTCGCGTTGCGGCACATCGTGGGACATTTCGTGCCCGATGTGGTTTTCGACGCCTTCGACAAGATCGTGCCCGGGTTGGTTCCGGCGGAAGGTGCGGGATGTCTGTGCAACTTCCAGATGTCGGTGCGGCCCACGGCGCCGGGGGGGCGGCGCGCGGAAGTGCTGACGTTCAACTCTGGCGGTTCTGGCGCGCGCCCCGAGGTGGATGGGCTGAACGCCACCGCCTTCCCCTCTGGCGTGATGACAATGCCGATCGAGGCTACGGAACACGCAGGCCCGGTGATCATCTGGCGCAAGGAATTGCGGCCCGGCTCGGGCGGTGCGGGCAAGACCCGTGGCGGCCTTGGGCAATACATGGACGTCAGCGCCATGCCGGGCCACGAGATGGACCTTCAAGCCATGTTCGACCGGGGCGACCACCCCGCACGCGGGCGGCGCGGCGGCAAGCAGGGTGCGCCCACAAGGATTGTGCAGGACGACGGCACCAAAATGCGCGTGAAAGGCAAGCAATTCGTGGCTGAGGGGCGTCGCGTGGAAATGGCCTTCCCCGGCGGCGCAGGCTACGGCGAAGCAGCGGATCGTGACCCGGCGCTGGTCAAACGCGACCTCGCACGCGGCTACATCAGCGCGGAAGAAGCGGCGCAGGACTATGGCCTGTCAGCCGACGATATCGCCGCTGTAGCCGCTGCTGTGGCCCGTGGCGAAGATATCTGAACTCTCAACAGGACAACCATCATCACAAAAGTTGCATTGATCACCGCAGGCGGCAGCGGCATGGGCGCGGACAGTGCAGGAGCCCTGGCTGCTGACGGCTTCAAGGTCGGCATCCTTTCGTCCTCTGGCAAGGGGGAGGCCCTGGCCAAGGAATTGGGCGGCGTCGGTGTCACCGGCTCCAACAAATCCGAGGATGATTTGCAGGCCCTCGTCGATGCGGCAATGACCCAGCGGGGCCGCGTCGATGTGTTGGTGAATTCTGCCGGTCACGGTCCCCGCGCCCCGGTGCTGGAACTGACGGATGATGACTGGCACGAGGGGATGGAGGTCTATTTCCTCAACGCGGTGCGGCCTACGCGTCTTGTGACACCGATCATGCAAAAGCAGGGTGGCGGCGCGATCATCAACATCTCCACCTTCGCCGCATTCGAGCCGAACGCCGTGTTCCCGACCTCGGGCGTCATGCGGGCGGGCCTTGCTGCGTTCTCCAAGCTGTTCGCAGACAAATACGCGGCCGAGAACATCCGGATGAACAACGTCCTGCCCGGCTTCATTGACAGCCTGCCTGAGAAAGAGGAGTTCCGCACGATGATCCCCATGGGGCGCTACGGCAACTCTTTGGGCGAGATTGCCAGTGTCGTAGCCTTCCTTGCCTCGGACGGCGGGGCTTATATTACTGGGCAAAACATCCGTGTGGATGGGGGCATTACCCGTTCCGTCTGATGTTGGACACAGGTTGTCGGGGTCGGCCGAGCGGGCCTAGAGCGCTGGGAGAAACGGGCCTTACGAGGAACGATTTGCGCCTAGTGAAAACCATTTGGGCGGCCCCAAACCACTGCCGAAAAGGGCCCGTTCCAGCGGTGGCCTACGGTCATTGTGTCCTTGGCTGTTGCATATGAAGCTTGAAGCACAGACAATCACGCACAGAATGACCTGACAAACAGGCCGGGGAAACCGGCCAGACGTCACAACAGTGGAGACTACTATGACCAAGTTCAACCGACCCGGTGGCGTGAGCCGTCGGACAATGCTTCAGGGTACCGCCGCCGTCGGCACCGCCGCGCTGATTACCCCTTGGGGCGCCCCTTTGCGCGCGCAAGCTGTTCGCGGTGGTACGCTGCGGATCGGTATGGCCCATGGCTCTACCACTGACTCGCTTGATCCGGGCACATGGGAAAACGACTTCACGATCTTGCAGGGCCATACCCGCAACAACTACCTGACCGAGATCGCGGCTGACGGCTCCTTGGTGCCGGAATTGGCAGAAAGCTGGGAAGCATCCGCCGACGCGGCCACCTGGACCTTCCGTCTGCGCGAAAACGTGGCATTCCATTCCGGTCACATCATGACCGCCCAAGACGTGATTGCGTCGATCAACTATCACCGTGGCGAAGATTCGACCTCGGCTGCTGCGCCGATTGTTGCGCCGATTACAGACATTGTCGCCGAAGGCATGACCGTGACCTTCACGCTGGATTCGGGCAACGCCGACTTCCCCTTCGTGTTGTCAGACTATCACCTGCCGATCCTGCCCGCCGTGAACGATGGCGCGATTGATCCGATGACAACCGACGGTTGTGGTCCTTACGTTCTCAATGACCTCGAATTCGGTGTGTCGGCCAGCTACACGCGCCATGATGGTTACTGGAAGACAGATCGCGCGCACTTCGACGCGATCGAGCAGATCGTGATCCACGACAACGCCGCGCGCCAGAATGCCCTGATCTCGGGCGAGGTTGATTACATCGACACCGCCGACCTGAACACGGTACATCTGCTGGAGCGCGCACCGGGGATCGAGATTCTGTCGGTTGCAGGCACGCAGCACTATGGCTTGCCCATGGACACACGGGCCGAGCCCTTCAACAACAACGACATCCGCATGGCGCTGAAATTCGCCATTGATCGTCAGCAGTTGGTGGACACGATCCTGAACGGCTACGGCGAGATCGGTAACGACCATCCAATCGGTTCGGGCCAGCAGTTCTACAACGCCGACCTGGAGCAGCACAGCTACGACCCCGACCGCGCGCGCTTCCACCTGCGTGAGGCGGGCATGGAAAGCCTTGACGTGCAAATCCACCTTGCCGACGCCGCCTTCGCGGGCGCATTGGATGCGGGCGTTCTGTTCGCGGAATCTGCGGCAGCCGCAGGTATCAACCTTGAAGTCGTGCGCGAGCCCGATGATGGGTATTGGTCCAACGTTTGGATGCAGAAGCCCTTTGCCGGCACCTATTGGAGCGGGCGTCCGACGGAAGACCTCATGTTCTCCACCGCCTATTCCGAGGGTGCAGCATGGAACGAGACCTATTGGTCCCATGAGCGTTTCAATGAACTGCTGAACACGGCCCGGTCTGAACTGAATCAAGACCTGCGCCGTGAGATGTACTACGAGATGCAGGACATCTGCGCCAACCAAGGTGGGGCGCTTATCCCGATGTTCGCCTCTTACGTCGGTGCCCATACCGATGCGCTGGTGCGTCCAGACGCCATCGCCGCCAACTGGCGCAACGATGGCCAGCGGATCGCAGAACGCTGGTCCTTCGCGTCGTGATCTGAAACGCCCCCGGTCAGACTTCTGGCCGGGGGTTCTTCGTTCTACTTTGTCCGCGCCACGTCCGTTCCACCCGGAACCAAAAACAGCAAAAATAGGGCAAATGCCCGCCCCGAAGGGACCCCATGTCACATATCTTGACGATGATCGCACAGCGACTGGCCCTTGGCCTTGTCACGCTGTTCGTCGTGTCATTGATTATCTTCCTAGGCACCGAG